>CAJUKL010000065.1 GCA_910587195.1 uncultured Clostridia bacterium | reverse complement strand
GCTGCGAAACGAAGTTTCGCACAAAAGTTCTTTGCTTACTTTCTTTCAAGAAAGTAAGAGAAAGTGTAAAAAATTTTAAGATTACTATTTTCAAATAGAATTTTTCATGCTATAATGGTACAAATTTATAAAATTTTTAAGGGAGGATTATAAAAAATGAAACACATAAAAACATTAAATACAAAAATGTTGAAAAAGACAATCACAACAGGTGGCTGTGGAGAATGTCAAACTTCTTGTCAGTCAGCTTGTAAGACTTCTTGTACCGTAGCAAATCAGTCCTGTGAACAAAAATAATCAAGCGTCCATTCAAGAAGGCTGTTTTCCATGATAGAAAATAGCCTTTCTTTTTATGTGATAGAAAATTGACAGAGGAGGAAAAGAAATGATACATAAATTTCGCCAAAATGGTGTAAATATTGTAATAGATGTCAATAGTGGAGCAATCCATGTGGTAGATGATGTTGTCTATGATTTAGCGGATAACTGGAAAGAAATACCTAAAAATGCTTTACAATTAAAATTTCCCCAATATGATATGGAGCAAATAGAGGAGGCAGTGGAAGAATTATCTATACTGGAAAAAGAAGGTATGCTTTATACAGAAGATGATTATGAACAAATCTTGCCTATGTTGGACAAGTATGACACTGTAGTAAAAGCACTTTGCTTGCATGTAGCGCATGACTGCAATTTAAAATGTCAGTATTGCTTTGCAGAAGAAGGAGAATATCACGGAAAAAGAGAGTTAATGAGTGCAGAAGTAGGAAAAAAAGCACTTGATTTTTTAATAGAACATTCTGGCTCCCGTAAAAATTTAGAGGTGGATTTTTTTGGCGGAGAACCATTGATGAATTTTGATGTTGTCAAAGAAATTGTGGCATATGGCAGAAAGTTAGAAAAAGAACATAATAAACTATTTCGTTTTACTATTACAACAAATGGTATTTTATTAGATGACCAAAAGCAACAATTTATCAATGAAAATATGCATAATTTGGTGTTAAGTTTAGATGGCAGAAAAGAAATCAATGACAGAATGCGACCACGTGCAGGTGGACAAGGTAGCTATGATGTTATTGTGCCCAAATTTCAAAAAGCAGCAGAAAGTAGAAATCAAACAAATTATTATATTAGGGGAACTTTTACAAAATACAATCTTGATTTTTGTAAAGATGTTCTTCATATGGCAGATTTAGGATTTCAACAAATTTCTGTTGAGCCAGTGGTAGCAGACCAAAGTATGCCCTATGCAATTACAGAAAAAGAATTGCCACAAATTTATGAAGAATATGAAAAACTAGCAAAAGAGGTTTATGAAAGAAATCAAAAAGGAAATGGATTTCACTTTTTTCATTTTAATATTGATTTAAGTGGTGGACCTTGTGTTATGAAGCGTTTGGTAGGCTGTGGTTCTGGCACAGAATATCTTGCAGTTACACCATCAGGAGAATTATATCCTTGCCATCAGTTTGTGGGGATACCAGAATTTAAAATGGGAACGGTATATGAAGGAATTGTAAATCAGGAGCAAAGAAAGACTTTTTCAAAGTGTAATGTATATGCAAAAGAAGAATGTAAAAAATGTTGGGCAAAATTTTATTGCAGTGGTGGTTGTGCAGCAAATGCGTATCAAGAAAACAGAGATATTTTAAAGCCATATGAAATTGGCTGCAAAATGCAACGCAAAAGGATAGAATGTGCCATTATGATAAAAGCAAAGGAATTACTTTCTTAACTTACTTTCTTGAAAGAAAGTAAGCAAAGAACTTTTGTGCAAAACTGGCGTTTTGCTGCCATGCGTTGGGCTTGAGTGGTTGCTTGAGTTGAACTACAACGGAGCACCATACGTTAAAAATTTGTTTTGTTGCGTTCGCGAAAGATAAAGTTTTTGGTCAAGCTTTTTTCAAAAAGCTTGTAGGGTTTGGGACAACGTCCCAAGGTTCTAAATTAGTTAGAAACGAGAATTTTTTTCTTTGGAAAATCTACCATTATTCTAAAAATAAAAAAACTGTCCACACCTGAAAACTAATATTTTCAAGGCTTCAAGTCTAGTGTGAACAGACTTTTAAAAGAAGTAAAGACCCATCTACTAATAAAATTTAATTTTAAAAAAGGAGGTTTTTCTATATGAAAGGAAAGGGCAGTTTAATGCTCTGCATTATGCTAATATTGGCAGGTACTTTGGCTTTTGTTTCTTATCAGGGAATTGGTGAAAAGAAACAAGGCAGTATTTGGAATGTCAAACAGGGTTTAGATTTAAGTGGCGGCGTACAGATATTATATGAAGCTGATAAAGAAAATGTAACAGAAGAAGAAATGGCTGCGGCTGTTTCTCTGATACAAGGAAGATTAGATTGGAATAACTGGACAGAAGCAGAAGTTGCAAAAGAAGGAGAAAAACGCTTGAGAGTTGATATTCCGGGTGTGGAAAATGCAGAAGAAGCAATTAAGGAAATTGGACAAACAGCGCAATTATCTTTTGTGGACGAAACTGGACAAGTTCTTTTGACTGGAGATATGATAGCAGATGCCAGAAAACAAGTTGGACAGGTTTCACAACAGGGTGTTTCAGAACCTTATGTATCCTTAGAATTTACAGCAGAAGGAAGGCAACTTTTTGCAGAAGCAACCAAAAATAATATTGGAAAGCCGATTGCTATTATTTTGGATGATGAAATTGTAAGTGCTCCGATTGTAAATGCAGAAATTACAGATGGAAATGCAATGATTACAGGACATTTTACACCGGAAGAAGCAGAAAAAACAGCTTCTTTGATTCGAGCAGGTTCCTTACCATTTAACTTAAATATCCTAAAAATGGAAAATGTTGGCGCAAGATTGGGTGCAGATGCACTTTCTTCTGGTTTAAAAGCGGGTATAATTGGTATTTGCCTTGTGTTATTGTTTATGTTAGTCATTTATAAAGCATTGGGATTTGCTGCTGATTGGGCGTTAGTTATTTATGTGGGATTAGAATTGGTAGCATTGAGTGTGTTACATGTTACCTTGACATTACCTGGTATAGCTGGCATTGTGCTTTCTGTAGGGATGGCAGTAGATGCAAATGTTGTTATCTTTGAAAGAATAAAAGAAGAATTGATAGCTGGACATTCTTTACGGGTGTCGGTTCATAATGGATTTTCAAGAGCGTTGCCAGCAATTATTGATGGTAACGTGACAACATTGATTGCAGCCGTTGTATTGTTTTGGTTGGGTACCGGAACAGTAAAAGGATTTGCACAAACTTTAATGATAGGTATTATTATTTCTATGTTTACAGCAATTTTTATTACAAGAATGATATTACAAGGCATGATATATATTGGTATTAATAATCCAAAATATTATGTATTACGTATAAAATAAGGAGGCAAAAATAATGAAAATCGTAGAAAACAGATTCAAATTTTTTGCGGTGTCGATTGTAATTATTTTAGCCGGCATCGTTACTATGATAATCAATAGCAATGCAGGAAAGGGTATGTTTAATTTTGGAATTGAATTTACTGGAGGAACTTCTATGAGTGTGCAAATAGGAGAAGAATTTTCCAATGATGACATTACACACATCATTGAAGAAGTAACCGGACAAAAAAGCCCTCAAGTGCAAAGAATTATCGGAACAAACAGTGTTTCTATTAAAATGCAGTCTATTGATGGAGATACACGAACAAAGCTTTCTGAAAGTATCAAACAAAAATATACGAATGCGGTCATTGATTCTATTGTAGATGTTTCTGCAACTGTGAGCCGGGAAATGCAAATGACAGCAATCAAAGCAGTTTTAATTGCTTGTGTTTGTATGTTGATTTATATTTCTATCCGTTTTAAAGATGTGCGTGCTGGTGGCAGTGCAATTATTGCTTTAGTGCATGATGTTTTGATTGTAATGACTTGTTATGCAGTTTTTCGGATTCCTGTGGATAATGCCTTTATAGCGGTACTTTTAACTATTTTAGGGTATTCCATTAACTCTACCATTGTTATTTTTGACAGAATTAGAGAAAATGGTTCTAAATTTAGAAAATATCAGACAGCGGAAAAAATTAATAAAAGTATTAGCCAAACTTTGGGGCGTTCTATTAATACTACATTGACCACATTGTTTACCATTGGTGCAATTTATATTTTAGGAGTACAATCCATTAAAGATTTTTCCTTACCTATGATAGTTGGTATTATTGCAGGTGCATATTCTTCTATTTTTATTTCTGGTTCTATATGGTATTTATTTTTGCCAAAAAATGAAAAGAACACACTTTCTTGACTTACTTTCTTGAAAGAAAGTAAGCAAAGAACTTTTGTGCAAAACTAGCGTTTTGCAGCTGTGCGTTGAGCTTGAATGGTTGTTGTAGATGAACGACAACGGAGCACCAGTGGTTAAAAATCTGTTTTGTACCATATGCAATAGATAAAGTTTTTGGTCAAGCTTTTTTCAAAAAGCTTGTAGGGTTTGAGAGCAGGGCTCTCAAGGTTTTAGTCTTTTTACGCTTGCAAGCGTGTTTTTGAAAAGGTGCAAAGCATAGACTTTGGAAAAATTTTTCACAAGAGAAAAAAGTTTTTCCAAGAACTTCCGACTTCTATTAAGTTTAACAGAAACCACTTTCTGCTACCTTTTTTGAAAGAAAGGTAGCAAAGAACTTTTGTGCAAAACTGATGTTTCGCTGCTGTACATTGGAGTTGAGTGGTTACTTAAGAGGAATGACAACAGAGCATCAGTGGTTAAAAATCTGTTTTGTACCGTGTGCAAAAGATAAAGTTTTTGGTCAAGCTTTTTTCAAAAAGCTTGTAAGGGTTTGGGAACAAAGTTCCTAAGGTCTTTTAATAAACTAACAGGCGTATTTTACGTCTGTTTCTTTTGTTATAAATAAAGATAGGAGAATTAAATAGAAAAGGGGGAAGTTTTTTTGGAAAGCCGATGGACACAAAAAAGAATCAAAGTTAATATACAAAAGATGTCAGAGGTACTCCATATCCGACAGGCAACAGCTTGTGTTTTAGCAAATAGGGGAATTGCTACTAAAAAACAGGCAAAAACATTTTTATATGCAGAAAATATGCCTCTTTATCCCATTTTAGGGGATAAGCCTATGAAAGATGCACAAAAAGCTATGGAATTATTAGAAAAAGCATTAAAAGAAAAACAAAAAATTGCCATTTATGGTGATTATGATGTAGATGGTGTCACAAGTACAGCAATATGGTATAAAGTTTTGCGCTATTGTGGGGCAGATGTCCTATATTATATTCCGCACCGACAAAAAGAAGGCTATGGTTTAAATATAAAAGCAGTGGAAACCTTACATCAAAAAGGAATCCAATTTCTTTTAACTTGTGATAATGGCATTTCTGCATTGCAAGAAATTGAAAAAGCAAAAGAATTTGGTATGACTGTTGTTGTAATAGACCATCACGAAGCTGCTTTTGATGAAAATGGAAATGATATTATACCCATCGCAGATGCTGTGATTGACCCAAAACAAAAACAATGTGCCTATCCTTTTAAAGCACTTTGTGCAGCAGGATTATGTTATAAATTAGCACTACTTTTTTTAGAAAGACAGCAAATACATCATGCTACACTGGAAATGGAGTGCCTTCATTTGGCAACATTGGCTACTGTTTGTGATATTGTGGATTTAATGGAAGAAAATAGGATTATTGTAAAAAGAGGTCTTAAAACCATGACACAGACAACAAATATTGGTTTAAAGACACTTTTAGAAGAAACAAATTTAGAGCAAAAAGAATTAACAGAATATCATATTGGCTTTATTATAGGACCTTGTATCAATGCCGCAGGCAGATTGGAAACGGCAACTACAGCCGTATCTTTGTTTTGTGAAGAAGTGCCAGAAAAAGCAAGAGAGTATGCTCTTACTTTAATTGAACAAAACGAAAGCAGAAAACAAATGACAGAAAAAGCAACAGAAAAAGTAATAGAAGAATTAAAAAGTAAACCGCTTGATAAAGTGCTCGTGTTGTTTCAAGAAAATATACAAGAAAGTATTGCAGGAATTGTTGCAGGACGTATAAAAGAAATTTTTTATCGACCAACCATTTTAATTACAAAAGCAGAAAATGCAGCAAAAGGTTCTGGCAGAAGTATTGAAGGCTATCATATGTTTGAGGAATTGTATGCTTGTAAAGAGTTATTTATTAAATTTGGTGGTCATCCTATGGCAGCAGGGCTTTCTTTACCCTATGAAAATATAGAAATTTTACAAAAAAAATTAAATGAAAATTGTAAATTGACAGAACAGCAGCTTTTACCTATGCTGAAAATTGAAAAACAACTTGATTTTAAAGAAATTGATATGATATTAGCCAAAGAGTTACAAAACATGGCACCCTTTGGAAAGGGAAATCATGCTCCTCTTTTTGGCAGCAAAAATGTTCAAATGGAAAATTTTTATCTTGTGGGAAAAGAAAAAAATATCTTAAAAATGAAATTGAAACAAAATGGAATTTCTTTGCAGGCAATTTCTTTTGATGGTTTTAGTAAATTGATAGAAATAACAAAACGATTGTATGGAGAAAAAAATTGTGATAAAATGTTAGCAGATGGACATTTTGAGCAAACAATGGACTTTGTATATAGCATTGAAATCAATACCTTTCGGGGAGAAAGTATGATACAACTGCATATTAAAGATTTTCGCTTTTATGAATAGACTATAGAAAAGGGGAGAAATTTATGGATTTAAAAAGCAAAATACGCTCTATTCCAGATTTTCCAGAAAAGGGTGTTATTTTTCGGGACATTACAACTTTATTAAAAGAACCAGAAGCCCTACAACAAGCAGTAGACCAACTACAGCATAAATTAAAAGAACTGGAATATGATGTGATTTTAGGGCCGGAATCCAGAGGCTTTTTGTTTGGTATGCCGATTGCATATAATCAAAAAAAAGCATTTATTCCTGTCAGAAAAAAAGGAAAATTGCCAGCAAAAACAATTTGTAAGGAATATGCTTTAGAATATGGTACTGCCACCATAGAAATCCATGAAGATGCTTTAAAAAAAGGACAAAAAGTAGTGATTATTGATGACTTGTTAGCAACAGGAGGTACTGCAAAGGCGATTGCAGAAATGGTGGAAGAAGCTGGAGCAGAAGTTGTTGCATTTGATTTTTTGATAGAATTAAAAGACTTAAAAGGCAGAGAAGTATTAAAAAATTATGTTGTGGAGTCTGTGCTGCAATACTAATAAAAAGGACAATGCTAACCTGTTTGGCTAGTATTGTCCTTTTATTTTTAAAATTATGCAATGCTTTGGCAGAGTACAATGACTTTTTCTGGTGTTGTTTGTGCAGGAATACTTCTTGTAGATGTGGTATAGATTACTACAAGATAATGGTTTCCTAAATTTCCGGTAAAACTTTGTCCGTTTTCCATTATAATTTCTGTATTTTCGCTGATATTTAATTGCATTGCTTTGTCTTGGCTAAGCAAGTTTGCGTCAAAATAGTCTACTTTTACATTTTTGTTTAAATTGTTAGAAGCAACAACGGTTGCTTGTAAACGTGGTGGATAAATTAATACAGCAGGTGCATCAGCATCATAAAAAACAGTGATAGACATTCCTTTTGCAATATTAGCTTGATTAATAAAATAAGTGCAAGGAGTGATGACAAAATTTGTAATACGTCCATTCTGGTCGCGTACCTCAAAAAGTTTGGTACAACCATCATCATTTAAGTTAGAAATATTGGTAACAATACCTTGCAATCCTAGATAACGGGAAGTTGGCATGGTGGGAACACTTGGTGTTGGGGTACTTGGTACAGTGGGAGTATTGTTAGGAAGATTGCCACAAGTGCAGCCTGTGGTACCCATAACATTATTTTGCATTTCGTTTGCAGAAATTTTACTTGATTTGTTGTTATAATACATCATTGGAAAACTCCTATCAGATTTATTTAGTTATATGTATGCGGAAATGCTTGTATAAGATACACTTTTAAAAAAATTATTTTAGGAAAGCAGGTGAAAAATTTGGAAATAGAAAAAAAGAAGGCAAAAAAGGAATTTCTTTTTTTAGCAATCGCTATTATTGTTTACGAGTTTCTTTTTCAAGTTGTAGTGTTAGGTGTAGATTTTATGGAAATGACTGTATTGCTTTTGGGATTTCGTGAAATACAGTGGGAGCAGGCAGCCGATTTGGTATATAACAGTGGGATTGCATTAAGTATTGCTTCTGTTATCGGTTTTTTAACAGTAGGATTGATTTTACAACAAATGCCCTCTTTCCAAAAAAAAGAAAAAATTACTCTAAAAACAATGCTTGTATTTTATATTTTAATGCAGGGTTTGCAGCTTTTGGGCAATTATATTTTATTGCCTATGGCTTTGCTTGCAGAAAATATGGGCTATAGTTTTGAAGAAGCGGCAGATATGGCTTCTGGTTCTTCTGTACTTTTTTCTGCTTTTATTTATTCTGTGATTGTTGCGCCGATTGCTGAGGAAATTCTTTGTCGGGGAATCGTAATGCAATATTTAGAAAAATATGGAAAACATTTTGCAGTATTGATTACCGCTTTTTTATTTGGTTTGCTTCACCAAAATATTGTTCAGTTTCCTATTACAATGATGATAGGAATTTTATTTGGCTATCTTGCGCAAAGATATTCTTTGACAGCAGCGATTGTTTTACATGTGCTAAATAATCTTTCTGTAGAGATTACAGGGTGGTTAGGTGAGAAATTTAGTATTGTATGGACACTGGATACCATATTTTTATTTTTTTGTGCTTTTGCTAGCTTTTTTTTACTATGGAAAAAAAGAAAAACTATTTCTATCTTTTTTAAACAAAAAAATGATTTGCCAGTTGTTCGTTGGTTTTTTACAACCCCTTTAATGCTGCTAGTTATTGCTTATTTTTTGTTTTTTACCATAAAAAGTGCAACTTTAATTTGACCTGAAATGCTGATAAAATAAGGAAAAAATAAGATTTTGTAAAAAAAATAAAAAAAATTTAAAAAAAGTGTTGACATCTTTAAAAAACTTTGTTATTATATACAAGCAGTCAGCTGATTGCAAAATAAATAAAAGGAAATGGCTTTAGCCCGAGTGGCGGAACTGGCAGACGCACAGGACTTAAAATCCTGCGGGGTAACACCCGTACCGGTTCGATTCCGGTCTCGGGCACTCTATTTCCTTGCCCAGATAGCTCAGTTGGTAGAGCAGAGGACTGAAAATCCTCGTGTCACTGGT
>CAJUKL010000064.1:1278-9838 GCA_910587195.1 uncultured Clostridia bacterium | reverse complement strand
AAAATCTGATAGACTGGGTATGCCTTTCGGATCAGATAATAGAAAACAATAATAATATTTTTAAAAAAACAGATAAAATATTAAAAGAAATATTAACAGGAGTACGAAATAGTAAAATAATATATTCTCCTGTATTTTTGTCTCAAATAAGAATGGATTGGGAATATATTTTTTCTTTTGATATTGGACAATTAAATTGGACAAAAGATGATTTAGAAGAAGAAAGTATCAAGCAGAAAAGAGCTACTATTTATCTATGTATTTTAAATTTTATTCAAGAAATATCAGATTATTTACAAATAAAAGGATATAAGCATAAAATTTCTGCTCTTATTTCACAAAAAGATAAAGAAATAAACACTATCAAGATACAACACATGAAAAATTTTTTAAAAGAGTATGTAACATTTCAATCTGAACTAGAACAAAATCCAATATATGATGGTAATAAAATAGAAATGATTATACAACTTTATTTTTGTTATAATTTTTTCATAGAATTATTTTGGAATAAGTATTTAAAGGGACATGAAAAAGATATAATTGATATAAAGCAACAATTTAGAAATGATTCAAAAAACTTTTTTTTACAAAGTTGTATATGTTCTTCTATTTTAAGAGTAGAAGAAAAGCAAGAAGTTCAGGAACAATATCAAGAAAAAGATGTAGTAGAGATATGGGAAGAATTCAAAAAATATATTAATGCTATTTTTTTAGAAAAAAGTATTTTTCCTAATTTTATTTATTGGGAAGGAAAAGAGAGAAATAATAACTATAAATGTTATTATTTTTCCTATCATGATGTTTTAGAAAATTTTGAAAAATTTTCTCATATTGATTTACAATATAGAAAAGAAGAACTTTTTTCTTTTTTAAAGCAAGAAAATATCATATTGACAAAAAAGCATGCTAATGGAAAAGAAAAAATTTATCAAAATAAAAAAATTTATGTTTTAGCAGTAAGGAAGGATAAAGTTAATTAGTAAAAGTACTGCCCTAAGATACTACCTAATTTTTGTATTTTTCTATTCTTTGCTATGGTAACAGGATTGATATTAAGTTTTTCTAATTGTTTTAATATGGCATTTACTTTGGTGTTAGAAAAGTGATAACTTTCTTTTAGAGATTCTATTGCTTTTCTAACATTTTTATGTAATGTAGCGGTTTCTAATAGCAATATACAATTTTCTTTTTGTTTTCGTTTGAGATTGCTATGTTGTATCATAGTAATTGCTTGCTCTTTTTTGTAATATGTACCTTTGTAGGATAGTTTACTTAAATAATGAAACAGTATATTTTTGCTATTTGAAATAAAGTAATAAAGCATTGTTTCTGAAACATATTCATTGAAAAAAAGAGAATTGTATTGTAGTATCTCTTTTAGTTTTTTGTGAAATAGCTTTACTTCTACACGTAAAATAGTTTCTGCCTGCTTTGCTATCTCTTCTGATAGTTTAATAGAAAGTAACTGTTTATATTTATTATAAGCAGAAAATTGTATTCCTTGATGATTGATAAAATCAATACCATTCTTTTTAGATATATTTTTTCCTTGATGTTTTAATATCATTTGATTGTCATAATAACCATAAGGTTTATTTCCTTTTTTAAGCAGTCTGATATATTCTTCGACAGTTTGGTTATTTTGCAAATCTATATCAACGCAACAATCTATTCTTTTGAGAATAAAGTGTTCTAAGCGATAATGATTCCCTAAAAAAGATAACATAGCATTTACTTGTACAAATAATTCTGACAATGGTGTAGTATGTGTATTGTAAATCCATATTAAATTATCAGGGTGCAGTATTGTTTGAGGATTGACCGTTAAATTAAGCTGATAATAGCTTTGATATGGATTTTTAGAAATCTGTATCTGTAATCCTCGTTTTTGATACTTATGACAAAAATAGATATTGTTTTTCCAAAAACAACGATAATGATATTGCTTGTTATCCTCTTGTATATTTTTCATTAATGTACGATATTGTATTTGTGTTAGCTTCCTTCCACATTCAAATGTATGGATTGAAAATAGCAATGTATTCATGTATAGTCCTCCTAACTAGATAAAAAGATAATTGGATAACTAGATAAGTAACTTATTGAGTAAAAACAGTGTATATTATAGAAATTCTTCTACAAAAACAAATGAATCAATGATTAAAATAATAAAAAGTATATCTATATTATTTGAAATCAAAAAAAATCTCCTATGACGTTTGGTATTGCATAGGAGATTTTTGGTATTATACATTTACATAGAATACGATTTCTCCTGCTGTTTGAGGTATGTAATTGATTTGCTCTATTGGTATTTTATAAGGGTGTTCTATTACAAATTGTTTTATATTTTGTGTTAGTGTATTCATTCCAGAAAGCATTTCTGTACCAGTATATTGAATTTCTGGAAAGTCTACAGACTGAAAAATATAACTATTTTTATCATTTTGCTTTACTAAAATAGCATACTTGTGTTCTTTCTGCTCCATATCTTGTATATAAAGTTTATTCATCAATTTCATACTTTCTCTTTTATGTTCTTCTAAAACATGACCATAAGTGTCTAATGTAAAAGAAACAGAAGAATGTCCTGCAATAGCGGATACTGTTTTCATATCCATTTTTTCCTCTAAAGCGATGGTAACAAATGTGTGCCTTAAACTATGAAAGGTATGGTGTGGTATTTTTGCTGCTTTCAGCATTTTGTTGTAATGGTCTTTGAATGTTCTAGGCTCTATGTAGTAGCCGTTTGGTTGTGTTACTACTATATCGAATGAACGATATTCTTTCTTAAAGTTTTTTCTTTCGTTGTCTTGTTGTTTTTTCCATAGTATTAACTCTCTAATTGCTCCTTCTGGCAAAGGAATACTTCTAATGGCACATTCTGTTTTTGGGGTTTCTATTACAATGCGTGTTTTCTGTTTGCTTGTAACATCTTTTAAGCGGTTTAGTGACTGATTGACGTGCAAAGTACCTGAATACAAATCAATATCCTGCCAGCGCAATCCTAATAACTCTCCTAAGCGTAAGCCTGTTGCCAATGTCAAGCGGATAAAAACGCCATAACGATGGTTGTAACTTTCTCTAATGAGCATATTACATTCTTCATGAGAAAATATAGAAACTCTCTTTTTTCTGTTTTTAGGCAGTTGTACACCACCACAAGGATTTTGAAACAAATAGTTTTCTTTTACAGCCTGTGATAGTGCTTTATGAAGACAACTATTCATATTTCTGATTGTTTTAGCAGATAATCCCATTTCTGTTTTATAATTGTAAAGTTCTTGTATGGTATGTGTATTTAACTTTTTTAGTGGAATTTCTCCAATGGTATTTTTAAAATAATTTTCAACATATCCTTCATAACTGATATAAGTAGAATCTTTTACCGTATTTTTGACATAAGTTTTAAGCCATAGTTTTATATATTGATAAGTTGTCATTTTTGCGACATCTACATAGTTGCAATTTGAAAATTTATATGCTTCTTCTTTTAAAATCTTATTTGCTTCTGTTTTAGAATTTGCGTAAAATGAAACTCTTTTTATAGTACCTTTTTCAAAATCAATTCCTGCTGTAATACGAACTTCATATTTTCCATCTTTTCTTTGTCTAATACTTCCTTCATTTTGACCTCTTTTTTTAAACATTTTTTTCTCTCCTTTCTGATTTTATTTTTGTGTTCATGTGACAATAAAATTCTATTTTCTTTTGATGCATAGAGATAATATGTCAATGATTTTTGGAGAAATACGAATGACCAAAAAGAGTATTTTTATCGTATTTTCAAGCATTTCAATGATATATTATACTGATGTAATATAAAAAACCATTTTATAAAAACAGAAAAAGGAGGAAATACAATATGAAGATTTTTAAAGAAGTACTCGAAAAAGTATTAATTGCAGTGACTATTTTCGCAAAAGCAGTACAAGAACACATCAACAACAAAGAAAATAAAAAAGGAGAGTGAAATGATATGAGAGAAGTATTTTATTGCAGTCAATGTGAACAAGAATTGACAGAAGAAACTGCTTATTTTATGGAAGAGGAAGTATATTGCTTGGATTGCTTTGAAGAGTTAACAGACACTTGTGCAGAGTGTGGAGAAAGAATTTATATCAGCGAAAATGAAGGCACAGAAGATACTCCTTTATGTTCCTATTGTTATCATCACTATTACACAAACTGTAATCAATGTGAAGAACATATTTCATTGGACAGTGCTTATTGTGAACACGGCATCTATTATTGTGAAGAGTGTTATCATGAAAAAATAGAAAGAAAATTGATTCATGATTATGGCTATAAACCTTATCCTGTGTTTTATGGAAAAGGAAATCGCTTCTTTGGTGTGGAATTGGAAATTGATGATGGTGGAAAAGATTATGACAATGCAAAGAAAATTTTAGAGTTAGCGAATGAAGTAGAAGAACATATTTACATAAAAGAAGATGGCAGTTTATCAGATGGATTTGAAATCGTAAGTTATCCTATGACATTGTATTATCACAAAAATAATATGAATTGGCAGGAAATTATGAAAAAAGCGGTTCATATGGGATATTACAGTCATCAATCAGGTACAGCAGGATTGCATATTCATGTTAATAGAAATTATTTTGGAGAATATGCAGAAGAACAAGAAAATGCTATTTCGAGAGTACTATATTTTGTAGAGATGTTTTGGAATGAAATGCTATGTTTTAGCAGAAGAACAGAAAAACAAATGAAACAATGGGCAAATAGATACGGCAGAAAAAACTCTCCCAAAGAAACGCTTTATCATGCAAAGGGCAGCCAAAACGGTCGTTATACCTGTGTGAATTTAAACAACTATGAAACAATAGAATTTCGATTATTTAGAGGGACATTAAAGTACAATACATTTATTGCTACATTACAGATGGTAAATGAAATCTGTGATGTAGCAATTTCTTTTTCTGATGAAGAATTAGACAAGCTGTCATGGAATGGTTTTGTTTCTCAATTAGATAGTGAAAAAGTGCCAGAGTTAATACAATATTTGAAAGAAAGAAGATTGTATTGTAATGAGCCTGTGTTATGTGAGGAGGAGATGTAATGTGTAGTTTGTTTGGCATGATAGATTACGGAAAAGCAATCAGTGAAACACAAAAAATGAAAATCATTAAAACATTGTCTATTTGCTGTGAAGAAAGAGGAACAGATGCAACAGGTATTGCTTTTGTAACAGAAAATAGAATACAAATCAAAAAGAAAGCCGTTCCTGCCCGTAAATTTCGTTTTAAACTGCCTAGAAATACAAGTGTTGTAATGGGGCATACCAGATTAACCACGCAGGGAAATGCTTGTTATAATTACAATAATCACCCATTTTTAGGCTATTGTGAGAACAGTACTTTTGCATTAGCACATAACGGTATGATATACAATGACAAAGTATTAAGACAGAAATATGATATTGCTAAAACAGATATTGAAACAGATAGCTACATAGCAGTACAACTTATAGAAAAACAAAGAGCCTTTACTGTAAAAGCCATAAAAGATATGGCAGAAACAGTAGAAGGCTCTTTTTGTTTTACATTATTAGATGAAAAAAATAACTTGTATATTGTCAAAGGCGATAATCCTATAACAGTATTTCATTTTAAAGAAATTGGTTTGTATTTGTATGCTTCTACAGAAAAGTTATTAAAAAATACCATACAGAAAATAAATTTCAAACAAAAGTATACCAAAATTGATATATCTACTGGGGAGATTGTTTGTTTTGATAAACAGGGAAATAGTACAAAATCAAGTTTTGAATATCCTGTTTGCTGTTTGACACATTATTTCAATACTTCTAAAAAGGAAAGATACAGTCCTTTTGAAAAAGAATATTGTAAAACTTATTTAGAAGAATTGATTGATTTTGCTGAGAATGTAGGAGTTTCGGAAGAAGAGGTATTGTTACTGTTTGAATACGGATTTGATGAATTTGAAATAGAGCAGCTATTGGAAAATCCTATACAGTTGCAATGTTGTATCACAGAGATTTTAGAAAAGCAGTATTACATGGAAAGATAAAAAAGTGTCCCAATAGAATTCTATTTCCTTCTGAACTGTTTCATAAAAGAGGAAAAGAAGTCTATTGGGACAAATTTAATATGTCTCAAAAAGGTACACCCTATTGAAATAGAAGGAGGAATTTAAAATGAATATTGGCTATATCAGAGTGAGTACAGAAGAACAAAATACCATTAGGCAAGAAGTTTTGATGGAAGAGTTAGGAGTAGAAAAAATTTTTATGGATAAGGCAAGCGGTAAAAATGCCCAAAGAGAAGAACTCAAAAAAATGATGGATTTTGCAAGACAAGGCGATACGATAATTTGCGAAAGTATTAGTTGTTTTGCAAGAAATACAAAAGATTTATTGGATTTAATTGAAGAATTGAATAGCAAAAATGTGATATTTGTAAGTAAAAAGGAAAGTATTGATACCAATACTCCAACAGGAAAATTTATGCTTACTATGTTTGGTGCAGTTGCAGAATTGGAAAGAGAATATATTTTGCAAAGACAAAGAGAAGGCATTGCAGAAGCAAAAAAGCAAGGAAAGTATAAAGGTAGAAAAAGAATAGAACACCCAGAATTTCAAAATGTTGTTCAGAGGTGGAAAAAAGGCGATATGACAGCTAAAAAAGCTATGGAGTTGCTTGGAATGAAAAAGAATACATTTTATAGGAGAGTAAGAGAAAATATAGATACAAAAAAATAGAACCGAAAAGAATATTTATCGGTTCTGTCATTTTGAATTTAGGAGGAAAAACATGAAGCTACATATAGAAATAGATGATTTTTTATTATTAGACCAGTTAAAAGAGTTAGCAATAGAATATAGTGTCACAAAAAATGAATTGGTTTGTATTGCTATCAGAAAATTACTTTATGATGTAGAATTTGTGAGAGCAATGCGTTCTGAAAATAATCGAAAAAAATTTATTCATCATCTAAATGAGAAAAAATAGTTTTTAAGACATCTAAAGCCATTTGTTTTCGCTTTAAGTTTTGATTGTCGATAATCTGGCGAAATTGGTTAATAATTACTTCGTCAGCATTATCGACATAATCCTTTAAGAGATAATCTATTGAAATGCCTAAGCGATTTACAAGTCTAACTAATGTATTGAGTGTAAGGCTTCTTTCCCCTCTCTCAATTTGTCCCATATAAGCGTCAGATATATCAATATCTTCTGCTAGCTTAGATTGTGTTAAACCTATTTTTTTGCGTTCTTCCCTAATTCTTTTTCCAAGTTGTGTATAATTCATATCTATATCACCTCTCTAAAAAAATTTTATATTTATTTTAGGGATAATTTAATAAATTAAATGCAGTAATTATATTGACTAAATGCAGTATTTTGCTTTATAATGATAAATAAGAAAGCAATTCTATGGTAGTATTATGTAATAATAATATATTTGTACAGAAATTTGTTATATAAATAAGACAGTAGAATTTGCAATAAGAGGGTTATGGGATAAAAAGTAGTTTGTTGATTAAGGAGGGATTTTTTATGAAGGAAAAAGATACAGTACCTATATTTAAAAGCAAGAAAAAGACAACAATAGAAATAGAAGATATAAAAACTTATGAGATTCCAAAATGGTTAGCTAATTTAATTAAATTAGGAGTGTCTATTTCAAACTATCTTCCTAGAAAATAATTTTTTTATTTGAAGAAAGAAAGTAGAGGTTATTTTGTTACTTTATTAAGGAGGATATTGTTATGAAAAGTACTAAAACGATAATTACAAAGACAGAAAGTAAAAAAGAGACTAAAAAAACAGAATATGAAGTTGCAGATTGGGTTATTGATATAATTGCAAAAAAAGTGCCTGCTTTAAAAATGATATACAATTTGAAAAAACTTACAAAGTAATTTTAAAAAGGAGAAGATTTTTTAATGAAATTACCAGGTTATCTTATTGACATAATGAAAGTGGTTTTACCCATTATACTAGATAGGATAGATAAAACAAGTAACCAAGGCTTAAAAAAATAGGGAAAAATATTATGTCTATTATAAAATAAATTATATTCTTAATAAAACAAAAAGCCTTTTTATAAAAAGAATAAAAGGCTTTTTTGTTATTTTTCATTATATTATTACAGTGATTAAAACAGCTTTTTAATTTCAGTGATGGATAAAACTGTTTTTTTAGATATAGTTTCAATATCCAATACATCAAGAAGATTTTTAGCAAATTCAGTTTGTTTTTCTTTTTTTCCTTCTTCTCTACCTTCATCTTTTCCTTCTTCTTTCCAAATTTTAATAGCAGTATCCATATCAAATTCCGTGAATAACATATTTATCACCTCACTCGAATTTTTCTCCAAAAATTCAATTATTAGTGCAGTGATTAAAACAGCTTTTTAATTTCAGTGATGGATAAACCTGTTTTTTTAGATATAGTTTCAATATCTAATACATCAAGTAAGTTTTTAGCAATTTCAATTTGTTTTTCCTTTTTTCCTTCATCTTTTCCTTCTTCTTTCCAAATTTTAATAGCAGTATCCATATCAAATT
>CAJUKL010000064.1:0-1178 GCA_910587195.1 uncultured Clostridia bacterium | reverse complement strand
CCGTGAATAACATATTTATCACCTCACTCGAATTTTTTTCCAAAAATTCTTTCATAATGTTTTCATTGATACAAATTTTTACAGCTTTTATAATAGCCTTGTTTAATTCAAAACCTTTTTTCAGATAAGTTCTTACTATGGATATAAAATAGCTATATTCTTTTAAATATTGACATTGCTGTAGAATAGCATGATTTTCTTCATAGTTGATATTGATAACTTTTACATACAATTCTAATTCTATAGGATTTTGTGACGCTAAAAAAGCATCTGATAATTTTAATGTTTTTTCTTTAGGATATTTTCTAACACCATTATACAATACATAAAAATGTGGAGTAGGTATTTTTTGTAATGTACTTCTATAGATAATGGTTTTATCAATTAGTTTTTCATACTCTCTAGCAATATAAAGCAAGCAACGTAAAGGCATATTGTTGTTGATGGTACTTTGATGTTCTAGTAGCAATATGAATTTATTATCTATTGTAAAGCAAATATCATTTTTCTGGTTCATAAAAAGAATATCTTCTAATGTAATAATATTGACTTTCGTTTCTTCTCCATAATTTGTATGTTCTAAAGCATTGTAAAGCAGACGTAATTTTTTTTCATCTGAAAAGTACCTTGTAAAAACAGTATCTTTATATTTTTTATTTGTGTTCATTCTTCCACCTCACTATTATTATATAAAAAAGAAAGTAGAATTACAATCACTACAATAAATTTTGCATAGATTATATTTTTTATAAAAATGCAGGAAAATGAATGATTATAAAATAAAGTGTTTTATAAATTCTACCCCAACGTTACCCCAACCCAAGCGAAAAATTTCTCTTATAATTTCCTAGAAAATGGAAAATAAAAAATTTAAAAAGTATTGATTTTACTGGATTTTTTAACGAAATGTAAGAAATTTACAGTCATAAAAAAAGACTATGTCACTCCTCATAACCCGAAGGTCGTTGGTTCAAATCCAGCCCCCGCAATGCGAAAAAAGCCTTAGAAATCAAATGTTTACGGTTAGAGGGAAGTAATTTCAGATTAGGCAGTATAGCCCCGATTACAAGGGCTGTACCGTCTTTTCGAGTTCCTATGCGCCTTGACGTTTCGGTTGCGTGGCAGAAAGGAAATTGATTTCCCCTACAAAGTTGAAAACAATATCCACTTTCTGTACC
>CAJUKL010000063.1 GCA_910587195.1 uncultured Clostridia bacterium | reverse complement strand
AGAGCGAAGCGTAGACTTTGGGGAAACTTTTCACAAGTGAAAAAAGTTTCCCCAAGAACTTCTGACTTTTATCAAGCTCATAATAAGCCGTTTTTTTATTTTTAAAGTCAAATTATTATAATTCTTACAAAAAATTTTTATGTGGTTACCTTATTTTCAAAGTCTAAAAATCTGTTTATACACTCATAAACAACTAATGTTTTTCTCTTATCTCAAACATTTCCATATCCTCATTTTTAAGGCACACAATTTTTTTATGAAATTGTTGTTCTAGTTCCTTTTGAAACACCTTATTTTTTCCACAAAACACCTGAAGTAGCTTTTCATTTGCTTCTACAATCACTTCTTCATAAATGGTGTTTTCAAAAAGTGTTATAATTTTTTGTGTCATTTGCGCTGCTTTCCAGTGGAGAGAAGGCACCCTTCCCGTACCATCGCAGCAAGAACATTTTACTGTAACCGTTTGTTGTAAAGATGGTCTTGTTTTTTTTCTTGTTAATTGTAGCAAGCCTAATTCTGTCATACCAACAACTGTTGTTTTTACATGGTCTTTTTTTACTGCTTGTTTGACAGCTTTTATCAGTATTTCTTTATATTCTTCTTCCATCATATCAATAAAGTCAACAATAATGATACCAGACAAATTGCGCAATCGAAGTTGTTTTGCAATTTCTTCTGCTGCTTCTAAATTTGTTTTTAAAATTGTTTTTTCTAAATTTTTTTTCCCTGTATATTTTCCTGTATTCACATCAATCACAACACAAGCTTCTGTCTGTTCTATCATTAAAAAACCGCCACTTTTGAGCCATACTTTTTTATCAAATGCCTTTTCAGATTGTTTTTCCACAAAATACTGAGCAAACAAAGAACCTTTTTTTTGTGCTAAAACTACATTTGTATATTCCTTATTTACTTTTTCATAAACCTTTTTTTCATTTACCACAATTTCATCTATAGCAGCAATATCCTTTAGCTGTTTTAATACAATATTGCCATATTCATATAACAGCGCTGGTGGTTTGAGATATTTTCCTTGTTGTTTCATTTTTTCTGCCTTTTTTAACAAAACATTTATTTCCTGTTGAAATTCCTGCTCTGTTTTTCCTTCGCCATTTGTTCTAACAACAATTCCATATCCCTCTGGAAGGTTTTTTGCAATACATTGTTCAATTCGTATTTTTTCCTGTTTTTGTTCTATTTTTTTAGAAATTCCAATTTGTTTTTGTTGTGGCAAAAGCACAATAAATCTTCCTGCTAAAGAGATATTATCCGTTACAACAGCACCTTTGGTTGCAACAGCATCTTTTTGCACTTGTACAATGACACTATCACCAACTTTAGGCTTTTTACTTTTTTCATTTGGTTTATTGGTTTCTGCCCGATTATTTCCATAATAATAATAAGCATTTTTTGCCTGTCCAATATTGACAAAGGCAGCCTGCATGCCAGCCAAAACAGCCTCCACTCTACCAACATAAATATTGCCCACAATACTTTGATTTTCCTTATTTTCTATCCAATACTCTACAAGTTCCCCATCTTCCAGCACCCCAACTTTTACCTGATGTGCTGTACAATCAACCAACACTCTTTTCATATTTCCCCCTATTATTCCTTCTGTTATGTTTGCAAAAGACAGCAAAACGCTAGTTTCACAATAAAGTTCTTTTGCTTCCTTTCTTTCAAGAAAGGAAGTAGGTTGTAGACCAACGTCCTACGTTTTTTCTCTTTTAAGCTCTTAAACTTCTTACACCAATTCCTTCTGAAAGTCCTACCAATTTTCCTTGTTCTGTTCTCATCAAATCTAGCCTATGGTATCTCATACGATATTTTTCAAAATGCAAACCTAAAAAGTTATAAAAACTTTGCATTACCGGCTCTGGTTTTAAATTTCTTCTGCTTCCTGCCGCCAAATATAAATAAAAACCTTCTGGAATCTTTTTTATTTCAAAAATATCCGGCTTAATATCTGTTATTTTTTCATTCTTTTTTGTTTTTTTCAAAACAAGAATTTCTTTTTGTGATAAGTAACGTTTGATGTCCTCTTGTAAAGAATCTCTTTTTGCTAATTCTTCTAAAAAAACAATATATTTTGCGCCATCAATCGCTGCCATTGCGCTATCTGTTTTTTGTGTTATCAATACACTATCCAATACCCTTACACCATTTGGCAATACTTTATTTAACTCTGCCATAATAAGAGTTGGCTCTATTTTTTCCGCCATTTCAAAATCGCCATATTCTCCTTCGCTTGTTGTACCCAAAGTCAAGGGATTGGCAAAGGATAATAATTGATGAGGATTAAACCCTTGTGAATATGCCACAGGCAAATTTGCTCTTTTGATTGCCCTTTGAAACAATCGCATTACATCTAAATGCCCTATAAATTTGACTTCTTCTCCTTTTGTAAATTTAATACGATAAATAAAATGTTCTTTCGGTTTTGTAAAACCTTTTTGACTATAATCAATTTCACTCATAACAAACCCCTCCCCCAAAACATTTTGCACCACAATGAGAACATTCTTGTCTGCAATTTGGTGTCACTTCTTCTCTTGCTGCTTTTTCTCTTTCTGCCATTAAAAATTGTTTGGAAACACCAACAGAAATATGGTCCCAAGGCAATATCTCATCATAATTTCTTTTTCTGTTCGCATAAAATGCAGGGTCAATTCCTGTATCTTCAAACGCTTGTATCCATTTGTCATATTGAAATAAATCATTCCAAGCATCAAATTTACAGCCCAACTGCCATGCTCGATATAATACCTTTGCAATTTTTCTGTCACCCCTTGCAACTACACCTTCCAAAAAACTTAACTTTACATCATGATATTGATATTTTAATTGTTTTTTGGTAATTTGTTTTTTTACCATTTTTGCTTTTTCTAAAAATTCATCAAAAGTATTTTGTGCATCCCATTGGAAAGGCGTAAAAGGTTTTGGCACAAAACAAGAACTACTTGCAACTACTTGTACTGGTCTTGGACGTTTTTCTTTTGGCATTTCATAATATTTTTCTACTATTTTTTCAGATAATTCTGCAATTCCTTTGACATCCTGTTCTGTTTCTGTTGGCAATCCAATCATAAAATATAATTTTACTCTTGTCCAACCTCCAGAAAAAGCTAATGCACAACCTTTCAAAATTTCTTCTTCTGTCAAATTTTTATTGATTACATTCCGCAATCTTTGTGTTCCTGCTTCTGGTGCAAATGTCAAAGAACTTTTTCTAACTTCCTGTATTTTTTCCATAAGCTCTAAAGAAAAAGCATCAATTCTTAAAGAAGGTAAAGACAAACTAACTTCTTGTTTTGCAAATTCCTCCAATAAACCATTTGCTAATTCTGGAAAACAAGTAAAATCGCTTGTACTTAAAGAAATTAAAGAAATTTCCTCATGTCCAGAAGTTTTAACTAATTCTTTTGCTTGTTTCAGCAAAGTATCTACCTTTTTTTCTCGCACAGGACGGTATACAAACCCTGCTTGACAAAATCGGCAGCCACGAATACAACCACGAAATAACTCTAATGTCACTCTATCATGTACCACATCAATCAAAGGTACTAATTGCTTTTCCGGATAATATACACTATCCATATCTGTTACGGCTGCTTTTTTTAATATTTTTTTAGCATTTGCATGGTTGGGAGTAAAACAAGCAATTTCTCCATTTTCCTTATACTTTACATCATAATATTTGGGAATATAAATACTATCAAACTGCAATAATTTTTCTAAAAACTGTTGTTTTGTACCCCCTTCTTTTTTATTTTGTCGGTACAAATCTAAAATTTCATCATATAATACTTCTCCCTCACCCAAATAAAAAAAGTCCACAAACTCTGCCAAAGGCTCCGGATTATAGGCACAAGAACCGCCACAAACAATAAGCGGGTCATTTTCCGTTCTTTGTTCTGCAAATAAGGGAATCCCTGCCAAATCTAACATATTTAATACATTGGTATAACACATTTCATATTGCAATGTAAAGCCAACAAAATCAAATTGTTTGATAGGCTGTTGTGTTTCAAGCGAAAAAAGCGGAATCTGATTTTCTCGCATTTTTTGTTCTAAATCTACCCAAGGTGCAAATACTCTTTCACAATACGTATCTTCTCGTCTATTTAAAAAATAATATAGTATTTGTAAACCTAAATGGGACATTCCTACCTCATAAACATCGGGAAAACAAAATGCAAAACGAATATCTATTTTTTCAGGGTCTTTTATCACCATATTAATTTCATTTCCGGTATATCTTGCAGGTTTTTCCACTTGTAGCAACAATTCATCTGGTATGCAATTTTTCATATTTTTTCCTCCTAAAAATTCAATATCTCTATGATACCCTATTTTTTTTAAAAATGCACTATTATCTTCCATAAATTTAGAATCTGTTGCGTTTATAAAAAGTAAAGTTTTTGGTCAAGCTTTTTTCACTTACTTTCTTGAAAGAAAGTAAGCAAAGAACTTTTGCGCAAAACTTCGTTTTGCAGCCATGCGATGACATGGAAAGGTCGTTGCAGATGAACGACAACAGAGCACCAACGACTAAAATTTAGAATCTGTTGCGTGTGTGAAAGGTAAAGTTTTTGGTCAAGCTTTTTTCAAAAAGCTTGTGGGTTTGGGCAAAGCCCAAGGTTTTCTACGCTTGGAAGCGTGTTTTTGAAAGGGTGCAGAATGTCCAGTGGACATTCTGCACCGACCAGAGCGAAGCGTAGACTTTGGGGAAACTTTTCACAAGTGAAAAAAGTCTCCCCAAGAACTTCTGACTTTTATTAAGTTTATAATAAGCCATTTTTTTATTTTTAAACTCAAATTATTATAATTCTTACCTTTCGCACACGCAACAGATTCTAAATTTTATTTATATACAATATTTTTTATGTGGTTACCCTGCTTTGAAAAACTTCTATCTTGACATAAGTAGTGAAACGCTTTAAAATAAAAAGGGTGTAGCTTGCACAAAAACAAAGTATTTCAGAAAAAATGATATTTTTTTTGACAAATCATAAAAACAAAAATAAAATAGGGGAGGTGTTTTTTATCAACTGGTTAGCAATCATAGTAGGTATTATTATGGGCATACTTGGTGCTACAATGGGCTTTCATTATAGAAAACGAATTGCAGAAGCAAAAATTGGCGTGGCAGAAGAAAGAGCAGATAAAATTGTAGGCGAAGCCACAAAAGATGCTGAAGCAAAAAAGAAAGAAATATTATTAGAAGCAAAGGAAGAAAGTATTCGTATAAAAAATGAAGTAGAAAAAGAAGCACGTGATAGAAGAAATGAGTTACAAAGAAATGAAAGACGTTTATTGCAAAAAGAAGATGCTTTGGACAGAAAAGTAGAATCTTATGAAAAAAAAGAAGAACAAATGTCCCAAAAGTTGGAAGAATTAGAAAAACAAAAAGAAGATGTCAAACAATTACAGCAAAAACAATTACAAGAACTGGAAAGAATTTCAGGTTTGACTTTGGAGGAAGCAAAAAATTATATCTTAGAAAGTGTCCAAAATGAAGTAAAACACGAAGCTACCATTATGATTAAAGAAATGGAAAGCAAAGCAAAACTTGAGGCGGACAGACGTTCCCGTGAAATCGTTGCAAATGCAATCCAAAAATGTGCAGTTGACCATGTGGCAGAAACAACTGTTTCTGTAGTGCAGTTGCCAAATGATGAAATGAAAGGCAGAATTATAGGGCGAGAAGGTAGAAATATCCGCGCCTTGGAAACATTGACAGGCATTGATTTAATTATTGATGATACTCCGGAAGCGGTAATTTTATCTGGCTTTGACCCCATTCGCAGAGAAATTGCAAGAATTGCACTTGAAAAACTAATTGTAGATGGTCGTGTTCATCCATCTCGCATTGAGGAAATGGTGGAAAAGGCAAAAAAAGAAGTAGATGTGATTATTCGTGAAGAAGGAGAAGCTGCAACTTTTGAAACAGGGGTGAACGGACTTCACCCAGAGTTAATTCGCCTTTTAGGAAAGCTAAAATATCGTACAAGCTATGGACAAAATGTATTAAAACATTCTGTGGAAGTGGCACATTTAACAGGTTTAATGGCATCCGAACTGGGATTAGATGCCAATGCAGCAAAACGTGCAGGTTTATTGCATGATATTGGAAAAAGTGTTGACCACGAAATGGAAGGCTCTCATGTTAGTATCGGTGTGGGACTTTGTAAAAAATATAAAGAGTCTGCATTGATTATTAATGCAGTAGAGGCGCATCATGGAGATGTAGAGCCACAAAGTATTATTGCGGTGCTGGTGCAGGCAGCAGATGCTATTTCTGCCGCAAGACCGGGTGCTAGACGCGAAACTTTAGAATCTTACATCAAGAGATTAGAAAAATTAGAAGAAATTGCAGATAATTTTAAAGGTGTAGAAAAATCTTTTGCTATTCAGGCAGGACGAGAATTACGAATTGTTATTGTGCCAGAAGATGTTGGCGATGATGATATGACATTATTAGCAAGGGATATTGCCAAAAAGATTGAAGAAGAATTGGAATATCCTGGACAAATTAAAGTAAATCTTATTAGAGAAACACGAGCTGTAGAATATGCAAAATAAATCTTTTATTTTTTAAAAAAAAGTCAGCAGAGTTAAAAAAAGAGTCGATGTTGTCGACTCTTTTTTTTGACTTGTAATTTTGAGGATAAGGCTTTACAATAGAAAGCAGATTAACTTGGAGGTGAAAAATGGAAAAGGCTCATAAAATCATTACAATTTCTTTTTTTGTGTTGCTACTTTTGGCTGGAATGTTTTTTTTAAATGGAACCACCATGCACACCATAGCAGAGGAAAAAATAAAAGATGATTTTTTACAGCAACTTTCGCAAAAAGGAATGGAAAAAGGAGCTATTTTTGATGAGTGCCAATATAGCAATAGTAAAATGCTCTTTTTTGAAAATCAAACACAAAAAATGTTTGCCGTTTATGTAAAAAGTATCTATATGAATCAGTGGAAGCTGTACTATTTGTCAGAATTTCAAGAAAATACAGAAGTTTTTGTGGATGACCATATTTTTCAATACCGCATAAAATATAATCAACAAAAACCGGAAAATGTATTGGTGGAATTAGTTGGGCAGCCAAAACCCTTGCTTGCCATTCGTTTGTTTAGCCTTGGGGTGATTATTGCGGCAGCAACTATTGGTAGAATTGTGGGTGTTTTTATGCAAAAAAGAAAGGGGAATGGATTTGATAAAAGATAAGATAAAAAAATATGTAGGTGTTCTAGTATCTTTTGCACTTTTGTTTTTTTTAGCTTTGTTTTATATCAATCAAGGCATTTATTTTCCTATCAAAGGAAAAAATTTAGAAAAAACTTTTTTGAAAGATATGGAAAAAAGACATTCCTTCCAAAATGGTAAAGTAATAGATAAGGAAAATTATAAAAATAGTGTTACATTGTATTATCAGGGAGAAAATGGTAATCTGGCAGTAGCAACTTATATCAAAAGTTTTTATAATGATAGCTGGAAAGAAGTTTGGTCTATGACAGGTAACCAAAATATGGAAGGGGAAGAATTTAATCTAGCAGTGAATGACCATATTTATTCTTATGCTGTAACATATCGCATAGAACAAGGGAGATTTTATACAGAATTTGAAGAAGTTACAAAACCAGAGGCGTTGTTGTCAAGAATGTTTCACTTTGTTATGGTTATAATAGGTTCTTCCATAGGTGTAGGACTTGGTAAGTTAATAGAAAAATGGATTGAAAAAAAATGAATTGTTGACAAAATTAGAAAGACAAAATTAAAAGTTTATAGAATTTGATAAAGTTTCAAAAGAATAAAATAAAGGGAGAGATACAACATGGAATTATCAAAAAAAGCATTACAAATCAAACCTTCTTCTACATTGGCAATTTCTGCAAAAGCAGGACAATTAAAAGCAGACGGAATAGATGTTGTAACATTTGGTGTGGGAGAACCAGATTTTGATACCCCAAAACATATTTGTGACGCAGCAATCGAAGCAATTCAAAATGGTGAAACAAGATATACACCAGCAGCGGGTACAATGGAGTTAAGAAAAGCAGTATGCAATAAATTAAAAAATGATAATGAAATTGTTTATCAGCCAGAACAGATTGTCATTAGTAATGGTGCAAAACATTCCCTTATGAATGTATTTATGGCAATTCTAAATGAAGGAGAGGAAGTCTTGATTCCTGGACCATATTGGTTGAGTTATTCTGAAATGGTAAAAATTGCAGGAGGTGTTCCAGTTATTGTATTGACCAAAAAAGAAAATAACTTTATGATGACCCAGCAAGAAATGTTGGAGGCATATACACCAAAAACAAAGGCACTTATTTTAACAAGCCCCTCTAATCCAACAGGTATGGTTTCTACAAGGGAAGATTTAAAAGCAGTGGCTGATTTTGCAGTAGAAAAAGATATTTTTGTCATTTCTGATGAGATTTATGAAAAGCTCATTTATGAAGAAAATAAAAAACATATCAGCATTGCTTCTTTGGGAAAAGAAATTTATGACAGAACTATTGTAATTAATGGTGTATCTAAAAGCTATGCTATGACAGGCTGGCGCATTGGTTTTACAGCAGCACCACTAGAAATAGCAAAACGTATCAGTGCATTGCAATCTCATATGACATCAAACCCTAACTCAATTGCACAAAAAGCAACTGTAGCTGCTTTAAATGGTTCACAGCAATGCGTAGAGGAAATGCGACAGGAATTTAAAAAAAGAAGGGATTATATTTTTGAAAGAGAAGAAAAAATTCCTATGATTCATGCTTTAAAACCAGAAGGTGCTTTTTATTTATTTGTGGATGTGGCGGATACTTATGGCAAAAAAGCAAAAGAAAAACAAATACAAAATGCAGCTGATTTTGCAGAAGCTCTATTAGAACAAAAATATGTGGCAGTAGTGCCTTGTGCAGATTTTGGTATGCCAGATTATATTCGCTTATCTTATGCAACATCAATGGAGCTCATTCAAAAAGGAATGGACAGAATAGAAGAATTTATAAAAGAGTTACACTGATGGGAGGAACAATAATGAGTTATGAAGTTGTAAAAAGTGAAAAAAAATATGATGGTGCATTTTTATCTGTAAAAAAAGATGAAATTTTAATGCCAGATGGAAAAACTGCTTTCCGTGAAGTGGTAGAAAGAGGAGCAGCAACAGCGATATTGCCTATTGATAGTATGGGAAATATTATTTTAGTCAGACAATATAGACATCCTTTTCAGGAAATGATACTAGAAATTCCCGCAGGGATTATGGAAGAAGGGGAAGAACCTGCCGAATGTGCAAAAAGAGAATTGGAAGAAGAAACAGGTTTTAAAGCAAAAGAATTAGAATTTATATGTGAAATGTATCCCACACCAGGCTTTTGTATGGAAAAATTATATTTATACATTGCGGATGAGCTGGAACAAGGAAAACAACATTTTGATGAAGATGAGTTTATAGAAGTAGAAAAATATACCTTGCAGCAAGCATTGGACATGGTACGTGATGGAAAAATTAAAGATGCAAAAACAATTTTATTGTTATTTGCTTATCAGGCAAAAAAAGCAATTTAAAACATAATAAAACAAGATTGTGCATATGATAAAATAACTTACTTTCTTGAAAGAAAGTAAGCAAAGAACTTTTGTGCGAAACTAACGTTTCGCCGCCGTGTGATGGAGTAGAATGATTGTTGTAGATGAACGACAACGCACCACCAACGGTTAAAACTTCGTTCTGTACTGTTCGCAAAAGAAAAAGTTTTTGGTCAAGCTTTTTTCACTTACTTTCTTGAAAGAAAGTAAGCAAAGAACTTTTGTACAAAACTGGTGTTTTGCAGCTGTGTGATGGAGTAGAATGATTGTTGTAGATGAACGACAACGCACCACCAACGGTT
>CAJUKL010000062.1 GCA_910587195.1 uncultured Clostridia bacterium | reverse complement strand
ATGGATACAATGGTATCTTTGATAGTGAAAGTCTTAATGAAGTAGATTAGTTTTAATGGTATATATTTTCTGATTTTCATTTTTACCCTTTCTAAAAAATTTTATATTTTCCAATGGGATAATAAAGCTTTTGCATAGGTCATTTCACTAATGTGATAAATCCAGTCAAAAAACTCTGTACTAATGCTTATTCTATGTACATCATCTTTGATTACATTTTCAGAAGTCATAAAAAATGTTTTGCTTGGTATATCATCTTGATATAAGGTAATAGCATAGCGAAAAATTGGTTCATCCACTTGATTTTTTTGTTTTTCAATCTGATAGACTGTTGTATGATTCCATATTTCCTGCAGTTGTTGTATATCATTTTCGTCGCTGATAGTAGTAGTATAATTTGTTTTTTCATTTTTAATTGTCATTTTAGTAAAAGGCATATTTAAAAATTGCTGTAATGACATATCTTCAAATACAGTATTAAGATTTCCATAAATTTCTGGAATTCCTCTTAATTTTTCCCATCTTTCGTTATGATTTTTTGGCTCTTGGATAGACAATATTTTTAAAGTATCATCCCAAAGACTATCGTAGGAAAGTAAACTTGCAAACTCCTCTACAGCCACATAAGTAACTCCTTCTTTTTGTTCCCCATACAGAGAATTTTCCATACCATTAATAGTAACTTTTTGAGAAAAAACATCATAAGCAGCATTTGTATTTAAAACCACATTTAATGTTTTAAATTCTGCCATAATTTGGTTATTTTCATTAAGATAAGGCTTATTTTTTGTAAATATAATAATATTATCTTTAAAAAGAATTATATTCTTATAAAAATCTTCTTCTAAAAAAGTCTTTTTATAACTTGGATTAATAAAGGATAAATATCTTATAAAGTAATAAAAATCATTTGGTATTTCCTGCGGAAAAAATATCCATTTGTTGTTATATATTTTTTCTTTAGTAACTTCTATTTCTTTACTAGGAGTATCACCTTGATAAAATTTTAGAGTATAATTACTAGTGCCAATTTTATTCTCTCTGACATAAGCATCATATGTCATCATTTTAGAAAAATTCATTTTTTCTAAAATTTCATAGGTCTTTTTGATTTCTTCTTCCTTGGTAACATTGACAATATTTCCTGTTTCTTTTTCTATGATTTCTATTCTTGTTGTATTTTTGCTATTTTGCAAGTCAAAGAATTGTTCTCTATCCATTTCGGCTGCAAACACAATAGTATTGCACAGCAAACAAAACAACAAGACGAATAGCATTTTTCCTATCTTCATATTGTTTCCCCTCCTACAAACACTTTTTTTAATCATAACAATATCTTTTATATTTGTAAATACTGTTTTAAAAAGTGTAAGAATTTTTTAACGGATTTATTTTTGCAAACAAAAATAGTACGAGTAGAAAGGAAAAAAATAAAAGAATTTTTAACTTTCCGGCTTGTCAAAAAAGTGGTCTATTATAAACGTGATAAAAGTCGGAAGTTCTTGGGGAAACTTTTTTCACTTGTGAAAAGTTTCCCCAAACTTCTTCAAAAACGCGCTTGCAAGCGTAAAAACCTTGAGATACTGGTTTCCATTTCATTCCGGTCGTCGCAAACTTTTTGGAAAAAGCTTGACCACCCCCTTTTTCTTTTGCAAACGAAACAAAGAAGTTTATTGACAGCCTGAAAACTTTTAAGTTTCCTCTAATGCTTTTCTATATTCCTGGTATTCCTCTGCCGATTCTCTAATTTCTTCATAATCCTCTTTTTTTAATTCCCGAATGACCTTTGCAGGTACACCATAAGCAACATGCCCTTTTGGTATAACCATATTAACTGGTACAACACTTCCTGCTCCTATGATACAATTTTCTTCTATTACAGCACCATTTTGAATAATTGCCCCCATACCAATCACACAATTATTTTCTATGGTGCAGGCGTGTATAATGGCATTATGTCCTATGGTTACATTTTTCCCAATTATAACATCTGCATCTACTTCCACATGGATACAGCTATTTTCTTGTATATTTGTGCCATCTCCTATTACTGCTTTGTGTTTTTCGCCTCTTATCACAACATTCGGATATACAATACATTTTTCTCCGATTATAACATTTCCTAGTAAAAGAGCATTGGGAAAAATATAAGTATCTTTTCCTACTGATGGGATAAAGTTTTTAAACCTTTGTATCATTTTTCTATCTCCTTATTTTTTATAATAGAAAAGAAGATAGTTTTTCTATCTTCTTTTATCAATTCTTAATATTTATCGAAATTTTCTTGCACTTTATTATACTCAGTAGTATCATCATCATAGCTATCATAATAACTATTCTCAGGATTACTAGAAAAACCAGTTTCTTTTTCCAATCTAAATTTAGATACTAAATTTCTAAGTATCTGTGCTTGAGAAGAAAGTTCTTCACTAGATGCAGCATTTTCTTCGGCTGTTGCAGTTGTGGTCTGCACAACGCTAGAAACTTGGCTAATTCCTTCTGTTACTTGTTCAATAGCTTCTGCTTGCCATGAAAAATCTGCTGCAATTTTATCTACCACAGAAACAATTCCCTTTGCACCTTCTACAACAGAAGAAAGTAAATTTGCCGTTTCGGCTGCAATTTCTGTACCATTTTTTACTGCTTTGATAGAAGTTTCAATTAAAGATGTTGTATTTTTTGCTGCTTCTGCACTTTTACTAGCAAGATTTCGCACTTCATCTGCTACAACAGCAAAACCTTTTCCTGCAACACCTGCTCTTGCTGCTTCTACAGCTGCATTTAGTGCAAGAATATTTGTTTGAAATGCAATATCTTCTATTGTCTTAATAATTTTGTTAATTTCATTGGAACTAACATTAATATTTTCCATTGCAGAAATCATATTTTTCATTTGCTCATTGCTATTTAAAATGGCTGTTGTTACATCTGTTACTTGAGAATTTGCCACTTTTGTATTTTTTTCATTTTCTGTAACATGGTTACGAATATCAGTTGTTGTAGCAACCAATTCTTCTACGGAGCTGGCTTGTTCTGTAGCACCTTGTGATAATACTTGCGCACCCGTTGAAACATGTTCTGATTCACTTGCAACCAATAAACCTGCTTGCTGTATACTTTTAACGGTTTCTGCAAGAACATCTTGAAATTTTAAAATAGAATTTTGAATTTCTCTAAATTCACCCCGAAATTCAAATTCTGATGTAACATTTAATTGTCCTGCTGCCATCATTTCCATAGAACGCCTAATTTCATGTACATATTTTTCTAATTCTTGTACGGAAAAATTAAGTGTATCTGCTAAAACACCAATTTCATTTGTAGAACTATAAGGAATTTGAAAATCTAATCTACCTTCTGATAATTTTTTGCTTGCTTCTGTAATAATTAAAATAGGATTTACAATGCTTTTTATATTGTATCTAAACAATATTAATACAGTGATAAATACAAATATAATTGCAACAATAGTACATTTTGTAGAAACGTTAGACACTCTTGTAATTTCTATTTCACTATCTCCTAATAGTTCTTCTGTGGATTCTACTAAGGAAGTCATTTGTCCAGAAAGAGCCAAAACATATTGTCTTGTTTGTTCTAAATAAATTTGTTTTGCCCTTTCATAATCTGTATCTCTAAGCTCAATAATTTGTGATGCTGTGGTATGTATTTTTTCATGAATAGATTTCATACTATCGAGTTTTGCCACAACAGAAGTTGGCCAGCCTGTCTGGTCTGTATTATATAACAAATTACCAAAACCACAAGCTGTATGGTCTAAGCTGCCTGTAAACGGAGTATTAAAACTTAAAAAAGATTCTAGTCCTTCTAACCATTGAAAATGCGACATCTGAGCAGTTAAAACAGCATTATTTAACGAAATAAAGTCTTGTTCTTGTTGACTTGCCTTTTTTACACGTCCAAAGCTTCCAATGGTAATAATTCCGCTTATCACTACAGCAATTAAAATAGCAAATACACGAAAAAATATAGAACGCTTAATTGACTGATTCAAAATAAAACCTCTTTTCCCCTTTTATTTTTATAAAAAAGCATTTTTATTGTTGCATGTTGATTTCAGATGCATTTTTTGCTTCTTCTGGAATTTCAAACTCTGCTGCTTGGTTAAAGTTTTTATTCACAAAGGAAAGGGTCATGTTACCGATTGTAATACCTTCACCAGCCGTATTTCCACTGGCTTGCATTAATTTTGTCATTAAATCTTGGCCCATTTTTGTCATATCCATTTCACATTTTACAGGATAGCCTTGTTCATCAATCCAAATACTAATGGAAATATCACTTAGTCCATCATATAAAGTTTGTGCATCCATATTTAAACCCGCTAACATAGATTGCAAACTTTCTAAAGCACCTGTTGCTTCTACGGCTTCTTTCATTTTTGCACCTGTAATAACACCATCATATTTTGTTGCATTTGCACCGTTTATTTGTTCTGTAGCAGTTTGTTTTAAATCTGTTACTGTATCTAAATAAGTAGCAACGCTTTGTTTTGTATCATATGTTATTAATTGTTCTGTTGAAACAGCTTGTTTATACCAAGCATCCATAATATTCATATATATATTGATGTTTCCATCTGTTTCATCAGCATAAATTTCACTTGTTTGAGGGCCACCAAACTCCTCCCCCATATCCATTGTCATTGCTATTTTTAACTTCATAGGGTCTGTAAAAGTAGTTATATTTGCTGATGTTTTCAGGTTTAATGTTTCTTCCCCCATACTCATGGACATATCTACCACTTTTTCAGATTCTAAGTTTGTAACTGCTTGCATATTTGTTTTTGCTGTTTGTATTACTTCTTCTGGTGCTGCACCTGTTTGAGAGGTACCAGCACAAGCTGCTATAGAAAATACCATAAGTGTAGCTAAAAATAGACTGCATAGTTTTTTACAAAAATTCAATTTGTATTCCTCCCTCATTATTCTAATGTAAATATTCTTTTTATTATTATACCACATTATGCACAATATTGTGAATCATATTTTTTAAAATTTAACAGAAAAATAATCAGAAAAAGCTGCCAAACAATTTGGCAGCTTTTAAAAAAAATTGTATTTCTATTTTTTGTTAAAAAAGTATTATTTTATTTCTAATGGTTTTAAGTTCCAAATTTCATCAGCATATTGCTGTATGGTTCTATCACTAGAAAATTTTCCACTTTTTGCAACATTAATAATTGCTTTTTTCGCCCATTTTTCTTTATTTTTATAGGCCTTGTCCACTTCTTGCTGTGCTCTTGCATAATCTGCATAATCTTCCAGTACAAAATACTCGTCTGGTCTACCACCACGACCATTTAATAAAGAATCATATAATTCACGGAATAAATCCGGATTAGCGTCAAAGGTACCATCAATCAATTTTGTTAATATCATACGAACATCTTGACTGATATTATAAATTGCCCAAGGGTCATAGGAATTGTCTTTATATTTGGCAATAACTTCTTCTGCAGACATACCAAAGACAAAAATATTATCTTTTCCAACTTCTTCATAAATTTCTACGTTTGCACCATCCATTGTTCCAATGGTCAAAGCACCATTAAGCATAAATTTCATGTTACCTGTACCAGATGCTTCTTTACTTGCTGTAGAAATTTGTTCACTCACATCAGCTGCTGGAATCAATTTTTCTGCTAAAGATACTCTGTAGTTTTCCATAAACACAACTTTGATTTTTCCTTTAATGGAAGCATCGTTATTGATAACATTGGCAACACTGTTAATCAATTTGATAATCAATTTTGCTCTGTGATAACCTGCCGCAGATTTTGCACCAAAAATAAAAGTTCTTGGTGTAATGTTCAATCCTGGATTGATTTTTAATTGATTATATAATCCAATAACATGGAAAATGTTTAAAAGTTGTCTTTTGTACTCATGTAAACGTTTTACCTGAATATCAAAAATAGAATCAGGGTCAATGTCAATGTTCTTTGTTTCTTTGATATATTTTGCAAGCGCAACTTTGTTTTCTCTTTTAATATCCATAAACTGTTTTTGGAATTTTTTATCTTCTGCATAAGGCAATAATTTTTCCAACTCGGTTAAATTAGTAATCCAACCATTTCCAATTTTGGAAGTAATCAAATCTGCTAATTTTTTATTTGCATGGTTCAACCATCTTCTTTGTGTAATTCCATTTGTTTTGTTATTGAATTTTTCAGGATAAATTTCATAGAAATTTTTCAATTCCTGTTTTTTCAAAATTTCTGTATGCAAGGCTGCTACACCATTAACAGAATGACTACCTACAATCGCAAGATATGCCATTCTAATCTGTCCATCTGCAATAATTGCCATATCTCTTATTTTTTGAGGGTCATTACCAAAACGTTCTATCAAAGCAGCACAATATCTTTTGTTGATTTCTTCCACAATCTGATAAATACGAGGCAATAAACGGCTAAATAATTCCATTGGCCATTTTTCTAACGCTTCTGACATAATGGTATGATTGGTATAAGCGCATACTTTTCTGGTAATTGCCCATGCATCATCCCAAGGCATATCATTTTCATCTACCAAGACACGCATTAACTCTGCAACTGCAACAGCTGGATGGGTATCATTTAACTGAAATGCAATTTTTTCAGGTAACAAAGATAAATCTGTATGCTGACTTTTAAATTTGTTAATTGCTCTTTGTACTGTTGCAGAAATAAAGAAATACTGTTGTTTTAAACGTAATTCTTTTCCGGCATAATGTTCATCCGCAGGATATAATACCTCTGTTAATGTTGTGGCAAGATTTTTTTCTGCTAATGCTTTTTGATAATCGCCTTCATTAAAAGATTTTAAATCCAATTCATTTTTGGGTCTTGCATCCCATAAACGTAAGGTATTTACGGTATTATTTGCATATCCCAAAACAGGATAGTCATAAGGTACCGCAATAACTGACTGGTATCCTTCCTGTACAAATCTATAATTACCATCTTCTTTTTCTACCGCACGAACATAACCGCCAAATTTTACTTCTACAGAATATTCGTTTCTTCTGATAGACCAAGGGTCACCTTCTTCTAACCAGTTGTCAGGGACTTCTTTTTGATAGCCATTTTCAATTTTTTGCTCAAAAATGCCATAGTGATAACGAATACCACAACCATATGCTGGTAAGTGCAAAGTAGAAAGGGAATCTAAAAAGCAAGCTGCTAAACGTCCTAAACCACCATTTCCCAAACCTGGGTCTGGTTCCATGTCCTCAATAAGATTATAATCAATGCCTAATTCATCAAAAGCGCCTTTGATTTCATCATATATCATTAAATTCATAACCGTATTGCCTAAAAAACGACCCATCAAAAACTCCATAGAAAGATAATATACGGTTTTTACATCTTTTTCTTTATATTCATCATGTGTTTTAATCCATTTATCTGTAATAATATCTTTGACTGCAAACACGGCAGCTTGATAAATTTCCTGTGAAGTAGCATCTTCAATTTTTTTTCGATAAAGACTTTTTACATTACTAATAATTTCTTGTTTTATTTCTTCTTTGCTTAAATTTGTGTAACTCATCTCTAACCTCCCATGTCATAAACACCTTCATAGTGATATATTACACTTCCACTATAACAGATGTTTTGCTATATTGCAAACAGGAAATAACAAATATTAACAATATACACATAAAATTTCTTTTTGCTTTAAATGGGATTCCTTTTTTGCTGTTAAATTTGTCTATATTTTTATTTTATTCTATAGGAAAAATCAGCAATATGCCAATTAAAAAACCAGCCATTCCTAAAATTGCTAACTTCATTTTTCTTTTTGCATTGTGTTCTTCCGGTAAAATTCCACCACAAGCTACCAATAAAAATAAGCCACTGAGCAAAGAAAATAAAAATGCTGCTTTTATTTCTACATAGTAAAAAACCAAAACTGCTGTTAAAAATACAGTACAATGAAAAAGTCCATATTTTTGCGTGCCATAATAAAAATTATTTGTTTTTTGTTCTAAAAGAGAACTTGCCAATACACCTAAAACTAACAACATCGAATTTATCCAAAAAAATTCTCCTTCCAGCAAAACAGGTAAAAAACAAAAACACATAAATGCTAAAAATAGACCATCAAAAAAACCTAATAACAAAGAAAATCGCTTCCAAAAAAGGCATATTAAAAATGCTGCCAAAAATACAAACCACATATACCATAACCTCCCCCATAAAAATGGTGTTATAGTATATTCAAAATATTTGGATTTATGCTAAAAATTTGCCCCTATGGAAATAGTTTTTCTACTATCATCCCATACAACACCATTTTCTACCCCCAATATTTCAGCAACTCCTCTTACACTAATAAAATATACATCATTTTCTTTTTCGATTATAATATCTCTCCGGATAATTCCATTATGAACAATAGAAAAATCATCAAAATTTATCTTATATAAATACATTTCATTTATAATGCTATATCCATTTTGGTCATCATATGGTTTTATAATGATTTGTCCAATTTTCTCCATCTGATTGAGACTTTTTATAATTTCCAGAAAATCCTCCATAGAAAGCATTGCTATATTATTTTGATTGATATAAACAGGATATTTTAATTGTCTTTGTTCTTCTTTCCATATCATTTGATTTGTTCCTATTGAAAATGTCATATTTGGAAATAATTTTTTGAAATTTTGTTTTTTTTCCGCTATTTGTTTTTCTCTTTCTAAAGTCTCACTAATTAATACTAAAAATTCTTTATTCAGTAATATATTTTCTTCTCCTGCAAACAAGTTTTTTTCTTTTGTCTTGTCCACATTTAAAAAAAGAGAAAATGTAGGTGCATCTCTTTCAGTATATTTATCTCCAGATAATTCACCTTCAAAACGAATATCAATTTGTGCTAACTCTCTTTTATTTCCTCTGGAAATGCGGATTGCAAAATGATTTTCTGTTTCGTTAGATACTTCTTCCACAGTTAACCCTTTTGCTTCAATGTCAAGTGTACTACTTGCAACATATTTTTTACCAACTTTACTTGTTTCAAAATAAATAACATCACCATCTTGCAATACGCCTGCTTGGTTTTCCTTAATATGAATATCCAAAACAGGATAACATCTATACCCTACTTTATGTTCTTCTGTTCTTGAGATAAAAGTAATCTTTGCATTCCTAATATCAACTTGTTTTTCTGTATAGCGTGGACCAGAATTACTGCCACAGGCAAATACAGGAACACTCCATATCATAACAACCACACACAACACAGAAAACAATCTTTTTAATTTCATGTATATTCCCCTCTCCCTATTATTTTTCTAAGTATATTACTCTTGTTGTACCATATCAATCTTATTAATTTATTTTTTTCCATAAATAGACAATAAAGCATGATTCCATTCTGCTCCCATCAATATGGTAACTGCACTAAAGTAAAACCACATTAAAAGTACAATAATTGCTCCAATCGAACCATAAATAACAGAATAGTTTGCCATATTATCTACATAATAAGCAAACCCTATTGAAAAAGCCAACCAAGACAAAAGGGATACAAAGGCACCCGGAAAAACATATCTTCTTTTTGGTCTTTCGCTAGGGGAAACATAATATAAGGAGGACAAAACACAAAAAAGTATTATGGTTAAAGGCAAAAAGCGCAATTTACTCCATAATAAAATTAACTGATGTGGTATGATAAAAGGAACATAATTTCCTGCCCATTGTAATACATTTTCTCCTATTACCACAATAAAAAGTGCAACCAATATAAACACAATCACAAGCAAAATATAAATTAATGTAAATATTTTATATTTTACGGCTGATTTTCTAGGCTTTCCCCGATACGCTACATTGATAGCGTCCATCAAAGCATTTACTGCCCGAATGGGTGACCACAAGGAAATAAGCAGCGAAAACGCTAATACTGTACTGCTTCTGTTTTCTGTTACTTGCGCAATACAAACATTTAAAAGCATAATCATGTCTTCCGGCAAAAATTGTGATATATGCCCTGATAAAGATACCATAGGAATATTTAAAAAGCCTAATAAGGTACTGATAAAAAGCAAAAAAGGAAACAATGCAAATATCAAATAATAGGTCAATGCTGCCGCTGATTTTCCTACTTGGTCATGAGAATATCTTTCTATTAATTCTATTAAAAACAATATCCCTTTTTGATTTCCTTTATATTTCTCTCTTAATTCCATAAATTCCCCCCGTGACATACTCCCACCGCCTATGCTAACGCATAGAGGCGGGGGCTTCTCGTTCGA
>CAJUKL010000061.1 GCA_910587195.1 uncultured Clostridia bacterium | reverse complement strand
ACAAAAGTTCTTTGCTTACTTTCTTTCAAGAAAGTAAGTGAAAAAAGCTTGACCAAAAGCTTTATCTTTTGCACATAGTATAGATTCTCATTTTTAACTTCTGGTGGTTCGTTGTCGTTCTGCTACAACAATTGTTCAAGTCCGTCGCATGGCAGCAAAACGAAATTTTGCACAAAGTTCAATGCTTTCTTTCAAGAAAGCGTGAGTGTTTCGTAAATCCAGCGTAAGATAAAACGGTAAACTTGTTTTTGAAATGTTTCCTGTAATAGTTCGTGCCTTCCACCCGGATATAATTTGATGTCAACATTTTCACATCCTGCCTCTTGTAACCAGTGATATACTTTTTCTACTCCTTTTCCATAATCTCCTACAGGGTCATCTTTTCCGGAAATTAAAAGAATTGGTAATTTTTGAGGTAATTTTTCTGCCCATTCTTTAGAAGATACTTGTTTTAAAAGCATGAATAATTCTCTATATCCTGCATAAGTAAATACAAAGCCACATTTGTCATCATTTAAAAATTGATTTACTGCTTGCTCATTGCTGGAAAGCCAATCATAATTGGTTCTTTTTGGCGAAAATTTAACATTAAAAGCACCAAACGCTAAACGATTGACAGAATAACCTCTTGCTTTTGTTCCTTTTAATTTTACTCCTTCTTTACTTAATAAAATGGCAATGTCTAAAAAAGGACTTCCGCCACTTGTACCCATAAAAATGCTTCCTGTTAATTCGTTTCCCCAATAGGTACAAAATTCTCTTGCTAAAAAAGACCCCATACTATGACCAATTAAAAAATAAGGTAAGTCTGCAAATTTCTTTTTCATAAAGTCCATAACATACTTCATGTCCTCTATCATATATTGCCAACTGCCTTCTTCCTCTCCAAAAAAGCCTCTATCTTCCCAATGTTCCATAGAACGCCCATGCCCTGTATGGTCGTTTCCACAAACAACAAAACCTTGCTTTGCTAAAAAAGCTGCAAATTGTTCATATCTTAAAATGTGTTCTTCCATACCATGTGCAATTTGTATAATACCTTTATATTTAATAAAACCATCTGCTGTCCATACACAGCCATAGAGTGGGTGTCCATCTCCTTTTGCTGGGAATGTAAATTCTCTCCTTGTTACCATATCCGTTTCCTCCTTTTTGATTTATTTTTATTTCTTATTTATTTTTTATCCATCAAACATTAGTATATGAATCTATTTTTATTTGTATTGCAATTTTTTTATTCTGCTTCTGCTAAATATTTAAAAAAAGCATAGGTTGTGGTTGCCATATTTCGATAGCCGTGTAAATTTGGATGTGTTGTATCAGATACTGTCATAGGCTTCGACTTATCCATTTCTTCTATCCATTTAAAATTCATAGAAGGATTAATTGCCATAGAAATAGAAGATAAATAAATTCCTTTTTTGTCGGCATATTCTTCCTTGAGCCTTTTAGAAAATTCTAAACGGGTATTTTTTGCACCATCTGTGCTTTCTGTTGAAAATAACATCGTTGGTGTATTTAAAATAATTTTAATTTCAGGATTATATTTATGAATACTTTCAAAGATAGTGTTAAAATAACCTATAATTTCATCATGGCTGTTATGTCCTACTAAATTTAAGTCATTTACACCCATACTCACAACTACATAATCTACTCCAGCATATTCATTACTTTGCATATAGTAAGAAAAATCAAATTTTCCATCTTTTAAAAATGGATTTGTAAATCCATATTTTGTTGTTTCATTGCAGTAGTCATAAGCAGACCAGCCACCTCGCCCTTCATGTGGATTGTCTTCTGTTCCTCTTGTGCCAATTAACTTTATTTTCATGGCATCTTCTTGAAATAATTCTTGTACACATTGTGTATATGCATTTTCATTAATTAAGCTATCTCCTAAAAATAAAACTGTTTTTTCCGTTCCTGCACCTGCATCTTTTTTGACTTTAATAATTTCAGTAGAAGTTTGTATAGAATCATCATTTTCTAAAGTAAAAGTTAGAGTAGAAGCAGAATTTAACAGAGAAATACCCTGCTTTGTATTTATTTTTTGTCCATCTTCTGTAAATAAAAAAACATCTTCTGTACTGTTTATCAGTCCGTTATAAGGGTATTGTATGATGTCAACTCCCTCAACAACAGGAGTATAAGCAGTAAATATCAAATCTTTTTGTTGAATACAACGCTCCTGAATCCCTGTTGTACTGCTGTCAAAACCATGTACCCCTTCTGTAGGTGCTTTTAGTTTTGATAAATTAATTTTTATTTCTGCGGATGCACTAGAAGGTGCATTATCTCTTGCTTCTAAACGAATTTCAATTGGTTTTTCAGATAAAAAATCATTTTCATCATATCTCATTTCTCCATAAAAACGATGTCCTTGCTCATTTTGAATGGAAAGCCCTAAAACATCTCTGCTTGCTGCAATATTGCTGACATAAAAATGATGTTGTTCTGGCTCTCCATATATTTTAATATCTGTGACAGCAGAAAGAAATTGATTCATAATTTCATTTCCTGTTTGTTTTACTGTAAATAAATTTGGATTCAATTCCACTTCTTCCATACGATTTATTTTTACATTAGCATCTAAAAAGCCTACTTTATCCCAATCCACATGGTTTAATCTCTCTTGCAATGTATTATCAAAAGGTTCAAATTTGCTTTGCTCTAATGCATACAAAAATGTGACAGGTGTTCCAGCATCATATTGTGCTTTTAAATAGCCTGTCAATGTTTCTATGGTGGACATATTTTTTACATTCATAGTGCGCATATATATTTTTTCTCTATTTTCACTAAAGGAAATTCCATCATATATATTTTTTAATTGCGATTCCAAAGAATGTACATCAAAGTGGGTACAAAGTCCACTTCTTGCTAATACTTTTTCTGGAGCAGTACATTCAAAAATGGTAGTATTTTTATTATAAAACTTTCCTTCTTTGACGGGCTGCCAATCTTCTGAACCATCAAATATTTTTAAACCCACATTTCTTTCAATTCCCCAAATACCATTTTGACATACAATTTTATCCGTATAAGCGTCTGAAAGGCGATACAAAGGGTGAGAAAGTGGTATATTAATAATATCATCTTTATCAAAAAGGCTTAGTGTTCCATTTTCTCCCAGTCCTTCGATTTTTGCCGGATTATAAGGATTAATATTATATATGGTAGAAGATTTTGTTACAACTACCTTTCCATCTATCGAAATAGGCAAGCTATACTGTGTTATTTCTTTTGCAAATACAGGTGTAAGCGTAAGGCTGCATGACAGCAGCATTGCAAGGATACTTGTTTTCAAAAAATCACTCCCTATTTTTTTTACATTATTATTCATTATAGTACAAGCTTTGTAAAATCACAACTGCAATATTGCTTACTTTGTTATCAATTTTTGTCATTTTTTCTTTTATTATGCTTCTAAGTTAGGTATAATAAAAATAGAAAGCATATGATATATAAAGGAGGGTTTCCCTATGAAAAAATTAGTAGCTTTTTTCCTTATTCTTTGTTGTGCAAATTTTTATCCCATAACAACATTTGCTGAAACATCCACTCAAAAACAACAAAAAACAATAACTGTAACACAAGTTGCAAGAGAAGAATCCTTTGATAACATACAAGTGATATGGTCAAGGGGGCAGGTTACAATTTGTCAATCCCCAGATGAAAAAACTTATATTACAGAAAAGGCTTTTGTTATGCCAAAAGAAACAGAAAAAGCAGGGATTACTATAAAAGATAATACCCTTTTTATTAAAGATTATCATTCTCTTTCTTCTTTCTCTGTAGAAAACTCTAGGAATACAAAAGAATTTGAAAAATTATTGCAGGAATATCGCAATACAGAATATGATTTAGAAATTGCACTTCCCCAAAAGCAATACCAAGAAATTTATTTTAAAACAGTCAATGCAAATTGTGACTTGGAAAATAATGACTTCCGAAATGTGATAACAGAAACTGTAAACGGTAATATTGCATTAAATAATGTTACTGCAGATTCGATTACTTTAAATACAGTAAATGGTAATCTTACGCTTTTTTCTGGCACAACAGCACAACAGTATTCTTTTAATGGAATTAATGGTAATATTGATGCTGTTTTTACCGTATTCCCTACTGCATTATCTGTTCATAATGTAAATGGTAATATCACTTTAACTTTACCAGAAAATGATGGCTTTATCATTGATAAACGCAAATTAAAAACCTATAAGGATTTTAGTACTTCTTTTTATTTAAAGGACAGCAATCATAAAAAAATATATAAAAGCGGAGAAACAGAATTTGATATTGTTTGTACGAATGGCTCTGTTACCCTAAAAAGATTGGATTAACGCTTTACTATTTTCTGCATAACATAGCAGTATAATCGTAAACGAGGTGTAATTTTATGGTAACCATAAGTCTTTGTATGATTGTAAAAAATGAGCAAGATGTCATAGGGCGTTGTTTGGAAAGTGTCAAAGAAATTGTAGATGAAATAATTATTGTAGATACAGGTTCTTCCGATAATACAATAGAAATTGCTTCTCAGTACACACAAAAGATATATCATTTTTTATGGATAGATGACTTTGCTGCTGCCCGTAATTTTTCGTTTTCCAAAGCAAGCAAAGATTATATTCTTTGGCTGGATGCAGATGATGTCATAGAACCAAAATATAAACAGGAATTTTTAACATTAAAGCAAACACTTCCTAATACCATTGACATTGTTATGCTGCCATATCATGTAGCATTTGACCAAAATAACAATGCAACACATTCTTATTATAGGGAAAGAATTTTAAAAAGAGCATCTAATTTTCAATGGGTTGGGGCAGTTCATGAGGCAATTTCTCCCCAGGGAAATGTTGTATTTGAAAAAGCTGCCATTAGCCATAAAAAATTACATCCTTCTGACCCAAACAGAAATTTGCGCATTTTTGAAAAATTATTATTAAAAGGGCAGTTATTAGAGCCTAGACAGCAATTTTATTATGCAAGAGAACTGTATTACCACAAAAGATATTATGATGCAATTTATTATTTTGAACAATTTTTAAATAACCCAAAAGGCTGGACAGAAAATAAAATCAGTGCTTGTATTGATTTAGCAAATTGTTATAAAGCAATCCATCAAGAACAAAAGGCATTGTTATCTCTCTATCATAGTTTTTTATATGATGTGCCAAGAGGAGAAAGTTGTTGTGAAATTGGAAATTTTTTTATGGCTCATGAACAATATAACATAGCTGTCTTTTGGTTTGAAGCTGCAACAAGACAAAAACCAAATATTTCTTCTGGGGGCTTTTTTACCACTGATTGTTATGATTATATTCCTTATTTGCAGCTTTGTGTGTGTTATCATAAATTGGGAGATGATAACACATCTGTTGTTTATCACCAAAAAGCAAAAGAATGTAAACCAGAAGATGAAATTGTATTGCGAAATGAGCAATATTTTAAAGAAAATGGAATGTTATAAAAAAGACCTTGAGAGCATTGCTCTCAAGGTTTATCCTAATACTTGCTGTATCACTCTATGAAAGTTTCTGTAACAAATATTTTCTACTTCTTTTTCAGAAAATCCTACTTGCTTTAATTTTTTTACAAAATCTGGAACTTTTGTATAATCTTCTAATCCTTTTGTAGCATATTCTGGTTCAGTAGAAGGTAAAAATTCTATAAAATCAAATCCACATCCAACATGTTCCACTCCAATTTTATCCGCAATATAAACAACATGCTTTATTAAATTGTCAATTGTTTGTTCTGCTGCAACATTATGAATAAATCCATGAAAAGCATTTATTCCAATCACTCCATTCAAATCTCTTATGGCAAAGAGCTGTTCATCAGAAAGATTTCTGGGAACATTGCACAATGCCTTTGCATTAGAATGAGAAGCAATCAAAGGATATTCCATTAAGTCTGTTATATCCCAAAAGGATTTTTCATTTAAGTGAGATACATCTAATAACATCTTTTTTTTCATAATTTTTTGAACAGCTTGTTTCCCAAGTTCTGTTAAACCTCTTGTAACCTCTCCTTTTACACCCGTTGCTAAAGCATTTTGTTCATTCCATGTTAGCATAGCATGTCTTGCACCTAGGTCATAATACTGTTCTATCAAATCTAAATTTTTTCCAATGGAAGATAAACCTTCTGCGCCAATTATGACATAAAATTGATGGTTTTGTCTTGCTTTTTGTATTTCCTTCTCATTTTTTACAATAACAAATTTTTGGGTAATAGAAATTTCATTTTGAATTGCTTCTGCCATTTCTAAAAAGCGTTCATAGGGGCGTGTTTCTGCATAGGGCGAATCAATCCATATGGCAAATATACTGCCCTCTATGCTTCCTTTTTGAAGTCGTTCAAAATGATATTTACGAAAAATATCACGTTCTCCTTTTAAAAAGCGAATGGTAACATCTGTCCAGATGTCAGAATGTGCATCAAATACCATATACAACCTTCTTTCTGTATTTATATTTTTAAGAAAGGAAAATACCCATTAATGTGCCAAAATAAGTACCAATAACATAACCCATAGTTCCAACAAGCATAATGGGTGCTACTAATTCTATCCAACCTTTGGAAATTGCCATAGCAACTGCTGTTGTTGGCCCGCCAATGTTTGCATTCGATGCTAATATAATTTCCTCTAAATTAAAATGAAATAGTTTTCCAAATAAAAATGTTACTATCATATTTGTGCAAACAATAATAGTACAAAACACAAGTAAAAGTGGAGAGTTTTTCATAATTTCTAATAAAGAAGCTGGTGCACCAATTACAAAGAAAAATAAATAAATAAAAAAGGTGCCTATTTCTTGTGTACCTGCAATTTCACCAAAAATTTGAGAAAATACACTAGCACAAATGACAGATATACTAGTAATAATAAAATATTGATTTCCCAACAAAGAATTTAATATTGTAAAAAAGAAATTTGTTTTAGGGATTATGGCATCGAACATAGTAGAAAGTGCTCTGGAAATAGTAACAATAAAAAATGCAGTAGCTATAGCACAAGCAATATCTTTTAATCCAATTTCTTTTGCATTCCAATAAGTAGAAGCAGTATTTTTTTCTTTTCCTAAGTCCATTTTGTCCATATAAGAATGTTTAAAATATTTCTGAAAAAAAGAAAGGGACGGAATCGAAATTAATACAAAAAAATAAAGTGTCATTAAAAAATTATCTGCAACAGTTGCAGCAGAAATCATTGTTCCAGAAACTTTAAAAGATTTTGCTAATGCTGCAAAATTTACAGTTCCGCCAATATAAGTTCCTGTCATCATAGCAGCAATTCCCTCTAATTCTGGAATATAGTTTTTTAAAACAGTATAAGCCAGTAAAGTACCAAGCATTGTACCAATAGAGCCAATTATAAATAATAAAAATAAAGAACGACTTTCTTTTCCTATTTTTTTTATGTCGCATTTCATTAAAAGTAATGGAATAGCAAGTGGTACAACATATCCCCAAACAATATCATATGCAGGTGCTTCTGTTGGTATGATACCTGTATTACTGAATAGCATAGATAAGATTAAGGCGATTGCAACCCCAGATAGAGTAGCAGCCCATTTATATCTTTGTTCTAAAAAAATGCTAATGGCTGCACCACCTGTAATAATTGTCCAAAGTGCCCATGTATTATTTGCATTGATAAATGTGTTCATAAAACTCCTCCCTAAAGCATAAATGTTTTTGATAAATTTTACTCGCCCCCATATAACACTTTTGCTTGCACATCAAAATTTTTTAATTATATTCTATGATAAATTCATTATACAAAATTATCAATTATATTTTATATATTTTTAAAAAAATATTATTTTTTGCACAAATTTATAAAACAGCATTTTCAGAATGGATATTTTTCGATATAATGATACTGTTAAAAAAAAACCATGCATTTTAGAAAAGGAGCGTTGCATATGGGTGGTATTTTTGGTGTAGCATCAAAAGCAGACTGTTCATTAGACTTATTTTTTGGAGTAGACTATCATTCTCATTTAGGAACACGCCGTGGAGGTATGGCAGTGTATGGAAAAGATGGTTTTAATCGTGCAATTCACAATATCGAAAATTCTCCCTTCCGCACAAAATTTGAGCGTGATGTCGAGGAATTAAAAGGAAATATTGGTATTGGTTGTATTTCCGACTATGAACCGCAGCCTCTTTTGATACAATCCCATTTAGGTAGTTTTGCTATCACAACGGTAGGAAAAATTAATAATATGCAGGAACTCATTCAACATGCCTATCACAGTGGAAACAGCCATTTTTTAGAAATGAGTGGAGGAAATATTAATCCAACAGAATTAACAGCTATTTTAATTAACCAGCAAGATAATATTGTAGATGGTATCCGTTATGCACAAAGCTTAATTGATGGCTCTATGACAATCTTATTAATGACAGAGAAAGGAATTTATGCTGCACGTGACCGCATGGGCAGAACGCCACTTGTGATAGGAAAAAAAGAAGAAGGTTATTGTGTTTCCTTTGAAAGTTTTGCTTATATCAATCTTGGCTATGAAGATGTACGAGAACTTGGTGCAGGTGAAATTGTATTTTTAACAGCCGATGGCTATGAAGTTCTTTCCCCTCCAAACCAAAAAATGAAAATCTGTTCTTTCCTTTGGGTATATTATGGTTATCCTACCTCTTGCTATGAAGGTGTCAATGTAGAACAAATGCGTTATAATTGTGGCGATATGCTTGCAAAAAGAGATAATCATAGCATTTTACCAGATATTGTAGCAGGCGTTCCTGATTCTGGAATTGCACATGCAATTGGCTATGCAAACCGTTCTGGAATTCCTTTTGCAAGACCTTTTATTAAATATACACCTACATGGCCTCGTTCTTTTATGCCAGCAAATCAAAGTCAAAGAAATCTTATTGCTCGTATGAAACTCGTTCCTGTGGAAACACTTATCCGCAATAAAAGTTTGCTTTTGATTGATGATTCCATTGTAAGAGGAACCCAATTAAGAGAAACAACAGAATTATTATATCAAAGTGGTGCAAAAGAAGTACATATTAGACCTGCTTGTCCTCCTTTATTGTTTGGCTGCAAATATCTGAATTTTTCTCGCTCTAATTCAGAAATGGACTTGATTACAAGAAGAATTATCTTTGAAAGAGAAGGAGAAAATGCTGCTAATACATTATATGAATATGCAGACCCAGATAGTACAAAATATCAAGAGATGCTTTCAGAAATTTGTAAACAATTAAAATTTACGTCATTACGTTATCATCGCTTGGATGATTTGTTAGCTTCCATTGGCATTCCAGCAAATTGTTTGTGTACTTATTGCTGGAATGGAAAAGAATAATATTCTGTTTTTCTAATATTGTTGTTATCATAAAAGAGTATGAGCGAAAAAGAAAACATTTTTTATAGAATCATCCTATCTCATTTTAAAATAAAAGTGATAAAAAATCTAAAATCTTGACAAGATAAGACTTGGGAACAAAGTTCCCAAGTCTTATTTCTTTACACGAATCACAATTTCAAATCCATCTTCTTTTGGATTATTTTCATAAGAAACATGCATTCCAGATTTTTTAATAATGTTAATGGATTGTCTGATAGAGTTTGTAAAAAGGCGAATATCCTTAATATATCTTTTTTCTTTTTGGATATGCTTTTGTTTTGGCTGACACATTTGTTCCATGATTTCTGCCACTAATTCTTCTGTTTGTTTTACTGTTAATTCTTTTTGAGCAATATGGTCTAAAAGTTCCAATTGAATTTCTTCTTCTGGTATTTTTAAAATAGCTCGTCCATGTTGTTCTGTTAGCTGATACTGTATCATTTTTTTTCTTACACTGTCACTTAATTTTAAAAGACGTATTTTATTTGCAATGGAAGATTGACTTTTAGATAAATTATTTGCTAGTTCTTCTAGTGTCATATGATAATCTTGCATCATATTTTGATAACCTTCCGCTTCTTCCAAAAAATTTAAATCTTGTCTTTGTAAATTTTCAATCATAGAAAGTAAAGCACTTTGGCTGTCATTGATATGCAGCACCAAAGCAGAAATAGTGGTATAGCCAGCAATTTCACAAGCACGCAAGCGCCTTTCTCCTGTTATCAATTCATAATAAACGCTTCCCACTTTTCTAACCGTAATGGGTTGTAATAAGCCGCATTTTTTAATTGATGCTGCCAATTCCTCTAAGGCATTAAAATTAAAATATTTTCTTGTCTGATAAGGATTTGGTCTAATTTTGTCAATCGGAAGTGTTTGTATTTTGCTTTCTTTTCTGAAAAATGTCTTATCGGCAAATTTCAAAACTTCCATAAAGAAGTCCCCCCTTTGTCCATTTTCCAGATTATACCACAAAATAACAGCAGATAGTTATTTTTTCAAACGCAAAAAAAACACTTTTTCAACAAACTATTTTTCTATGGGTTCTGTTTTTTCTTTTTTTTCGGGAATATAAAAAGAGCATTTGATGCCAAAAGCAAAATAAAGCAGTGCAAATAATAAAGTTACAAGCTAAATGCAAAAAGTCCACTCCTTTAGGGGTGGAATAAAAGCATTTTTTTATTTCAATATTTGATTAATATATGTTAATGTTGCTTTTATGAACAAGAAATAATATAATGAAACCATGAAAATAAAAGGTTTTGACACGAGCCTTATACTATCGTTAATGGATACAATGGTATCTTTGATAGTGAAAGTCTT
>CAJUKL010000060.1 GCA_910587195.1 uncultured Clostridia bacterium | reverse complement strand
ATATGCTTTCGAGTATATTTAGAAGTTTATGTAATTAAGAACCCCATGCCTTTAGACATGGGAGTGTCAGATTATTATGAAATACTGCTATTCCTATTATGAAAAAGGAAAAAGGTAATCTCGCACAAAAAAATATCCCATTTTTTTGTATTCTTTTTTCAAAATAATGATATTGTTTTTGTTGGGAACATGATATACTAAAGTAAAAAGGGCTTTGTAGAGGAGGGGTAGCTATGTTGACAGTACTGAATCGAAAAGAACTTTGTATCACATTTTCTATTGCACAACAGTCAAAAATTAGAGATTCTCTTATACTTTATCATATTCCTTATACTATAAACGAGATTACTCTATCTGCTCCTGGATTAGGTGCTTTTGACTTGGAAAAAGAATGTATTAGCCAATACATTATTTATGTACACAAAGATGACTTTGAAAAAGCAAAATTTGTCGCAAAATTATGAGATTTTTTTTAGTAAGTAACTTTAAATAGAGTTGCTTACTTTTTTGCAATAAAAATAAGTTTTGTCTTTTTCATAATTTATACATAAGAGGTGGTATTTATGACGCATAAAAAATATCATATTAATGCGGAAGAACTAATTTCTATATTATATCATAAGCATAACAATAAACGTTTAGGATTTTCAGAAGATGCGATTAAAAAAGCTGAATCAACATTAGATGTGAAAATACCAGACGTTTACAGAAGTTTTTTACTACATAGTGGAAATGCAGAAATAAATGATTTTTTAAATCATATTTTGTTTCCGGAAGAAATTTCATTTTCTTATGAAATTATTGAAGAAAATCTACGTGATTTTAAAAAAAGTTGGAGTAAATATGGCATCTCTGAAAAAGACAAAAAAAGTTATTATTATATTTTATCCAATTTGCCAAAAGAAACATGGCATAATTTAACCAAAAATTATTTAGTGATATGGTATGAGAATCAAGGAATCTTTCATGCAGGTATCCTTTATGAAGATTTAAAATTACCAGATCCGCCTGTTTACATAAGTGTTGATGACGATTTTTTTGAGTGGTGTTGTTGTTCTAATTCTACCACTTCTTTTTTGCTTTCGATGATTATAGAAGCAATTTTAAATGGTGGAGAGGATTTAATAAATTATCAATCTTTTACAACCTATCAAACAAAGGAAAGTATTGATGATTGCCTACAATCACATGATATTGACTTGACAGAACTTTTTCCACAAAAATATTTCCCTTATTTTTGCAAAAATATTCGTACTTGTTGGGACGAAAAAAAGGAAGAACTTTTTATATGTCTTTTAAAAGAAAATGTTCCCAATACCCTTATTTTTATAGACTTTTAAATTGGTTAGATTAAAAAAGAGCTTTTTAAAAAGGCTCTTTTTTATTATGCCAAAAGATGAGCAAAGGACAAGTTCCTGCATATATTAAATAAAAAAGGGGTGAAAAATATGGAAGTCAAAGAAATGTTAGCACATCCAAGCAATTTTACAAAAGGCAGAAAACAAAAAATACAATATATTGTGGTACATTATACGGCAAATAATGGAGATACAGCAGAAGGAAATGGGAAATATTTTTCTGGGGCAGACAGAAATACTTCTGCACATTATTTTGTAGATGAAATAAAAATTGTGCGAAGTGTATTTGATAAAGATACTGCTTGGCATTGTGGTGCGAAAATTTATAGGCACAAAAAATGTAGAAATGAAAATAGTATTGGGGTAGAAATGTGTAGCAAAAAAGATAGCAATGGACAATATTATATTAATCAAAAAACACAAAATAATGCAGCAGAACTTGTAAAATGGCTTATGAAAAAATATGATATTCCAATAGAAAATGTATTACGTCATTATGATGTGACAGGAAAATTATGTCCAGAGCCCTTTGCTAAAAATCAAAAATTATGGTTAGACTTTAAACAAAAGTTGTTACAGTCGAAAGAGGTGAAAAAAGAAATGCTCTATAATTATATTGATGAAAATATGCCTGCTTGGGCAAGACCAACTATTCAAAAATTAGTAGATAAAGGTGCATTGCAAGGAAATGAAAAAGGGGAATTATTATTAACAGATGTCATGTTGAGAATATTTGTTGCAAATGATAGAGCAGGGGCTTATGATAAATAAAAAAAGGGGAAACTTTTTTCACTGGTAAAAAGTTTCCCCCAAAAATATGCTACCTCCATTGATAATTATTTGCCAATTCAATAATACTATCGTAAATTGCTTGTGCTGCATTTTCTTGATAGATTTCATTTGAAATTTTTAAGGCATCACCCGGATTAGATAAAAATAATGTTTCTACAATGACCGCTGGTACAACAGTTTTATTTAACACAATTAAGTTTTTTTGCTCAGATGTGTCATATTTTAAGCCTCTATTATTGGTTCCAAGCGCATTTACAACATTTTTAAGTAATACAGAAGCAACATCTTTACTCGTTAATTTTCCCTTTTTATCTGTTTCATGTGTAATAAATAATACTTCTGTACCATTTGGAGTAGGATTTGGCTTTGCAGAATTCATATGAACAGAAATGAAAATATCTCCGATTTCATTTGCCATCATTGCCCTATCTATATTTTCTGGGTAAGTATCTGCAATTCGAGTTACATATGTTTTTACTTTATCTGTATTTTGTAGTTTGCTATAAGTTTTTTGTAGGATTGCTAACGTCATATCTTTTTCGTCTATGCCATTTCCATTTGTACCTGGGTCTTGTCCACCATGCCCTGCATCTAATACTACAACTTTATCATAAACTTCTTTTGGATTTTTTACGTTAATATAATAATAATTTGCATCTTCCGTAATGGTAAAGGCATAAATTCCATTTTCTTGGAATGTAAAAGCTGTTTTTCCTTGTTCTTGGCTAATGGTAACAGAAAGTAATTCTGTTGTATCTAGTTTCATAGTACCACTTCCATAAATGCTGCTATAATCATCTGGCAATAAAATTTGATATTTTTTGTTTAAATAATCATCTTTATGTTCTATGTTGCTGATAGCGAATAAATCACTTTTTGACAAAGTAATTGCCTTTCTAGATGTATCATAAAATACATTTTTTATTTGATTAGGCTGGTTTGTGTTTGTATTGATGTTTGTACCCATATTTGTATTATTATTTGTGTTATTATGATTGGTATTATTGTTTGTTCCAGTATTATTAATATTTGGATTTACACTACCACCTTCTTTTTCTTCAAAATCTACGATAATGTTATCTTTTGTACGGTTTAAATGAATATCATATTCACATTCCCTTTTTAGTTCAAAAATGATTCTGGTTACAGTGGTACCATTATCGCGATATTGAGAAGAAATGATATTGCTTACTAAGTCACTTGTTAAAACTTCCATGTTATCTGTCAGGATTTCTTTTTGTCCATAATAAATATCAATAATAACTTCATATTGTTTTCCTGGTTTTTCTTGAAATTTTGCAATTTCATCAGATGCGATAATCGTGAAAGTTTGGTCTTGTTTTTCAGATTCTGGTGGGGCAACATGGACAATACCAATGTTTTGCTTTGGAATTTCTCCTGTACCTCCTTGCGCATATTCCTTTGTTTCTGCTATATTTGTATTTTCCTGACTTGGTTTTTGTTCTGTGCTTTGTGTCGGTGTTTGTTGTTCTGTTTTTTGTTCTGTGTCCTGCGTTGGAGTTTGTTGTTCTGTTTTTTGCTCTGTGTCTTGTGTTGGAGTTTGCTGTTCTGTTTTTTGTTCTGTGTCTTGTGTTGGAGTTTGTTGTTCTGTTTTTTGTTCTGTGTCTTGTATGGGTGTTTGTTCTGGTTTTTCTGGCTCTGGGATAACTATTTCTTCGGTTTCCTTTTCTGTGATGGAAACTGTTCTTGTATTTTCGTCCCACTCTACCGTACATTCCAATGCTTCTGATACAGCTCTTACAGGTATCATAGTTCTTTCATTAATGACCTTTGCAGGTACATCCATTGTGAACTCTGTGCCGTTGATATTTGCTACCTTATTATCTGCTTTTAAAATTACAACATCATCATTTCTTCGAATATAAACTTCCTGTGTTTCTGCATTCCAAGCAACTTCTGCCCCCAAGGCTTCAAAAACAGCTCTTGCTGGCATAAGTGTTCTATCATATAATAAAATAGGAGGCATATCCTCTATTGCTAATTCTTGCTGATTCACTACAATACGGATACTTTCTGCCTCATAATCATGCATTTTTCCATCGTAAAGCAAGCGCATTTTGATGGGACTTCCATAAATTTGTAGATTGTTTAAAAATAACATACTTACCAAGGTAATAAAAAATATTTTCTGCCTTTTTTTCATTTGATATTTTCTCCTTTTTTCTTTCCATTTCCTTAGTATATCAAAAAAGAGTATTTTTGTCGAAAGTTCCTGCATTAATTTTTGCTAAAAATTTAGGGCTGTTAAAAAACCTTTGGGCAAAAAAGAATATCAATATTTTTAAAAAATGAAGTTTTTTAACAGCCTATTTTTTATCTCCAATTATAATTATTTGCTAACTCTAAAATAGCATCATAAATTGCTTGTGCCATTTTATCATGATTTGCTGGATTTGCAATTTTTAGTGCATCACCCGGATTAGATAAAAATAAGGTTTCTACAATAACAGAAGGAATGACTGTTGAATTTAGTAAAATCAAGTTTTTCTGGTGTTGTGTATCATATTTTAATCCTCTATTATTAGTAGACAATGCATTTACTGTTTTTTGGAGCAATACCGTTGCTACAACTTGACTTGTCAACCTTCCCTGCACATCATTGGAATGAGTAATAAACAGTACTTCTGTGCCATTTGGGGTAGGGTTTGGACTTGCAGAGTTCATATGAATAGAAATTAAAACATCTGCCATATCATTTGCAGTATTCGCTCTGTGGCGGTTTTCAGGTCTGCTGTCGTTATTTCTTGTAAGATATACTTTTACTTTATCTGTATTTTGCAGTAAAGCATATGCCTTATTGACAATAGATAAAGTAATATCTTTTTCATTTAAACCATTTCCGCTTGTACCAGGGTCATTTCCACCATGTCCTGCATCTAATAAAACAACTTTACTATAAACTTCTTTTGGATTTTTAATATTAATATAGTAATTGTTTGCATCTTCTGTTAGGGTAAAGGCTCTGATTTTACTTTCTGAAAAAGAAAATATAGTTTTGCCGGCTGCATTTGCTACTGTAACATTTTCAACACCCTCATATGGTAATTTCATTGTTCCATAACCATATACATTTGTAAAATCTCCGGGGAGTGCTAACTGATATTGATTGTTTAAATAATTATCTGTATGTACAACACTATTTATATCAAAGGAAATTCCTTTTTTTAGTACTAATGCTTTTTTAGAATCATCGTAGGAAAGATTATCTAAGGTGGATTTTTTTACTGTAACAATAAGGTTATTTCCACTTTGTACAATATCGTATTCTGCCGTATCTTTCATTTCCAATACTACACGAGCCGTTTTTTCTTCATACATGCTGGTACGAATAGCTGTAATTTGGCTTAATCCTTCTGTTGATGGATTTGGCTCTAAATTTGATGTGGCATAGGGAATATCTATAACCAATCTTTTAGGGTTGAAAAGTTCACTAATATTGGTAGCAAGTGGTGCACTTCCTGCAATCGTTATTGTGTCTATTGTACCACTGTTTGCTTTTGTTAAACTTTGTACGATGCTTTCTTGAAAAGAAACAACTAAAGTATTATTGTTTTGTATAAGCTGATATTGGATAGGTGATTTTAAATCTAATACTACTCTGGTTACAATAACACCATCCATATCGTGCTGTGCAGAACGTATGGATGCTACAAAAGGACTTGTTGTAACAGCTAAATTATCGTTTGGCAATCCTTTTTCTGCATAATAAATATCTAATACAATTCTTTTGTCATCAACATAAACATTTTGATATTTTTGAATTTGATTAGACGCTGAAATTGTAAAAATCTGTGGAGCATTCATGCTTGCTGGTACTGTAATATTTGTTACTTTTATGTTTTCTGTTGGAATAATACCAGTATCATGTCCGGTATTTATGCTATTGTTTCCACTGTTATTTATATTTGTGCTATTGTTACCATTGTTGTTTGTATTTGTGTTGCTGTTAGCGTTGTTATTTGTACCTGTATTTGCGTTGTTGTTAGTGCCTGTACTTATGTTGCTGTTACCATTGTTGTTAGTGCCTGTACTTATGTTGCTGTTACCATTGTTGTTAGTGCCTGTATTTGTGTTACTGTTACCATTGTTGTTAGTGCCTGTATTTGTGTTACTGTTAGTATTGTTATTTGTATCTGTATTTGTATTGCTGTTAGTGTTGTTATTTGTACCTGTATTTGTGTTGCTGTTAGTGTTGTTATTTGTGTCTGTATTTGTATTGCTGTTAGTGTTGTTATTTGTACCTGTATTTGTGTTGCTGCTAGTGTTGTTATTTGTGTCTGTATTTGTGTTGCTGTTTAATCCATCGTTTGCATCTAAATCCATGTTAATATTATCATTGATGTCTGGCTGCTCTGGCTGTTCCGGTTCTTCCGCCTCCGTAATACTAACAAGTCTTGTTTTGTTGTCCCAGCCTACTTCCCAGCCGAAGGCTTCTGATACAGCTCTTACAGGTATCATAGTTCTGTCATTTACAATTTTTGCTGGTACATCCATTGAAAAGGCAATACCATTTTTAATACCAATTTCATCATCAATTTTTAAGATTACAACATCGCTCTGCTTTTTAATGTAAACTTCTTTGGTATCTGCATTCCAAGCAACTTCTGCTCCCATTGTTTCAAAGACGGCTCTTGCAGGAACAAGTGTCCTGTCTTCTAATATCACTGGTGGCATATCTTCAATTTTCATTGTTTCCCCATTAATTTCAATGTTTACTTCTGCTGCTTGGTAATGGTGCATTTTTCCATCATAATATAGATTCATATTTACATTAGCAGCAAAGATGCTGTTGCTAAAAAACATAGAAACTATGGTTGTTGCTGCTAAAAAACGTTTGTAATGTATCATTTTTCTTCCCCCTGTTTTTTAAAAGTCTAATAAACTTTTTTTAAAAACTAACATGATTGTTTCTTAAGTATAACAAAAAAGAAATATTTTGTTACAAAAAAATAAAATATGAAATAATATTGTAAGAATTGTAACATTTTGTTTGTTTTAAAAGACTTTTTTTACTGGTGAATGAAAAGGGTATGTCGAATAATCGACATACCCTTTTTGACTATCTCCATGTAATATTGTTTGTGTTTCCCATATCAAAGACTTTTTGCTGTTTTAAATAATCTCTTGCAATATCTAATGCTTCACCAAATCGTTGGAAATGAACAATTTCTCTTTCTCTCAAAAAACGCAATGGTGCTAATACTTCTGGGTCTTCTGTCAAGTCAATTAAATATTCATAAGTGCTTCTTGCTTTTTGTTCTGCTGCCATATCTTCATATAAATCTGTAATAGGGTCGCCTTTGGATTGCAATACCATTGCAGAAAATGGTACTCCAGATGCAGCGGAAGGATAAACACCCAAACCATGATTTACATAATAGGCATCTAAACTACTATCTATAATTTGCTGTTTGGTAAGTCCTCTGGTTAATTGTGATACAATAGTTCCCATCATTTCTACATGGGCAAATTCTTCTGTAGCAATATCATTTAAAGTAGCCTTTGCTTCAGGAGTTACCATAGTAAATTTTTGGCTAAGATAGCGAAGGGAAGCACCCAATTCCCCATCTGGGCCGCCATACTGTTCAATCATAATTTTTGCTAATCTTGCATCTGGTTTCGTAATTTTAATTGGAAATTCTAATTTTTTTTCATATATCCACATTTATTTACACTCCTTTCCTGCAAGGGAATAATTAAAGTCAGATTGCCAAGGCCAAGGATTATTTTTCCATTGCCAATTTTGGGTATCTGTTGCATAGCTTCTAAAAGAGCATAAAGGTCCAAATGCTTCTTCATATTTTGCTCGAACGGTATCTGCTGCGGTAATCACTTGATTATAAGCATTAATTGCTTCTGTATCTTCAGGATGGGTATTCAAATATAACCCTAAGTCTACTGCCATAAAATCCAACTGTGTTAAACTATTTAAAACTTCATCTCGATTCATGATAACCCTCCTTTACAAAAATTTTGTCAAATTACTGCCCTGCATATAAGGCTGAACCAAGTCAGCAAAAGCAGTACCACAAACAAGGCTTTGTTCTTCTGACATTGTTACAGCATTTGGTTGAGGTGCAACATAAGCCTGTGACAAGCCAATTTTATGGATTAACCAAGCATTACAATCCATTATTGTATCCTCTCCTACAACACCTGTCGTACTACCTATATTATTAGAACATTGGCATTGTCTTCTTGTTTCCATACCAGAAACGGTTGTTTCTGCAATAAAATCATTACACATTTCTTTCACAAGAAGCCCTCCTTTTTTATCCTTTTTACATTAACAAAATATGCATTCTTTAAAAATATGTGCTTATCTACTTACTTTCTTGAAAGAAAGTAAGCAAAGAACTTTTATGCGAAACTAGCGTTTCGCTACTGTATGATGAAGTAGAATGGTTATTGCAGTAGAACGACAACGGAACACCAAGGAAAAAAATTTAGAAAAGATAAAAGTTTTTTGTCCGGTTTTTTTTCAAAAAAGTTGAACAAAGATAGTAAAGAATTTAAAAAAATAATTCTTAAAATTCTATTAAAAGATTCTTACGATATTTATAAGAAATAGCTATTTATATGCTATTATGATAGAATACAAATAGAAAAAATTTATAAAAGGAAAGAGAAAAAATATTAAACTAATTTATTTAAAAAAATATCAAAAAAGAGAAGGATAGTATGAAAAAAAGAATTTTTTTATGTATTGTTTTGCTACTATTATCCAATACAATACATTGTTTTGCGAATACTACTATGACTTATACAAGGGAAGAATTACAGCAAGCGCAGCAAAAAGCAGAAAAATTATGGAATGAATTAGAATTACTCTATGTAGGAATGGGAGAAAATAAGTTGATAGCGGCGGCGTTAGAATGGACAGAAGAAGAAAAAAAGATTTTTAAAGAAATAACTGGTATTCAAAATGTGATATTTTTTCAAGAAAGAATTTATCCAAACAAGGACCAAGACCCAGATGGAACAAACTCTAAATATATTACAACACCAATGTATGTTGCAAAAGTAGAGAAAGATGACAAAATTTTAGTAAAAAATAGGGTGGGTGTTGTAAATGATGAAGTTTTATATGATACTATTTCATTTCAACAAAAACCTTATTTAAAAAATGGTAATATGATGATACCACTAAAGGAAATGATAGAAATAGAAAATCAACGTCGTGGTTTTGCTGAAAAGGTGCTTTATGAAATAGAACAAAGTACAATGACATTTCATGAAAATAAAATTATATTTTATGATGGAAAAAGAGATGTTATGATAAATGGTATCAAAATGGGACTTTGTGAAGTGCCTGATATAACACAAAATGATATTTTTATTTCCACACAAGATTTGAATATGATATTTGATGGAAGTGGTCCCTATGAAAAAGCCTATGGTCGTTGGGAGTTTGCTATGAAATTGGAAGGAACAAAAGGAATTTATCTTAATCATAAGCTAAGTCCTAAAAGAAATGTTACTATCTCAATAGAGCAAGGGGAAAATATATTGTTAATAAATGGAAGAAAATCAAACAGATTTTCTGGTTATGTAAAAAACAATCATGGAATGATAGCTGTAATGGATATAGAACGTTTTGCAGAGTTATTTTTTGATACTAATGTAGAAACAATGTGGAACGGTGAAAAAAATACCGCAACATTAAAATTGTGGTATGATATGGCAAAAGATGTTGTGTTTACAAAAGATAGCAATAAAATGCTTGTCAATGGTGTGGAGGTTGAAATGGAACAAGCAGCAGAAATCAAAGAGAATAGAATGTATATTCCAATTACAGCATTGTGCAATATATTGGATATAAAATAAAAAATAAGCACAAAAATAGGAGGGATAGTATGAAAAAAATAATTTTAGTGAGTTTACCCGACATTCAAGAAAAAGATGTTTTTTTAAGTTTAGCGGATTTAGAAGAAATCTTTGGTGAAAAAATCAATTCCTATAAAATAGAAAATAAAAAGGAAATCCATTATTCTTTTGCAGAAAAAGAATAAATATGATAAAATGAAGTAAGCATCGAAAGGAGGAAAAAAATGGATTTTTTAAAGCAACCTTTTTATTGGACAAGAAAAGCAAAAAATGTAAAAATAGAAAAAAATAAGGTGGAAATTCTAACAGAACCACAAACAGATTTATGGCAAAAAACATATTATGGATTTCAAAATGATACAGCACCGGTGTTACAGGTCAAAACAAAAGAAAAATATTTTTCTTTTATAGTTAAAACAGAATTTGAAAGCAAACATCGCTTTGACCAATGTGGAATTGCATTATATTTGAACAGTGAAAACTGGATAAAAGCTTCTATCGAATATGAAAATGAGCAATATCAAAGGCTAGGCAGCGTTGTAACAAATCATGGCTATTCTGACTGGGCAACAACAGATATTTCCGCAAAGATAAAACAAATGTGGTATCGTTTAAGTAGGAGAGAAAGCGATTATTGTATAGAATGTAGTACAGATGGTGTTGCATTTCAGCAAATGAGAATTTGTCATTTATGGGAAGGTGCAAAGGACATTTCCTTTGGAATTTATGCTTGTAGTCCAGAAAATTCTTCTTTTTTAGCAACTTTTACACAAATGCAGATAACAGAGTGTAAGTGGGAAGCACATATGTGACATACTCCCACCGCCTATGCTAACGCATAGAGGCGGGGGCTTCTCGTT
>CAJUKL010000059.1 GCA_910587195.1 uncultured Clostridia bacterium | reverse complement strand
GCAATTCATCCCCCACCTAAGAGGTGGGGGAATTCTTGCTGAAATTAGTTAAATGCGAATTGTAAGACAAAACCCGGCATTATCAACAAGCGTAAACAGCCTATTGTGGATACGACAGAGTTCTATTCTGGCTGTTATGGCTACGCGAGTGTTTCCTTTTATGCCTTTAACACAAGCGGCAACAAGGGCATTGCGTGCGGTTTGAACAATCTTATGAAAACCCGTGATGGTGAAAATCTGGGTGGCAGGGCAAAAGCAGAAGATGATTTCAAGCACATCACCTTTGATGATGACGAGTACAGCGATTTTGATGGTTTGGAGCCGGTTGATGATTCCGATTTCCCATTCTAAAAAAAAGACCTTAGGGACGCTGTCCCTAAAACCCTGCAAGCCCTTTAAAAAGGGCTTGACCCTAAACTTTTTAATGGAAAAACTAGCGTTTTTCCTAAATAATAATGATATTTTTTCAAGGAAACGCTAGTTTCCGTTAAAAGTTCTTTGCTTCTTTCTTTCAAGAAAGAAGTGGGTTGTAGGGCAACGCCCTACGGTTTTAAAGGTCTTAAGCTTTTAAAAGATGATACGCAATGATACTTTTTTGCCTTTAGAATGAGGGAAAAAAAGGAGATGATAAGATTGTGGCACATGAAAAAATTTAAAAATTGGGTATGTCATAAAAACAAAATGCCCATTGACCCAAAAACGGGAAATGCTGCAAAAAGCAACGACTCCAATACATGGGGGACATATCAGCAGGCAAAGGAGTGCATGAAACGTGACAAAAGTATCAGCGGACTAGGGTTTATGTTCGGCAATTCTCCCTATGTGGGAATAGACATTGACCACTGTATCCAAGATGGCAAAATGAATGAGCTTGCCCAAAAAATCATTGCAACTTTCCAAAGTTATACAGAAATTAGTCCAAGTGGTACGGGCGTACATATCCTTTGTAAAGGTAAATTAGAGGGCGGTGGGCGCAAAAATAGCAATCTAGGGTTAGAGGTTTATGACACAGGACGCTACTTTACCGTGACAGAAAACGCCCTAGAATCCTATCCGAATGTGTTGGAATGTCAAAAGGAAATTGACGCATTATGTCAAGAATATTTTAGCAAAAAGGAACCTAAAAATGGAAAAAAACAACAACAATTCTGCTATTTAGAGGACGAAAAACTAATAGAATTAGCCAAAAATAGCAAAAATGGACTTAAATTTGCAGATTTGTATGCAGGAAATTGGCAAAATTATTATAAAAGTCAATCCGAAGCAGACATTGCACTTTGTAATATGCTGGCGTTCTGGACGGGCAACGATTTCGACCAAATAGATAGGATATTTAGAAGTAGCGGACTTATGCGCGAAAAGTGGAATCAAAAACACGGAATCAATACCTATGGTGACATGACAATTACAAAAGCGGTGGACGGTTGTGAGGAAACCTTTCAGCCGTCCCAAGTGAGAGATTTTAATGACATTAAAAAGGTAGAAACTCAAACAGAATCAGTACAAAATGGTACAGAAATGCCGCAAAATGATACAGAAACAGGGCGAAACCTTGACCGATTCCATAAATTTAATGCAAAAGGGCAGATAATCGGCGTGTTTGATGCCGTGATTCGTGATTATATTATAGAAACAGAACATATTATTGTAATAGGCGATAACGTATATTTATACAAAAATGGTGTGTATTTATTAGATAGACAAGGGCATGAGATTAAAAACATCATACAAAGTTTGATTTATATGGAGTTTCAAAATGCCCGTACTATCAACAGAATCTATGATTTAATTAGCTTTCAGATGTGCCTAAAAAAGAAGTATTATGAAGTAAATCAGTATCCCAATTATTACATAAACTTTCAAAATGGTATGCTGAATGTAAAGACAATGGAATTATTACCACATTCTCCTGCTTATTTTTCCATGAATCAGATACCGCATAAATGGAAGGAAATTAAAGAATTATCAGAAAATGGGAAGCCAAATTATCCCCATTCCAATTACTTTTTAGGCACTTCCCTACATGCGCAGGATATTATGACAATATTCCAATATATGGGCTTATGCATGACACATAACATGAATTATCAGATATTTTTATTGCTGTTAGGAGAAGGTGCAAATGGAAAAAGTATCCTAATCAATTTGTTTAATGCAGTCATAGGACGTGAAAATATTTCTAGTTTGTCTATGCAAAATTTAACGCAGCGTTTTTTTTCGGCGCAACTTGCTTTCAAATTGTGTAATACTTGTGCTGATATATCAAAGGTCAGCATAGAGGATGATGCCGAATTAAAAAAGATTGTAGGCGGTGATACATTGCAGGCTGAATTTAAAGGCAAAGACAGCTTTAGTTTTGTACCATATGCAAAATTGTTTTTTAGTGCTAACAGATTTCCACATGTTGACGACCGCTCCAATGGGTTTAAAAGGCGGTTGAGAGTGGTTCAGATGAACAAAGAGCCCCCCAAGGAGGACATTCATTTAGAAGAAAAATTGATGAATGAATTGGAATATTGGGTGTACAATGCGGTAATCTATTTGCGTGTGACATTAGAATCAGAAATGGTTTTTGAAAGTGACAATAGCAAAGAAGTGAAACAGGGAATCAATAAAGATAGTGATAGTGTATACGCTTTTGTGCATGACTGTTTGGAAAGGGCAGAAGGGCATGACACTCCCCGTGCCATGGTGTTCAAAGAATATGATAGATATTGCATAGAACATGAAAGAACAAGAGTTAGAAAGAAAACATTTTTTGATGAGATGAAAGCAAAAGGATTTTCAACCAAAATAGATAGCAGAGGGTATGTTGTTTATATACATGTTCACATTAAGGCATGGAAGGATGACTTTGACGAAGTATTTTATAAGGGGAAACAGTCATAAAGTTAGTTTAAAGTAACTGTATTTTAAAAAAACCGTTTTTACAGTTTTACAGTTCATTGAAATAATAATAAGTGTTAATACACATTATCACAACTGTAAAACTGTAAAAAATACTGTAAAAAAACTGTAAAATTGAAATCGCTGTAATCCTTGATTTTATAGGAACTATAGCTATTTAATTGTAAAAACTGCAAAATTTTTTATGGTTAGAAGTATTTTGAAAAAAATAAAATATATATAGCATATTTATTTAATAAAAAATAGAAAAATATAAAATATAAAGGTATAGCAAAAAAAAATACAGTTTTACAATTTTTACAGTTAGCAGAAGCTAATAATACACAAATGTATAGATTGTGGACTACATAGATTGTGAGGTGATAGTATGAGAGAAAAAGTCATAGAGCAATATTTTGTAGCAGAAGTCAAAAAATTAGGCGGCATTGCGTTAAAGCTAAACTCTACTAGTATGAAGGGATTGCCGGATAGATTGATTTTATTGCCAAATGGTGTTTTATTTTTTGCAGAATTAAAAGCAACAGGTAAAAAAGCAAGACCTTTACAGAAGTTTATACTTAAAAAATTACAGGAATTAGGTTTTTCATTTTATGTTATTGACAGCATGGAGCAAGTAAAAGAGGTGTTACAAAGCTATGGAATTTAAGCCACATGAATACCAAAAAATAGCCATCAAAAAGGTACTTGATACGCCAAAAGTTGGGCTATTTTTAGACATGGGATTAGGCAAAACAGTCATTACATTGACGGCTATTGATTGGTTGATGTATTGGAATTTCGAGATAAACAAAGCATTAGTCATTGCGCCTTTGAGAGTAGCAGAAGATACTTGGAGCCGAGAGTGTCAAAAGTGGGAACACTTAAAGCATATTAAAATAAGCAAAATACTAGGAAAAGAAGCACAAAGGCGTAAGGCACTTTATCATGAAGCGGACGTTTATATTGTCAATAGAGAAAATATTGCATGGTTAGTGAAGGAATTTGAGAGCGGTGCAGCTTGGGACTTTGATATGGTCGTCATTGATGAACTTTCTAGCTTTAAATCTGCAAAATCACAGCGTTTTAAAGCCTTAAAAAAGTTTATTCCTCTTGCAAAAAGAGTTGTCGGATTGACGGGTACGCCCGCCCCAAATGGTTTAATGGACTTATGGAGCCAGATGTATTTGATTGATGGCGGGGAGCGTCTTGGCAGGACTATTGCGTCCTATCGTGAAAGGTATTTTGTACCCAATCAGAGAAATGCAACAACCGTATTTAATTACAAGCCTAAACAGGAAAGCGAACAGGCTATCAAGCAAAAGTTGTCGGACATCTGCATGAGTATGCAGGCAAAAGATTGGTTGACTTTGCCTGAAAGAATGGACTTGATAGAGATGGTGAAATTTTCGGCGCAAGAGCAACAACAGTATGAAACCTTTGAAAAACAAAGCTATATCAAGTTTTTAGAGGGGGAAGTAAGCGCGAGTAGCGCAGGTGTATTGACAATGAAGTTACTGCAATATTGCAATGGCTCGGTGTATTTGTCTGACAAAAATTATACCACGGTCAATGACGCTAAATTACAAAGATTGGAAGAAATCATTGATACAGCAAACGGACAAACTGTACTATGCTTTTATAGTTTTATATTCGATTGTGAAAGGCTGTTACAAAAATTTCCTCAAGCTGTGAAATTAGGCGGTGCAGAGGATATTGCAAAGTGGAACAAGGGAGAAATACCGCTACTTTTGGTACATCCCCAAAGTGCCGGGCATGGCTTAAATTTGCAGGACGGCGGGAATATCATTGTATGGTATGGTTTGCCCTGGAGCCTTGAGTTATATCAACAGGCTAATGCACGACTTCACAGACAGGGACAAACAAGGGCGGTCATTATTCATCATTTGATGATAGAGGGCACCGTTGATGAAAGGGTGTATCAGAGTTTGCAGCAAAAGGAAAATGTACAGGAAGGGCTATTACAGGCACTGAAAATAAAATATCAAATGGAAAGAGGATGAAAGAATGAGTGACAATAAAGTGATAAAAGGAAAAAACTGTATAGGTTTTTGCAATACTGGAAACTGGAATGCTGGAAACCGGAATGCTGGAAACCGGAATGCTGGAAACCGGAATGCTGGAGACCAAAATACTGGAAACTGGAATACTGGAGACCAAAATACTGGAAACTGGAATGCTGGATACTGGAATGCTGGATACTGTAATACTGGAGACCAAAATACTGGAAACTGGAATGTTGGAGACAAAAATACTGGAGACTGGAATACTGGAGACTGGAATACTGGAGACTGGAATACTGGAGACTGTAACAATAGCAATTATAATAATGGCTGTTTTAATACAAAATCTACAAAAATTTATATGTTTAACAAGTTGTCAAATTGGACAATGATAGATTGGCTGGATAGTGGAGTAAGAAAGATACTGCTAAATAATGTTTTGGTGCATCCTACAGATTGGGTAGAAAAAAGTGATATGACAGATGACGAAAAAAGAATTTATCCAGACTATTCCATAACAGAAGGGTATTTAAAAATTTTATCTCAAGAGGAAATTTTTTATAAACAACAAAAAAACTGGAGTTGTTTAAATCAGAGAGAAAAAGAAATTGTTATGGCATTGCCAAATTTTGATAAGGTGATTTTTAAAGAAATAACAGGCATTGATGTAGACAAATAAAAAAAGGGCTTCCGCCCTCCTAGTCCCTAATAAAAGTATATCATAGGATATGTCAATAAACAATAGGGGGCGGAAGCTTTGATAAACAAAAAAGAAATGGAAGCCGTAAAAGAAAAAATAGAGCAATACTATTACAATGAAAAAGTACTCGCATGGAATCAAAAAGAGCTGGAACGTTTGACAAAGCGTTTACAGGAGATTGAAAAAGATAGAAATAGTCCCTTGCTGCCTGCTCCCTTATGTACAGATTTACAGGGTGTAAATTATAGTAGCGTTGGCAACAAAAGCGGAAAAATCGCACAAAGTCCTATAGAACGAAATATTGAAGCGATTTATGACAGGCTAGACAGGAATTATGAAGAAACACAAGAAAAAATATTAGATTTAAAAATAAAAATTGCAAAGCAGGAAGATGAACGCAAAAAAACAGAATTTTATATTCATTTTTTGAGTGAAGAAAATAGGAAACTTTTACAATATAAGTTTCAAAATAAAAAAAGTGTAACGGAAATTGCATTTTTGCTGCATTTATCAAAGTCAACGGTATGCCGTAGTTTTTATGAAATATACAAATGGCTTTACAAAATAATGGAATATGATGGAGCGTTTGAAAAAACGTGAAACAAAATGAAACAAAAACGCAACAAATTGAGACAAAGTTGGGACTTTTTTAATGAAAAAATGTGTTATGATAATAGCATAAAGATTTATCAAAAGCCTCTAAGTTTTTCAAAAAGAGCAGTTTACTATGACTGTTCTTTTTTTATAGAAAATAATGATAAAGAAGGTGTAAAATAATGGGAAAAACAACAACGCAAATGCAGCTTGTAGAGATTTCAAAGTTAATTCCTTATATTAATAATGCGAGAACACATTCTAAAGAGCAAATTACAAAACTACGTTCTTCATTGAGAGAGTTTGGATTTATTAATCCTGTGATTATAGATAATGAATATAATGTAATAGCAGGACATGGCAGAATAGAGGCAGCAAAACAAGAAAATATCACAGAAGTACCTTGTGTTTTTGTAGAGTATCTTACACCAGCACAAAAAAGAGCATATATTATTGCAGATAATCGTATGGCAATGGATGCAGGGTGGGACGAGGAACTTTTAAAAATAGAAATTGAAGCATTACAGTCAGAAGCATTTGATATAGATTTGACAGGATTTGAAGAACAAGAAATTGCTGATTTATTTGATACAGAAGAAGAAGTACAAGAAGATGACTTTGACATTAGCGGAGAATTGTCAAAACCAATCATAACAAAAAAGGGCGATTTATGGCTACTTGGAAATCATCGTCTTATTTGTGGTGATAGTACAAAAGAAGAAACGTATCCTATTTTGATGAATGGGAAAAAAGCAAATTTAGTAGTAACAGACCCTCCTTATAATGTTAACTATGAAGCCAATGCAGGGAAAATCAAAAATGATAATATGGATAGTAATCAGTTCTATCAATTTCTACTTTCTGCATTTTTAAATATGAAAGAAGCAATGGAAAATGATGCAAGTATTTATGTATTTCATGCAGATACAGAAGGATTAAACTTTAGGAAAGCCTTTGCAGATGCTGGTTTCTATCTCTCACAAACATGTATCTGGAAAAAGCAGAGTTTAGTATTTGGCAGGAGTCCTTATCAATGGCAGCATGAGCCTTGCTTATTCGGCTGGAAAAAGAACGGCAAACATCAATGGTATTCTGACAGAAAACAAACAACAATATGGGAATTTGATAAACCAAACAAAAGTGATGACCACCCAACAATGAAACCTGTGCCATTGATTGCGTATACCATTAAAAATTCGAGTATGTCAAATTGCATTGTACTTGACCCCTTTGGAGGGAGTGGTTCCACGCTAATTGCCTGTGAACAAACCAATCGCATTTGTTATAGTATAGAATTAGACGAAAAATATTGTGATGTTATTGTAAAAAGGTATATAGAACAGATTGGTAGTTCTCAAAAGGTATCTGTAATACGAGAGGGAGTAAATATTTCATTTGATGAGATAAATAGACAAAATACATAAAATAGTATTGTGCATTTCTATTATAAATAGAGCTGTATAAAGCACAAATGATACACAATAAACTGTAATATAATTGTGTAGTATATCTCTTGCTATACCACTAAAGAAATGGTAATATGTGTACTGCAAAAAGGAAATACACAAAAACGAAAGGTTGGTATAGTATATGAACGAGAAAATGAAAAAACAAGTGGAAGAAATGAAAAAGCAAACGATAGGTGTTGAAGTAGAAATGAATCACATTACAAGAGAAAAAGCAGCAAGTGTTGCAGCAAAATTTTTTGAAACAAATCATTATAAAAACACAGCAGATAAAAATGGTTACAGTACCTGGTCAGCTTGGGATAATAAAGGAAGAGAATGGAAATTTCAAAAAGATAGTAGTATTGCAGGAAAGGAAGAAGAAAAATGTGAACTGGTCACACCAATATTACAATATGAAGATATAGAAACATTACAAGAATTAATTAGAAAATTAAGAAGGGCTGGAGCAAAAAGCGATGCCACAAGAGGCTGCGGAATTCATTGTCACATAGGGGCACAAGGGCACACAGCACAAACACTTAGAAATTTAACCAATATTATGGCAAGCCATGAAAGATTGTTAATTGATGCACTCAACATTGACAACAACAGAATAAATACATATTGTAAAACAGTTTCTCCTGTATTTGTAGAAAAAATAAATAAAATAAAACCGAAAACAATGACAGAGTTTGCAGATATTTGGTATGATGCAAACAATGCAAGATATGGCAGAAATCAGCATTACAATAACAGCAGATATCATATGCTCAATTACCATGCAACATTTACAAAGGGAACGATTGAATTTAGACTATTTCAATTTGATGCACCAGCGAATGGAAAACAAAATGGGCTTCATGCAGGACAATTAAAAAGTTACATTCAGCTTTGTTTAGCACTAAGCCAAATGGCAAAAACATTAAAAAGTGCAAACCCAAAACCACAACAAAATGAAAATCCCAAATATGCTATGAGAACTTGGTTACTTCGATTGGGTTTTATAGGGGAAGAATTCAAAACAGCAAGAGAAATACTTACCAAAAGATTAGCAGGAGATACCGCTTTTAGAAACGGCAGAGCAGCATAAAAACAGAAGAAGGAGTTAGCCTCCTGTCACATTATATTTGACCGCTAAAGCGGTCTTAATGTGGTAGAAGGATACTTCCTTCGGAAAGGATAGATGTTATTGTGAAAAAAAGATATTATATTGCCTATGGTAGTAACTTAAATGTAAAACAAATGAAAAGGCGATGTCCTTCTGCACGTATTGTAGGAACATCAATAATTCAAAATTATGAATTGCTTTTTAAAGGAAGCAAAACAGGGTATTATCTTACCATTGAACCAAAAGAGGGAGAAAGCGTCCCTGTTGCAATATGGGAAACGACAAAAGAAGATGAAACAGCACTTGATATTTATGAAGGATTTCCTACATTTTATTACAAAATGGATATGGAGTTACCTATAAAAGAAATACAAACAGCAAAAATAAAAAATCAAAAGTGTTATGTTTATATTATGCATGAAGATAGACCAAAAGGATTACCAAGCAAACGATATATGGATGTTTGTACAGAGGGTTATTTATACTTTGGATTTGATACAACGGTTTTAAAAAGGGCAATAGAAAGAAGTAAATTTTGAAAGGAAAAAGGTGCTCGAAAGAGTGCCTTTTTTAATTTTTCAAATTCAACCTAAGGGGGTGGTGAGAGTGTAGTGGACAAAAAACAGCAGGCTTTTGAGGACTGGAAAAAGGGAATGAAATATCAAGAAATTGCTGATAAATACGGCATTTCTTTAAGTACGGTAAAGTCTTGGGCGGTACGCTATTGGAAGAAAAATGAAACAAAAAAAGTTGCAACCGGAGAGAAAAAAGTTGCAACCACAACAGCAAAAAAGTTGCAACTTTTAGAGAAAAAAGGCGGTGCCCCAAAGGGTAATAAAAATCATCTGAAGCATGGGATTTATGAAAAAATACTGTTTGAATTTTTATCTCAAGAAGAACAGGAACTTTTTTTACAACAAGAAATTGATGAAGTAGAAGAATGTAAAAAAATGATTCGTTTTTGTGACTTGCAGATATTGAAATTTATGCGAAAAATAAAGGAATTGGAAGAAAAAAACGGTGGATTAGTACTATCTGGTGTGAGCAAGAAAAAAACGACTACAAAAGGATTAGAAAGAGATGCTACAAGTGATTTTACAGAAGAAGAAGTTGCAACAAATACGGTTGCTGTTCATGAATTGATACTAAAGTACAATAATGAAATCGAAAAGGCAAAAAAACAAAAAATGAAATGTTTAGAGGTGCTTTTTAAATTTGGAGAGATAAAAGAAAAAGAACAATCCGAGCAGGAAACAACAGCCATTGCAGACATCATTATAGAAGCGTACAAGCAAAGAACAGGAGAATAAAGCCATGAAGCAAGCAATTCTTTATTATGCAGACCATCCAACCGCTTTTGTTAAGGACATTATCCAAGCAACGCCGGACAAAGAACAGGCAAAAATATTGGAAAGTGTGGCAAAAAATCAGCTTACTACGGTCAGAAGCGGGCACGGTGTCGGAAAAAGCACTGTAGAAGCTTGGGTTGTGATTTGGTTTTTATTAACAAGACCTTTCCCAAAAATTCCATGCACAGCACCCACACAACACCAATTATTTGATATTCTTTGGGCTGAAATTAGCAAGTGGATACGAAATAATCCTATTTTGCAAAAAGATTTGATTTGGACAAAGGAAAAAGTTTATATCAAGGGCTACCCAGAAGAATGGTTTGCTGTGGCAAGAACTGCAAGCAAGCCGGATGCCTTACAAGGATTTCATGCAGAGGAAGTATTGTATATTATTGATGAAGCAAGTGGTGTAGATGATAAGATTTTTGAGCCGGTGCTCGGTGCGCTTTCTACATCAGGTGCAAGGCTTTTGATGTGCGGAAATCCGACCCAGCTATCTGGTTTTTTCTATGACAGTCACCATAAAAACAGAGCAAGCTATGCCACCTTTCATATTGACGGCAGAAATAGCAGCAGAGTTTCACAGGATTTTGTACAAACCATTATTCGTATGTATGGAGAGAACAGCGACGTTTTTCGGGTACGTGTTGCAGGGGAATTTCCTTTACAGGAAGAAGACATTTTTATTCCACTTTCTTTGGTAGAACATTCCATTATGACAGAATATTCCATTCCTCAACAGCCTACTTTACTGCATATTGGTGCCGATATTGCCCGTTTTGGAGATGACAAAACAGTAATTGGATACAAGGTAAATGAAAAAGTCACATTTTATAAAAAAAGGCGTGGACAGGATACCATGAAAACCGCAGATGATATTGTATTGTTAGGAGAAGAACTTATGAAGCGTTATTCTTACACGGAATCAATTCCTATTAAAATAGATGATGGTGGTGTGGGTGGCGGTGTAGTAGACCGTTTACGGCAAATCAAAAGAAATCAGCCAGAGCGTTTTTGGTGGATGGAAATTTATCCTGTGAAATTTGGACAGC
>CAJUKL010000058.1 GCA_910587195.1 uncultured Clostridia bacterium | reverse complement strand
AAATGCAAGGCTGTTGTATGGCTACAGGCTAAATAGTAGTACAACAAAGGCTAGCAACGATATAGCGACGGCATTATACGGCGGTTGCAGGGGCAATAGCTTGAAGATTGTGATTGAAAATGATGTTGATGTAGAAGGCGGTTTTATCGTCAAGACGCTTTTGAACAACATCGAGCAAGACCGACAAGTGGTAACGAAAACAGAAGAGTTAAAAAGCAACGATTTTGTTACATTTCATGAAAGTGCAGCATTAGAGGTTACAGCAGGCAAACCACTCACAGGCGGTACAGATGGTGATGGTAGAACACCTGAAAATTATCAAGCATTTTTAAACAAAATCGAACAATATAGCTTTCATGCCTTGGGTTGCAATTCCCCAGAAAAGGACATTGTAAACCTATTTGTTGCCTTCACAAAACGTATGAGAGATGAAAATGGTAAGAAGTTTCAAACGATTGTGTATCGTGCAGAAAATGCAGATAATGAGGGCATCATATCGCTTGAAAACAAGCTATTAAATGTTAATTATGACTTATTTGGTGACTTTTCGCTTGTCTATTGGCTGACAGGTGCGGCAGCTGGCTGCAAAGTGCAAAAAAGTTTAACAAATGTCGTCTATGATGGAGAATACGAAATTGACACCAACTACACACAAAAGGCATTAGAACAAGCAATCGAACAAGGTAAAATGGTATTTCACAAAGTTGGGGATAAAGTTTGTATACTGAAAGACATCAACACGCTTGTCACATTCACAAAAGAAAAAAATAAATATTTTCAAAGCAATCAGATTGTGAGGGTGCTTGACCAGATAGGCAATGATATAGCAGATATCTTTAACCGCAATTATTTAGGTAAAGTGCAAAATAATCATGCAGGACGCGTTGCATTTTGGAACGATATTGTTGATTTTTATAAGAGTTTGGAGAGAATCGAAGCTATTACAGATTTTTCCGCAGAAGATGATGTTGTTGTCGAACAAGGAGAAAGCAAAGAAAGTGTTGTTGTCACAACTTATGTAACACCTGTTCAATCTATGGAAAAACTTTACATGACGGTTATTGTAAGATAAAGACAAAGACCGTAGGGCGTTGCCCTACAACCCACTTCTTTCTTGAAAGAAAGAAGCAAAGAACTTTTGTGCGAAACTGGCGTTTCGCTAAAATAAAGTTTTTGGTCAAGCTTTTTTCAAAAAGCTTGTGGGTTTGGGCAACGCCCAAGGTTTTAAAAAAGGGGGAAAATGTATGGCACAAACAATGCTAGCAAAAGATAGTATAGCAGGTAATAGGGGGGAATGTTTTGTTATAATAGATGGTAGAAGAATCAACTTTATGTCTGCCATCAGCATAGAAGCAACGGTTGAAAAAACAAAGGTAGAAGTGCCAATATTAGGAAGAAAAACAAAAGGCTGGAAAGCTGTAGGAGCAAAATGTACCGGTACAGCAACTTTTCATATGAATACCTCTCTCTTTCGTGAAACAATGAAGCATTTTACGGAAACGGGCGAGGACTTGTATTTTGATATGATAATCACAAATGAAGACCCTGGTAGCGCGGCTGGTCGTCAGACAACAGTGTTAAAAGGCTGTAACCTGAATAAAATCATTGTTGCAAAAGTTGATGCTAATGATGAAAAATTCTTAGATGAAACCATTGATTTTACTTTTGAAGATTGGAATTTACCAGAAACATTTAACGAATTAGAGGGCGAATAACAGAAAGGATGTATCATATGGGAAATTTAAACGCATTTTTGAATCCAATAAAGGTAGAAAATAAGAAGATAGTTGTAAGTGATAGATTCATAGATAATGACAAATCTGTAGAATGGGAAATAAAAACCATTACTGCAACAGAAGAAGAAGCAATTAGAAAAAGTTGCACCAAAAAGGGGACAAAGGCAAAATCTAAAGAAGAATTTGACCCGGATTTATTTAATGCAAAAATCATGACAGCTTGTGTTGTTTATCCCGATTTAAAAAATGCAGAACTACAAAATGCTTATGATGTTATGAATGCAGAAGATTTATTGAAAGAGATGCTCACAATGGGTGAATATATGAATTTGTTACGTTTTGTGCAAGAAATAAACGGCTTTCATAAAACAATCGAAGAATTATTAGATGAAGCAAAAAACTGATAGAAGGGGACGATTGGGAAGCCTCATTAGCCTACATTTGTTTGATGAGGTTTCATCTTTTGCCCTCACAAGTATTGAAGTTACCACTAAGAGAAAAGCTATTTTTGTTTGCTTGCTTTGAAAAAGAAGCAAAGGAACGCAAAGAAATAGAGGATAAAATAAAAAGTAGGTGATAGTATGAGATATTCACATTTGGTGCAAAAATATATTGAAAAATTGTATGATGGTGTTTGTACGATTATAGAGTATGAACAACAAGAAGGTGTCATAAATAATACCATTGAGGTGGTAAAACAAAAAAATGTATCCTGTCGGCTAAGTTATGAGAGCGTAAAAAATGTGGAACGTACGGAGAAAGCGAGTAACGATAATCAAATAATCAAGCTATTTTTATCACCAAATGTGGATATAAAAGAAGGTAGTAAAGTGATTGTAACGCAAGAAAAGGAAACAAATTCTTACATTTGTGCAGGAAAACCACTTGTCTATGGTAGTCACAAAGAAATAGTGTTAGAGCTAGAAAAGAGGTATGCATAATGGCAGCATGGGGTAGTTTTGATTATTCAGAATTTATAGCGTTACGTGACAAAATAGAAAGGCTAAAAAATTTTGACCTAGACGCTTTTTGTATGCAAATAACAAGGGAGTTGGGGCAAATTTTGTTCGATGCTGTTGTACAAAGAACGCCAGTAGATACAGAAGAATTAAAAAGAAAATGGATAGTTAATAGAGTAGGTAAAAACGGTAGTATGTATGAAGTGGAAATTATAAATCCTTTAGAATATGCAGAATTCGTTGAATTTGGGCACAGAAAAAGAAATAACCGAGGTTGGGTAAAAGGTTTTTTTATGCTAACAATCGCGGAAAGGGATTTACAGCGAAATATGGACAACATCATAAGAGAAAAGGTCGAAGCACTGCTAAACGAGGTGTTAAATGATGGTTAATCAGCTTATAATGGCAATCGCAAGAGCAATTAGAAAGGAATTTCAACAAGAAAAAATATTCACAGATTCTGTAGAACAAGGCATTGAAACGCCTTGTTTTTTTATACTTTGTATCAGCCAAAAAGAATTTGCAAAACTTGATGTGCGATTTCTTACAGAACATACATTTGTCATATCATATTTCCCTAAAAATGGAAATTATGAGTGTTGGGAGGTACAATCAAAGCTGCAAAGGCTGCTAGAATTCATCACATTAGATGATAAATCGGTATTGACTGGCACTAACCGTAAAGGGAAAATAAAGGACAATGTACTACACTTTTTTGTTGACTATGATTTTTATATGAAAAAGGAAAAAAAAGAAGCAAATGATTATATGGAGGTGCTCACAATACATGAAAAAGATAGAGGAAATGAATGTTGATAAAGTCAAAAAAGATATTAAATTTTCAAAAGATGCTGTCATGAAAAGCAAAAAATTTGCGCATGATAGGGATATTTTGCAAGCAATGCTTGACGCTGATAGGTGCTATAGTCTGCGGGAAATAGAGGAAATATTGAAGAAATTCCATAAATAAATTGTTTTCTATCATGATGTAATGGGGGTGGTATTATGAGTGTCATTGACAAAGTGCTAGCCTATGTTGACAGGCAAATTGGTAAAGCATACAGTCAAGCGAATCGTTATGGCGCGAATAGTTTTGATTGTTCGAGCTTGATTTATCGGGCGTTTGACGCTGCTGGTGTGAAGTTGGTACATAAAGATACTGGTGGTAAAGTTGACATTAGTAGTACGGAATGTTATGCAAAAGGCTTTGCATTGCTGTATCCTGATAGCTATTCTAAAATTGGCAAAACGCTGCCCTCACCATCAAGTATTGTGGAAAAATATCAACCAGGTGACATTATTTTTTGCTGTACAGATAGTTCCACAAAAAGGTCAAATAGAATTACACATGTTATGATAGTCAATCAGTACGGCGGCATTACGCATGCAGGAAATCCCGCTAGTGGTGTTGAAAAAATAGGTAAAAACAGCTATTCTACAAAGGTTTGCGCCCTTTTGAGATATCAGGGGGAAGGTTATACTGGAAGTACCACAAACAGTGAAGCAGAAGAAAAGACCGAAAATAAAGAAATCACTTCCATACAAGTGGTGTATGGCAAGGACAACAAGCCAGTTGCAAAAGGGAACGACCAGCTAAAAGGCGTTAGGAACTTAACGGATAACGCTTATGAAATTTTAATTGAACACAAGGGAAATATCATGATACCTGTTGTATGCGAAGGTGTCACGGTTGAGTATAGTAGAAGGAGCACAGCGGGCAAACTGCAATGTAAAGTATTAAAAGATGACAATTTAGATTTCCATGAAGGGGACGCAATTAGCTTTCAAGTGAACGGCAGTCCTTATTTTTATGGATATATTTTCCAAAAATCAAGAGTGGGTGATGGCATTATAAACATCACAGCCTATGACCAATTACGCTATCTGAAAAATAAAGATACCTTGATATTTGGCGGTACTGCTACAGAATTGCTACAACTTATTGCTAAAAATTTTTCACTCAAACTGGGAAGTGGCGTTGAAAATACAGATTTTTCGGTGCAGACAAAGTTGTTTGATAACAAAACGCTTTTTGATATGTTAGAAGAAACGCTTGACGATACGCTGATTGCTACGGGTAAAAACTTTGTACTTTATGATGATTTTGGATTTCTTTTTTTGAAAGATATGGAAAATATGATACTAGATGACTTTTTGATTGATGGCACAAATATACAGGATTTTAGCTATTCTACTAGTATTGATAGTAATACGTACAACAAAATTAAACTTGCCTATGACAATAAAGAAACGGGTGTCCGGGAGATTTTTCAAACCCAAGATGAGGGACATATGGCAGACTGGGGAACCCTGCAATATTATGAAAAAATAAGTAGTAAAGAACTTGCTAAAGTGCGGTTAGATGCCTATTTAAAGATATACAATCGAAAAACCAGAAGTTTACAAATCAAGGGGGTTTTTGGCAATATAAGGGTTAGAGCTGGCACGGGAATCTACATCAATCTTGATATTGGTGACATCATTTTAAACAATCGAATGTGGGTTGAAAAAGTTAAGCATACCTTTGAACAAAATTTACACACAATGGACTTAACGCTAAAAGGCTGGGAATTTGTAGAGTAGGTGAAAATATGGCAAAAGAAGAAGAATTTCTAAAATTGATAAAACAAGCTGCACTAGAAGTGGTAGCAAATAGCAAGCCTTGTGATGTTATGATTGGGATAGTAGCGGGTGAAAGCCCACTTTCAATACAGCTAGACCAGAAAATAACCCTTACAGAAGAATTTTTATTCCTTACAAGAAATGTCACAGATTATAGTGTAATCATGGAAGTAGACCACACAACAGAAGCAGAAATGGGCGGTAGTTGTTCCGACCATTGCAGGGAACATACGCATGATTATGTAGGAGAAAAGGAATTTTTTGTAAAAAATCACTTGCAAGAGGGTGAAAAAGTTTTACTTTTGCGCGTAGCAGGCGGTCAAAAATTTGTTGTATGGGATAGATTGGGGGTGTGACACGTGTTTTTGACACAAACAGACCTGATAAATGCCAAATTAATGGCAGAAGGGGCACAAAATGAAAGCGATATTTTAAAATATATTCTGTATGATGACATTGACAGCGAGCAAAAAAGGCGCATGCAGGCGGGAGAAAGGTACTATAATGGAGAACATGATGTATTACAAAAAGACTTTACTAGCTCCAAAATGCTGGAAACTCTGGAAGAAACGCAACAGCAAAAAATTACCACGTTTCGTAATGTTAATCGGAGCAATCATAAAAATATTAACGCCTTTCTAAAAATATTGGTAGACCAAAAAACAGCATATTTGGTGAGTAAAGAGCCTACCATAAGAGTAACAGGTGCAGAAAAAAATACCGAAAAAAAGGCGTATGAAGCAATGTTGTCCGATTTTGCAGATGACACATTTAATGAAATACTACAAGATTTGGTAACAGGAGCAAGCTGTAAAGGCTTTGAGGCGTTACACGTTTACTATGATGAAAAAGGACAATTACAATATTGCATTGTGCCAGCAAACGAAATTATAGCGATATACGATACAAATAATCAAAAAGAATTATTAGAGGTTATACGATATTATGATATTGTAGTAGTGCAAAATGGACAAAGATATATCCGTAAAAAAGTGGAGTGGTGGACAAAACAAAATGTCACTTATTATATAGAAAAAGAAGGGCAAATTTTTACCAAAGATACCACAATTCCTGTCAATCCTGCACCACATTATTGGAGCGTTACAACAGAAAATGAATTTCACAAAAAGAAACAAGGGCATAGCTGGGGGCGGGTGCCTTTTTTATTGCTCAAAAATAATAGAAATGCAACAACGGATTTGGAACATATCAAGGGCTTGATTGATGCCTATGATTTGATTTCTAGTGAAGGCACCAACAACTTTCTTGACCTTATAGAATTATATTGGGTAATCTATGGTTTTGGCGGCGATGAAGCAAGCACCATAATGAAAAAATTGCAGATAAATAAGGCTGTCAATATGATGGGTTCCGGTGCCGATGGCAGAGTAGAAGCAAAACAAGTGGAACTTCCTGTCGCTGGTAGATTGGAATTTTTGAAAATGTTACGAAAAGACATCTTTCATTTTGGCATGGGCGTTGACACAGATAGTGATAAATTCGGCAATGCACCAAGCGGTGTGAGCTTAAAATTTCAATACACGCTTCTTGACCAAAAGGCAGGAAACATGATAGCAAAATTAAAAAAGGTTATCAAAGGATTATTATGGTATGTGACGGAAGATTATAACAGTAAATATGGCACAAATTACAATGCTGACGACATACAGGTTGACATAAACAAAAATATCGTAACGAATGATGTGGAAACGGTAAATATGATACAGGCTAGTAAGGGTATTGTATCTGACAAAACACTTGTGAGTATGCACCCTTTTGTCAGTGACATCAACGCAGAGTTACAGGAACTAGAAGCGCAAGAGCAAAAAGAATTGGAGAAATTTGGTGATACTTATGCCACAAAATGAGTATTGGGAAAAACGATTTACTTTGCTCAATGAAATGCTGCTACAGAAAAGTGACGACTATATCAAACACGCACAACTTAGTTATGCAGCGGTTATGGCGAGCATTGAAAAAGATATTAATGACTTTTATATGCGATTTGCGCAGGAAAATAACATCACATTTCAAGAAACAAAACAGCTTTTAACCGGCGAACAAAGACAACGATTTCAGATGGAATTAAAGGACTATATTGCACAAGGACAACAGGCAAATTTATCCCCGGAATGGCTGCATATACTCGAAAATGCAAGTACCGTACATAGAATTACAAAACTACAGGCTATACAATTTCAGTTAAGACAACAGGTGGAATTATTAGAGGCAAAAAAAGTTTCTGAAATTACTTCTTTGCTAAAAAATATATTTCAAGAAAATTATTATCGTACAGCCTATGAAATACAAAGGGGTACAGGGGTTGGGAGTGCCTTTTCTAAAATTAGTACAAAGCATATTGAAAAGGTTTTGGCAAAACCTTGGGCACCCGATGGTAAAAACTTTTCTGAAAGAATATGGGGACAAGATAGGACAAATTTGGTTTATCAGCTGGAAACCCGCTTTACACAAGGCGTGATTCGAGGGGACGCTCCACAAAGGATTATTGCAGACATGAAAAAAAGCTTAAATTCTTCGCAATATGCGACAAAAAGACTTGTATTAACAGAAAGTGCTTTTATATCTGCAACTTCACGAAAAGAAAGCTTAGAAATGCTAGGGGTAGAAGAATACAAAGTAATTGCAACATTGGAAATCAATACCTGTGAAGTCTGTAGAGCGCTAGACGGTAAAGTATTCTTACTGAAAGACTTCAAAATTGGCACCAATGCGCACCCCTTTCACCCTGGTTGCAGGTGTGACGAAGTCCCCAAAATTGACGAAAAATACACCAAAAATCATCAACGAGCCGCACGGGGGAAGGATGGCAAAACTTACTATGTTCCTGTCGATATGACATACCCGGAATGGTATAAAACCTATGTGGAAAGCGACCCAGATTGGCTGTTGCAAGAGAAAAAACATAAAAATAAAAATTCCGATAGAAAACAGTATGAAGAATATAAGGCTATTTTCGGCAAAAAAGAAGTAGGTTCGTTTGACTATTTCCAAAATATGAAGTATACTAATAATGACAGTTGGAACACTCTCAAAACTAAAATGAGAGAGCTGGACAACAAGCCTTATGATATTAGAATTAACGAAAATGCAACAGCGCAAGAGGTAGAAAAAGAGATAAAACTTGTAAAAGAAACCCTTGCAGAAATGCCGAAAAAGGTAAAAAGAGCACTTAAAAATGGCACGATTATTGACATTGGACAAGAAGGAAAAAGCCAATATGACTATAATAAGGACGTAATGTACATAGCAAAAGGCGCAGATATACAACAGGTAAGGCATGAAACAGGACATATGGTTGATAATAAATTGATGAACCAGCAAAAAGTAGAAAGCCTAAAAAGGGAAATTTTAGGGGAGATTACAGATAAAGATATTTGTATTGATAATGAAACATTTATTGATAATTTAGGTAATCCAGTTGAAGTATATTTTATACAAAATAAAGCACTTATTAGTGAATATCAAGGTAGAATATATCATTGTGAAGGTATTATTGACGCTTTTGATTTTTATAGTGGTGATTTTAGATATGATAGATTGTGGGATTTTATATCTGAACCCTATGAATTATATATAAGGGATAAAAAAGAATTACAAAAAAAATGCCCTAAACTGTATGATTATATAAAGGAAGTGATAGAATGACACAAGAAGAAAGAAAAACCCAAAAAGAAAAATTTTTAGCAATACAAACTTTTGAAGAATATAAGAAAAAAGAAAAAGAATTTTTGGGAATTGATATAAAAGATAGAGAAATAAGAAACCACTATTTCAAAAAACTTAAACCTACATCTAAAGTTAAATGCTACAATGGAGAAGCAAGCTATATTGTTGATGATAACGATAAATGTATTTTGCGTAATGGCATACCACATGGAATGACAAGGGATGAATATTTAGATTTTGTTAGAGCAAAAAGAAAAGAATATTTTAAAAATAAAAAAAATTAGTAGCTGTATTTCTACTTGACCTGAACAAGTCATAAAACTGTTCTTTTTTTATGCCAAAAAAGGGGGTGTAAAATACGGGCGAAATACAAACATCAATACAGCTTTTTGATAGAATGACACCAGCATTACAAAGCATTACAAACGCCTTAAATGCAACAATTAGTCATTTTGAAGAAATGGAACGGGCATCGCGGAACAGCATGGATTTAACTGCTTTTGCAGGTGCCAGACAAGAATTAAGAAACGCCGAAGCAACGATTGTAGAAATGGAAGAGGCATTTACTGGAGTAAGTCGAACGGGGGCAGCGGTGTCACGAAGTTTAAATGATGTGGGTTTGCGTGCTAGAAATGCAGGGCAAGATGTTAACCAGGTACTACAAGCAATACAGCAACAAAGCGATGTCACAAACAATGTGATGACTTCGACAGGCGAAACAATGGGAAATGTCATACAAATGATGGAAAGACAAACCGCTGCTATTATTGATATGTCAAATGCAATGTCACGAATACCACAAATGCCACAAATGCCACAAACACAAAGAAGGCAAAGACAACAAACACCACAAATGCCACAAGCACCTGCTACTACACAACAAGTCGGAGGAGTTTTAAAGACAATATTAACTACAATTATAAAAATCCCCTCTCATGCCTACAAAGCAGTAGGGGCTTTTCATTCTATGGTTGCAAAATTAAAAGACGCAACAACGCAATCTAACAGCCTTTTAAGCACAATGAAGGGCATAGCAGGGACTTATTTATCACTAAAAGGAATATCACTAGCCGCAGGATTGTCAGATAACATAACATCTATCAATGCCAGATTAGGCTTGATGAACGACGGTTTAAGGACGACGCAAGCGTTATCAGATGTCATAAGTCGTGCGTCTTTTGAATCAGGTGCAAGCTATATTGATACCGCTTCATCTATCGCAAAAATGGGTTTGAATGCTGGTTCAGCTTTCAATAATAACAACGAATTAATAGCATTTATGGAGCAAATTAACAAAATGTTTGCAATCGGCGGGGCAACTTCGGAAGAACAATCAAACGCTATGACACAATTAACGCAAGCAATGGCGGCGGGGGCATTGCGGGGCGAAGAACTGAACTCTATCCTTGATGGTGCGCCCGGAATTGCTCGAAATATTGAAAAATATATGGGGTGGGCAGAAGGTTCCATCAAGAGTTATGCAGAAGAGGGCGAGGTAACAGCACAAGTTGTGAAAAATGCGATGTTGAGTATGGCAGAAGAAACCAATGCAAATTTTAACAAAATGCATACCACCATAAGCAGGACATTTGAAAAGCTGAAAACCTTAGCAATCAAGAGTTTTACGCCAGTACTACAGGGTATAAACAATTTATTTAATAACCAAAATGCGGATGATATATTGTACCAATGGGGCGCAGTATTCCAATATATTGCAGATAGGGCAAATGTCACGATTGAAAAGCTCAAAAACATTGTAAATAGTGAACAATTCATAAAATTTTCACAAGATATTACAACGGCATTTTCAGCTGCCGGAGCCGCCGTAACATGGGGATTTGATGGGATTGTAGATGGTTTTAGCTATGTTGTGGATAATTGGGAATCTTTGCAGCCAGTGTTGACGGGAGTAGCGGTAGCATTTGGTGTTGTTACGGCGGCGCAATGGGCACTCAATATCGCTATGTATGCGAATCCGACGACATTGGTAGTGTTAGGAATCGGAGCACTAATTGTACTATTATACAAACTTGTAGATAGAATTAATAAAACCAAAAATAAAACAATTTCTGCAACGGGTATCATAGCTGGTGTAATTGCTGGGGTATATACTGTTGTCAGAAATACTATAGCAAATATATGGAATGTGATAGCAACTGTAGGAAATACAATATATAATTTTTCCAAAAACGGCATTGATTCTATTAAAGTGCTTTTTATAGATTTAGCAAATGTCATTTTAAGTGAAATACAGACAATCATACAGGCTATTAAAAGTTTGACAGACCATGTACCACACATACCGATTGTTACAGATGGTATAGAAAAATTTGATGGTTGGTTGACAAAAGCTAGAACAAATTTAAGCGAATTGTCACGGGACATAAAAAATGATATGGGTTATGAAGAATTTTTCCCTAAAATGGAACACAAAAATGTTGATGAAACCGTAGATTATGTTTATCACAAAGTAGCAGGATTTGGAGAGGGTGTCAAGGAATTTATGGAAAACTTTGACCCTTGGGATGGTATAGAAACAACAAATGATTTATTAGCAGATGTGTTAAAAAATATGGAAACTACTGCAAAAAATACGGATAAAATAGAGGGAAAACTGGAAAGAAGTAAAGAAGATTTAGAGTTTTTACGAACAGTAGCAAATATCAAATATGGTGACAAATATGTTATGCCACAAGTGAAAATAGAAATGACAAACAATAACACGATACAAAAAGAAATGGATTTAGACGGCTTTTTTGATAAAAAAGTAGAAGAAATGAGCAATATACTACAGATGTCAGCGGAAGGGGTGCATATTTAATGTATCAATACTATATTGACGGTGTACTACTTCCTGTTGCGCCGTCGTCCATGGATACCAAAATTAACAACAAAAATGACACTATTACCCTTTTAAATGGGGAAGAAATCAACATTGTAAAGTCCCCAGGTTTAACGGAAATCAGTTTTACAGTGTTGCTAATGAATCAGGAATATCCGTTTTATAAAAATTCACAATACGCGCAATATTATTTAGACT
>CAJUKL010000057.1:5209-12646 GCA_910587195.1 uncultured Clostridia bacterium | reverse complement strand
CAAGGTAGCCGTATCGGAAGGTGCGGCTGGATCACCTCCTTTCTATGGAGACATTGTTGTGTATTGTTATTTTATTTTCTTTTTATAGTGTTTTTGGATGGGTTCCCGAGTGGCCAAAGGGGGCAGACTGTAAATCTGTTGCGATAGCTTCGAAGGTTCGAATCCTTCCCCATCCATTTTGTAGCTGTCAACATTGTTGGCAGTTTTTTATTCTGTAAAAAAGGTGATTGAGTGGAATTTTTTGTAATGGCTGAAGAATGTAAAATAATAACAATTAAACAAAAATTGTATGAAAATGAGATTCCTTATCAAATCAAAATGATAAATAATACACTTAGGATTTCTAATCGTTTGCAAAATAGAGTACAAAAAAATTATTATAAAATTTTAGTAAAAGAGGAATATAAAGAAGTGATAAGAGAAGTATTAAAACAATGTGGCATATGATATAATATAAAAAATATTTCATCTGTTTTTGATTCCTTTTTAATATTTTTTTCTTTTTTTTTAATAGTGCTTTCCTTTTTTTCTCATTTTTATTTTGTATGATAGATAGCATAGAAAACAAAATAGAAAGAAGGAATTTTTATGAAAAAGAAATTAACAATGATTTTTGTAGCAGGTATGGCTTTGAGTTTTTCCATAGGTTGTAGTGTGTTTGGCGCAGAAACTGTAACAGAGCAAGACAGAAAATATGGCGAAAAAATAGAAAGAATGGATAAAACAAAAGAACAATTTGATATGGCGAAAGTAGTGGAAGTAAACGAAAGTACATTGGTTGTAACATTGGCAGAAAAACCAGAAATGCCAGAAGGCGAAAAACCTGAAAAACCACCAAGACCAGAAGGAGAAGATGGGGAACGTCCAGAATTGCCTCCAATGCCAGAAGGGGAAGATGGAGAAAGACCTGAAAGACCAAGACATAATAATAAGATGATGGAAGAACTTAATTTTGTAGAAGAAACAATGGAAATTATTTTGGATGAAAATGTTGAAATCCACAAAAATGGTGGAGAACAAGGTACTGTAGAAGAAATAGAAGCAGATGATGTTATTAGAATTTTTTATGCAGAAGATGGTGAAACAGTGCAAAGCATTTTTGTAAATAAAGAAAAGCAAGAATAAAAATGGAAGTTTAACAATTATCGTTGCACTTAATAAAAACTTTTGGAGGAACTTTTTTCAATTATGAAAAGTTCCTCCAAAATTTATATTTTAGTACGTTTTGCACCCTCAAACTCCTACAAGCTTTTTGAAAAAAGCTTGACCAAAAACTTTTTCTTTTGCACACGGAACAGAGTGAGAGTTTTAACCTCTGGTGCTCCGTTGTCGTTCATCTATAACTGGCGTTTAAGTCCAACACATGGCAGCAAAACGGAGTTTTGCATAAAAGTTCTTTGCTTACTTTCTTTCAAGAAAGTAAGTTATTTTTCGCCGGAACTTCCTTTATAATAGGATTTTAGCTTTTTCATTACTTTGCCATGTACACTATCAGAAGGATATTTTCCGTTTTTGTTCCGTTTTCCTGCTGGTATTTGCATTAATAATTCAATTCCTTCTTCTAATTTTGAAATCGCATAAATATGAAAATCTCCCTTTTTGACCGCTTCTACTACTTCATCTTTTAATACAAGGTCTTTGATGTTTGTTTCTGGTATAATTACGCCTTGCGTCCCTGTTAGCCCTCTTTTTTTGCATAAGTCAAAAAATCCCTCTATTTTATAGGTTACACCTCCAATCGCTTGGATTTCTCCTCTCTGATTGATGGAACCTGTTACAGCTAAATCTTGCCGAATTGGAATTTCTGCTAAACTGGATAAAATACAATATAATTCTGTGCTAGATGCACTATCACCATCAATGCCATTGTAATTTTGTTCAAAACAAACACGGCACGAAAGGGATAACGGAAATTCCTGTGCATAAGTCTGCCCTAAAAAACCGGTTAATATTTGAATCCCCTTGTCATGTGTCTGCCCACTTAGCTGCGCCTCTTTTTCAATGTTAATAATTCCGGATTCTCCCATATAAGTTGTTGCTGTAATACGTGATGGATTTCCAAAGGCATAACTTCCCATGTCTAATACTGCTAAACCGTTAATTTGACCTATTTTGCTTCCCTCTGTATCTATCATAATAACTTGCTCATCTAACATTTCAGCTAGTTTTTCTTCATACATTTTTAGCCTTTGCTCTTTTTCTGTGATTGCTTTTTTAATGTGTTTTGAGGTAATAAGAGTGTCACCTGCCAGTTTTGCCCAGGTTGCTGCTTCTCCCATTACTTCAATTAAACGGTTAAATCGTGTGCTTAGTTTGTCTTGTCTTTCTGCTGTTCTGGAAGAATATTCTATAATTGCACAAACAGCATCTGCTGTAAAGGGAGCAGTATGTTCTTTTTCAGAAAACTTTTTTATAAATTGCGCTAATTTTATAATGTTTTCATCATTTCTTTTCATTTCATAATCAAATTCGGCTTTGATTTTAAAAAATTTGTCAAATTCGTCATCAAATTCGTTTAATACTTCATAATAATATTCACTACCAATTAATATAATTTTAAAATCTGCTGGAATGGGTTCCGGTTTTAATACTGGTGCAACAATCGCTCCCATTTGTTCCCTTAAATTTTCCATAGTAATCTCTTTTGTTTTAATCACTCTACGGATTGCTTCCCAAGATTGTGGATTTGATAATATATCTTGTGCTTGTAAAATTAAATATCCGCCATTTGCTTTATGAAATAATCCAGCTTTTATTTTCATAAAATCAGTAGTAAGATTTCCAAATTCGCTGTCATATTCCACTTCTCCCACTAGATTATAATAAGTTGGATTAAAATGTACTACAACAGGTGCGCCTTCTGTTTCTGAATGGTCTACAATTAAATTGACATTATATTTTTGTGTGATGTCCTCCGCAGATTTTTTGGAAAATATAGGTAAAAGTGAAGCGATATTTTCATCAATTTCTTCCTCTTCTTCAAAAAATTGACTGATATTTTCAAGAACATCTTCTTTAACATCATTAATATAAGAAATAACGCGGGGATATTCTTTATATTTTTCCTGTACAGAATTGACATGATGCCCGATTGCAAACATACCAATTTTATAATCTAATCCATCTGTTTCTTTTTTACATTCTTTTTCTAATTCTCGTAAATCCCGCATAATGGTACTTGCTTTTTCTTGTACCACATTGGAGGCTTTATCAATGGCTTCTTGTTCTTCTTCTTCCAGTTTGTCATATTCTTCTTCATTAATCGTTTTTCCATCTATAATAGGCATAAAATAGATGCCGGAATTGGAAGAACGTAACTGAAATCCGTTTTCTTTTGCCATATCGGACATTTCTTTCATATAGACGTCCTTTTTTTCATCAAATTTTTTTAAAATAACATTTTTTTCTTTTTCATAGTCTTCTGAACGAAAAACTTTTTGTATTTCTGTTTTTAATATTTGTACCAATTCACTCATATCTTCCTTGAATTGCTTTCCCATACCCGCCTGAAATCGTAAAGCAAGAGGTGTTCTTGGATTTTGAAAATGATATACATAACACCAATCATAGGGAATAGGTTCCGTTGCAGCAATTTTTTTTGTGCTGATTTTTGCATAAGTTGTTTTTCCAGTGCCAGAAGGCCCTGTCATAAAAATATTATATCCTTGCATTTTTACTGTCAGTCCAAAATCGAAGGCTTTTACTGCCCTTTCCTGACCAATAACACCACCATCTAGTGCTGTTATTTCATCTGTTGTCTTAAAAGAAAAATTAGAAGGATAACAGATATTTTTTAATTGTTTGTAACTTAATTCTTTTGTCTGTGGCATATGCGCAAGCCTCCTTTTATTTATTTCTTCCTTTCTTAAAAGAAGGGAAGCGAAAGAACTAAAAACTAATGTTTTGCAGCTGTACGCTGAAGTTAAATAGTTGTTGTAGCTCAAGCAACGATTAAATTTTATTTTGTTACTTCTTGTTCATAATTTTCATAGTTCGGAAAATATTTCCACATAATAACCGCATCTTCTTTGGTATCCAGATAATATTTTTTTCGAAACCCTTCTGGACGAAAACCATATGATGTATATAATTTTTGTGCTGCTAGATTGCTAATTCGTACTTCTAAAGTAATCCCTATCATTTCTTGTTGCTCTGCAATGTGGATAATTTCTTCCATTAAAGCCTTTGCAATTCCTTGTCGACGGTATTGCTCTAAAACAGCAATATTAGTAATGTGTCCCTCTGTTACAACATGCCACATTCCTGCATATCCTACAACTTTATGATCCAATATGGCAATACGATAAATGGCTAATTTGTTTTCTTTCATTTCTCTTTCAAAATCTTCTTTTGTCCAAGGAAGTGTAAAACAAGATTGCTCTACCTGTAATACAGCTTCAATATGTTCTTCTGTCATGGGTAATATTTCTAACATTTTTTTCCTCGCTTCTAATCACTTGTTTTTTTTATATTTTGTTCTCGTTCTCTTTCTGCTTGTGACTTTCTTAAATAAATAAGCTCTAATTCATTGCCTTTGATTGCTTTTCCCTCTGCAATTAACTTTGCTGCTAATTCTGCTACAGAGGCTGCTCTTTGCAGCATAGAATGAGATGGCGGAAAATCAAAATGATTTTGTAAAAGCAGTTCTTTATGGACTGCAACACCATCTCCTAAAAAAATGACGCTTTTTTGATAACTTTTTGCTTGTTCTATGACTTTTTCAATAGGAGAAGCATCATATTCTGTCATTCTGCAAAGATTATTTTTTTTCCACTCATAAAAAGCAGTATATACCTGTTGCCTTCTCGCGTCCATAATGGGGCATATTACTGCGTTGGTATCAAATACATTATATGCTAAAGCGTCTAAGGTGGGAACGGCGACAAGCGGAAGATTCCTTCCTAAAGCAAGTCCTTTTGTGGTTGCTGCACCAATTCTTAAACCTGTGAAAGAACCTGGCCCACAAGCGCAAGCAATATAATCTATAGTGGAAAAGTCAAATCTGCTACAAATTTGCTCTATCATCGGCATAATTGTCTGTGAGTGTGTCATTTTATCATTTATGGTATATTCTGCTAATATAGTATTGTTTTCCCATATGGCAGCAGAAGCCGTTTTTCCAGTGGTATCAACAGCTAATATTCTCATAATGTTCCTCCTTCTACCATAATATTGCGATAATCCTTTCCTTCTTTTTCCTCTTTTTGAATTTTTATCCAGATAACTTGTTGCGGAAGTAATTCCTCTATGAGTTCTGCCCATTCTACCAGACAAACCCCTTGCCCAAAAAAATAATCTTCATATCCTGTATCTTCCATTCCTTCCAAAGAAGCAATCCGATAAACATCAAAATGATAAAATGGTAATTTTCCTTGATATTCATTGACAATGGTAAAAGTGGGACTTGTTACATTTTCTGGATTGATGCCTAATCCTTGTGCAAATCCTTTCGCAAATATAGTTTTTCCAGCACCTAAATCTCCTTGTAAACAATAAATTTCGCCTGCTTTTGCCTGCTCTGCTAATAAAAATCCAATTTTTTTGGTATCTTTTTCTGAAAAACTTTTATATAATTTCATGGTTATCTCTCTTTCAATATGCAAAATATTCTTTTTATATAATAACAATACTCTTTTATTATGACAAATCCTTTTTTTATATTGCAAAAAATACGTTTCCACATGATTTTTTTCTTTCTTTTTTTTGGCTTTTTTTGTTTGGGAAAGCGTTTTAAAATAACATGGATATGTTTTAGTTTGGAAATGCACCCAATTCCAACTTGTCCCAATTTTAGAAATTTGATTGCTTTTTGCATAACTTTTCTCCTTTCCTAACTTTTTTAAAAAAGTTGGATAAAAATTTCAGAAAAAACTTTTTTTGCTTTTTTACAGTTTGTATTTTTTCTAAAAATATGGTTTATCTTCCATCTAATAAAATCTATGTTTTTTAACCAAATTTAGCAAGAATTCCTCCGCCTCTATAGGCGGTGGGAGTATGTCACAAAAGCACAAAATTACCATGTATGGCGATGTAGTTGTCCTTGCTTTAGCAGACCCTCAAAATTTTGTTGACGCAATGCTTCATATAATACAACTGCTACTGCGTTTGATAAATTTAAACTTCTAGCTTCTTCTAGCATTGGAATACGGACAGATGTTTCTTTATAGTCTAAAAGAATTTCCTCTGGAATTCCAGCAGTTTCCTTTCCAAACATAATAAAATCATTGGCGTGATAAGTTACCTCTGTATATAATTTTTTAGATTTTGTAGTTGCCATAAAAATAGTGGGGTGATTATTTTTTTCTAAAAAATTATTAAAATTTTCATAGTAAAAAATATCCAATAAATGCCAATAGTCTAACCCTGCTCTCTTTAAATATTTATCATCTGTTTTAAAACCTAATGGTTTAATGAGATGCAGACAAGAATGTGTTGCTGCACAACTTCTTGCAATATTACCTGTATTTTGTGGAATTTCTGGCTCTAATAATACAATATTCATTCTTTTTCTCTCCTATTCTACCTGATTTTTTTTAATATATTACTATTTTTCCATAAAATTCTATTGACATGATATTTTGTATGTATTATTATTAAATAACAATAATTATTATTTAAGGAGCATTTTTATGAAAGACACTACAAAGATTTTAAGAGCAAAAGGATTGAAGGTTACTCCACAAAGGATTGCCATTTATACTATGCTTTCTCATACAAAAGAACATCCCAATGCAGAAATGATTTATCAAGCATTAGAACCAACAAATCCCACCCTTAGTTTAGCAACGGTTTATAAAACATTATGCCTTTTTAAGTCTTCTGGACTGGTACAAGAATTAAGTGTAGGAGAGCCAAGTGCAAGATATGATGCGATTACGACAAGACATTCTCATGTGGTTTGTACTTGTTGTGGAAAAGTGAAAGACCTTTCTCCTGACCCTTTTGGAGAATTACGTCAGCAAGCAACACCTTTTACTGATTTTACACTGGAATCGGAACAACTTATTTTTTACGGCAAATGTCCGGAATGTGAAAAAACAAAACCTTAAAACCTTGAGAGCTCCGCTCTCAAACTCTTGTCCGCTTTCTTGAAAGAAAGCGGAGCAAAGAACTTTTTAGGGAAAACTTCGTTTTCCCTATTTTGAATAAAACAAGAGTTTTTTGATTTTTCCGATTGTCTCCCATTATAATTTAACTGCAATTTTTGTTCAATTTCCGTTAAACAAAGTTAAAGTTCTTTCGCTTCTTTTTTTTCAAGATTTTTTTGCTTTTCCGATTGCCTCCCATTATAATTTAACTGCAATTTTTGTTCAATTTCCGTCAAACAAAGTTAAAGTTCTTTCTCTTCCTTTCTTTCAAGATTTTTTTGCTTTTCCGATTGTCTCCCATTATAATTTAACTGCAATTTTTGTTCAATTTCCGTCAAACAAAGTTAAA
>CAJUKL010000057.1:0-5109 GCA_910587195.1 uncultured Clostridia bacterium | reverse complement strand
GTTCTTTCGCTTCCTTTCTTTCAAGAAAGGAAGAAGACATGAAGGATTCTATTTCTTCTGGAGTTTTTATCATTTTTTCTGATAGAACACGACAGCCATTTTCCGTTACAACAACATCATCTTCAATTCTAATACCGATTTCCCATTCTTCAATATATAGCCCTGGCTCTACTGTTAACACCATATTGGGTTTTAATAGTTTTTCCTGATACCTTCCAATATCATGTGTTTCTGCTCCTAAATAATGGCTAACTCCATGATAATAATAATGAGAGACCTCTTGCTGGTTTTTTACAAGTCCTATTTTTTTTAGTTCTTCAAAATAATGCTCTTTTAAAATTTCGTTTAAATGAGAAAAAGCAATCCCTGGTCTTATGGCATCAATGACCTTTTGTTGTCCCTCTAAAACAATATTATAAATGGTTTTTTGTCTTTCTGTAAATTTTCCACTAACGGGAAAAGTTCTTGTAATATCTCCATTATACCATTCTTTTTGTGCGCCTACATCAAATAATATTAAATCTCCCTGCTTTGTTTGGGAATTGTTTTCATTATAATGCAATATGGTTCCATTTTTTCCTGCTGCTGCGATACTTTGAAAAGCCTTTTGCTGTACTCCATTTTGTTTTAATACAAAATCAAAATAGGCTTCTATTTCATATTCCATCATACCTGGTTTTGCATGTTTCATCATGCTTTCTATCCCTTTTATCGTAATATCAATGGCATTTTGTATTAATGCAATTTCATAATCTTCTTTTATTTCTCGCATCTCTGCAAAAATTGGATAAACATTTTTTTGAACGATTGCCGGAAAATAATTTCTTACCTTTTGTGCATAGCATAATGCTGGTGTCATGCTGTCAAACTCTCTGCACTCCATGTCAAAATAACATTGCTCTATGTTGTTTTTAAAAACATATTCTGAAAAATCTTTGTCAAATTGGTCAATATAGCCAATGGTTTCAATGCCAGATAATTCTTTTGCTTGTGTCTCTGTGAGGTTTGCACCTACCCATTTTGCTAAAATTCCGTTATCTCTTTCTATATAAAGTGTAACCTCTGTTTTTTCATTTTTTTTGCTAAAAAATAAAATGCAATTTTGCTTGTCAATTCCACTGACATAATAAAAGTTTCTATCAGGTGAAAATGGATATTTTTCATCTCCTCTTTTTGTAGGAGCATTTCCTGCAAAAAGTACAATCACACTGTTGTCTTCTATCTTTGAAAATAATTTTTCTCTGTTTTTACTAAAAAATAAATTCATATGCTGTTTTCTCCTTATAAAAATAAATAGAATATAATAAATACATTGACAAGTACATTGACAACTGGATATATAGGGTTGCACAGAGAAACCAAATATGCGAAAACCAAGCTTCCTTCTGTGCGTAAAATGTCCAAGGTACGAATGGAAAGTAATTCGTGAAAACCGTGGGACACACGGGGTTAGCTCGCTTATGCTTAGTACATTGGTACTATCGAACGAGAAGCCACCATCTCTATGCGTTAGCATAGACCGTGGGAGTATGTCACGATAAGAAAAACAAGTCGTTATATCATTTCTAAGTTTTTTGATTATTATACCATAAAAGCGAAGGTTTTGAACACCTTCGCTTTATTTTTACTTTATTTTATTGTCTTTCCATTTTTCCAACTCTACAACGATAATTGGCACAAAGGTTAAGGCTGCAACAATCGCCCATTGAAAAGGCTCTAATGGCTGCACTTTAAAAATGGTGGATAGTGCCGGAATCATAATTACGCCTGCTTGTAATGCAGTTCCTATTAAAAAAGCACCTACTAAATAAAGGTTACTAAAAAGGGAAATCGTAAAAATGGAATGTTCTGTCCTCATGTTAAAAGCATGTACTAACTGTGAAATGCTTAATACTGCAAATGCCATTGTTCTACCTATAATATGCTGTTCCCCTATATCAAAATAAATATGTCCAATGCCAAAAGCCAACAGTGCTAACATTCCAATCATACAACCTTCTAAAGCAATTCTTGCTCCCATACCATCAGAAAACATGCTTTTTTTACTATTTTCCGGTTTTCTTTCCATAATATCTTTTTCGCTTGGGTCTAATCCTAAAGCAATAGCTGGCAGGGAATCGGTTACTAAGTTAACCCATAATAATTGTATGGGTAATAGGGGTGTTGCCCAACCAAAACACATTGCCACAAATATTGTGATAATTTCTCCAATATTGCTAGATAAAAGAAAATGTACCGCTTTTTTAATGTTATCATAAATTCCTCTACCTTCTTTTACGGCTGCCACAATCGTTGCAAAATTATCATCTGTCAATATCATATCTGCGGCACCTTTGGCAACTTCTGTGCCGTTTTTACCCATAGCACAACCAATATCAGCACTTTTTAATGCTGGCGCATCATTAACACCATCACCTGTCATAGCAACTACATTTCCTTGACTTTGAAACGCTTTTACAATTCTAACTTTATGTTCGGGAGAAACTCTTGCAAATACAGAATAATGATGAATTATTTTTTCTAATGCTTCATCAGATAATTTTTGCAATTCTTCTCCTGTCATATAAGCATCATTTTGTTCAAAGATTCCTAATTCTTGTGCAATCGCTTTTGCTGTTAGGGCGTGGTCACCAGTAATCATAACTGGTTTAATACCAGCTTTTTTGCAAATAGAAATCGCCCGTTTGGCTTCTGGTCTGGGAGGGTCAATCATACCTATCATTCCCACAAAAACAAGGTCTTTTTCTAGTAAAACTGTGCTTGGTTTACTTTCCCATATCTGAAAGGCAACTGCTATGACACGCAATGCTTGTTCTGCTAATTCTCCATTTAATTTTTTTGCTTGTCCTTTTTTGCTATTGGAAAATGGAACAATTTCATGATACTCTATACAGGAAATGCATTTGTCCAATAAAATATCTGGCGCACCTTTCGTAATGGATAAAAAATTACCATCTGTCATTTTATGTACCGTTGTCATAAGTTTTCGCTCGGAAGAAAATGGAATTTCTGCTACTCGTTTATAGTCCTGTTTTAATTGTGTCATATTTTCGCCTAATTCTTCTAAGCCTTCTGCTAAAGCAATTTCTGTTGGCTCTCCTATCATACGATTGCTTTCTTTTCGGCAATCATTACACAAAGAGGCAAGAGAAAGAATATTTTTTTTGGTTTCTCCTTTTTCCAATTCCTTAAAATTTGTTACTTTTACTACCTTCATTTTGTTTTGTGTTAGTGTTCCAGTTTTGTCAGAACAGATGACGCTGGCACTGCCTAATGTTTCCACGGCTGGTAAGCGTCTGATAATGGTATTTTTTTTGGACATTCTTTGCATTCCAATGGCAAGTACAATCGTAACAATGGCTGGTAAACCCTCCGGAATTGCTGCTACTGCTAAACTAACAGAAGTCATAAACATTTCAAAAGGCTCTGCCTTTCTTAATAATCCCATGCAAAAAATAACAAGGCAAATGACAAGTGCAGCAATTCCTAATGTTTTGCCGGTTTGTCCTAATTTTTTTTGTAAAGGTGTTTGAGATTCTTTTTCTTCTGCAATCATTTTTGCAATTTTTCCTACTTCTGTTTCTAGTGCTGTTGCGGTTACAATGGCTTTTCCTCTGCCATAAGTAATGTAAGAGGAACATAATACTATGTTTTTTCTATCACCTAAAGAAGTATCTGCTTTACAAACATGATTTGCGTTTTTTTCTACGGGGACAGATTCCCCTGTAATGGCACTTTCTTCTGCTTTGAGATTAATTGTTTCTATCAATCGTCCATCAGCGCAAACATAATCCCCGGCTTCTAATACTAATATATCTCCTACCACAACATCTTCCCCTGCAATTTCTTTCACAATACCTTCTCGCAATACTTTTGCTTTTGGGGCAGATAATTTTTTTAATGCCTCTAATGCTTTTTCTGCTTTGCTTTCTTGTATCATACCTAGTATAGCATTGACACCTACAATTAGTAAAATAATTGCAGAATCCATAAAGTCTTTTTCTCCATTGAGATAGGAAACAACAAACGAAACAACAGAAGCAGAAATTAACACAATAACCATAAAATCATTCAGTTGTGCAAAAAATCTTGCGAAAAGCCCTTTTTGATTTCCTTCATAATGTAATGTGTTTTTTCCTTGTTCTTGTAGCCGTTTTTCTGCTACTTCAAAAGAAAGACCTTGCTTTATGCTTGTCCCAAGCATTTTTTCGATTTCACGCGGACTTTTTTCCCAATCATTCATTTTAATCCTTCCTTTCTTAAAAATTTTTAAAGCCTGACAAACTTTGCTGGAAAAACTAGCCTTTTTTCTATTACTTTTTATGGTTCAACGAAAAGTTAGTTTTATCAAATTAACTATATGAAACAACTTTCAAAAATATGCTAATGACATATGATAAGCAATAGGAGGTGTAAATTATGTTTTTTGTCCTATTAGTGGCTATTTCTTTAAGCATTGATGCACTTGGAATAGGCTTATCTTATGGAGTGCGGAATATTGTGACACCATTTTTTACAAAATGTATTTTGTTTTTAGAAACTATGTTTTTTATGGGACTATTTTTATGGATAGGAAATCATATGACCTTCTTTTTTAGTGCGAAAACAGCAAACAACATAGGCATAGTATTACTTTTTTTAATGGGATTGTTTCTTTGTTACCAAAGTTTTCACCATTCTTCCACAGAATTATTACAGAATCCCTGTTCTTGTGACAAAGACCATTCTTCTCATATTGATGCAAAAGAAGGACTTTCTTTGGGCTTTTTGCTTTCTCTTGATTCTATGGGAGCAGGCATTGGAGCAGGTGCTGTAAATATCTCGTTGCTGCTTCCTTTATTTACTTCTATCTTTCAAATTCTGTTTTTGAGTATTGGCATTTCTTATGGAAAACATTTAAAAACTCATTTTTCTATGAAAGATAATCTTTGGACAGCATTTTCTGGTGGTATCCTTATTTTGATTGCCTTTATTCGCTATTTTTATTGATACTGTACACAATAGGCGAACATTTTTAAGATTCCGTACTTTTTAACAAGATTACTCCTATTATTTTTACAAGCTAAATGCGAAAAGCCCACTCCTTTAGGGGTGGGATGAAAGCATTTT
>CAJUKL010000056.1 GCA_910587195.1 uncultured Clostridia bacterium | reverse complement strand
GTTTTATAGTATAGGTTGTTCAACTTTCTCTGTCTACACTTATATACTAACACCAAGATGTTACCATTCCTCAAAGTAAATATTTTGAAAATTTTATTGAAAATATGAGAAAACAAGGCTATGAAGTAAAACAGGGAAAACAAATTTCATTTAGAGCAGCAGAACAAAATCGCTTTACAAGAATGAAAACTTTGGGTGCAGAATATACTGAAATTGCTGTTGCAGAAAAAATAAAATTGCAACAATCTCAATCAAATTCAATTAAAAAAAGTATCACTTCTTTTATTGATATAGAGCAAAAAAAGAAAGATGGAAAAGGTGCAGCTTATGAGCAATGGGCAAAAATATTTAATGTAAAGCAAGCTGCAAATACCGTAAATTTTTTAACAGAAAACAATGTAGATTATCAAAAATTAGAACAAAAAATACAGTATCGCACAAAGCAATTTAATGAAATATCCAGTCAATTAAAACAAAAAGAAAAGCAGATAAAAGAAGTTTTAGAGTTAAAGACGAACATCATTTATTACGCTAGAACCATTGACATTTATAAGCAATATCAGAAAACAAAAGACAAACAAAATTTTAAAAAAGAACATAGTGAGGACATCATAAAGCACGAAAAAGCAAAAGCATTTTTTGAAAAAACCAGTCAAAAAGAACTTCCAAAAGTAAAGGAATTACAGCAACAATATCAAAATTTATTAGCAGAAAAACAACAGCTTTATCAACAATATGCAACAGCAAAAAAAGAAATGTTGGAGTATCAAACGGCAAAACAAAACATGGATAAATTGCTCCAAACGGAACAAAAAAAATTAGAAAAAGACCAAGAAATATAACAAAATGGGAAAACAATTTGATGTTGTTTTCCCTCTTTTTTTTGTTCGATTTTTATGGTTTTCGCCACGCTGAAAGCGTTTTACAAATTTTAAAAAATTTGTACTAGGGGTTTGGGGCATTCCCCAACAAGCATGGAAAGGGATATCCCTTTCCCCTGCTTGCAATAGGCGTAATCCGCCTTTGTATGCACTTTTTTATATTCTGATTATTTTTTAAATTTGCTTGGAAATTTGAAAAAAAGTTCAAAAAAATTTTAGTTACTTTATTTAAAAATAAATTTTACTAAATTCAATTAATCGACTACTTTTATTTCTTAATAAGATACAAAAAAATACAAAAATATAAAAATTTTTTCAAAATTTAGTTGCTAAAACAATTCCACATTCATCTTTACCAGTTAAAGAAAAAATTCCTAACAGAAATGGACAGGTGAGATGAATATGGAAGTAAAAAGTTTATACGATTGTATCGTAAAAGCAAAAAATAATGATAAAGAAAGTATGCTTGCATTGTGCCAAAAATTTGAACCGTTGCTAAAAAAGTATTGCTGGCTTTTATCTTATGAAGATGCTTACAACGATTTAATGGAAACATTTTTACATACTATCATGAAAATTCCTATAGAGAAAAAACAGTTTTATGAGGATAAATATATTTTATCTTATATCAAAACTTCTATTTATCATGAATTCATACGATATAAACAAAAAGCAGGAAGAATATAAAAATAAAATTTGTTTTTTAAAGGAAGAAACATCATTTGATAATATTTTAATAGATGAAAGTTTCAATGATTCTGTAAAAGACATATTGTTTTTTATAGACATAAAACAATATCTAACAAAAAAAGAATGCTTATTATTTGAATTAAAAATAGTAGAAGGATTTTCAGATGGAGAGATTGCTGCAATGCTGCATATATCAAGATAAGCCGTAAACAAACAGATAAACAAAATGAAGAAAAAACTAAAAACAATCTCAGATTTTAAAGAAAAAAGCTATTAATTTGAGGAGGTGATGAAAACATTTTTTTATATAATTTTTTTAGAAAAAAGTTGCAAATAGAGAAACAGGAGGTGAATGAAAATGGCAATGACAATGAATGAAATGGAACTACTTAACAACATGATTCAAAAAACAGATAGTATATTGATTATTTTCTTTATATTAATGATGATGGCTTGTATCTTAGTATTGATACCATTTTATAAAATCGTATCTAAAAATAAAGCAGATAAGGAAGAAACAGAAGCTGCACGACTGGATAAATATATGCAAAGAGAATCTGAATTACTGGAAGTCATTACAAAAAATACAGAAGTAATTTCAGAATTAAAAGCACTTTTTGAAGCAACCATACATAATTTTTCAGCGTCAAATGATAAATTGAATGAACGCTTTACTGCGGTTGATGATAAGGTAGATAAAGTAGTTACACAAGTAAATGTTTTGGATACAAAAGTTGACCAGTTAAGAAAAAAAGATTTAGAAAAATAAAAGTTTAAGTTTACAAATTTGTCCTTTTTTCTTCTTTCTAGTATATAACCGGTTACAAAACAGAGAAATTATTTTGATACTTAAAATTTTAAATCAAAAAATTTTTTAAAAATTTAAAATTTAGGTTTACAAAATCAATTTCTATTTCTCTTTATATAGCGTAACCGGTTATAAAAAGAAATTTTCAAAAAGAAGAAAAAGAAAGGATGATTAAAATGGCTTTTCAATTTTTAACAGGAACATCAAACCTTGGAACAGTGAATCTTCCAAGTGGAAGTAACAGCAGAATTCCTATGAAATTTTCCATGGATACAGACAATCGTTGGATTTATTGCAATTATCCCGAGGACATCACTTCAGACAGTATGTTTGGAGATAGCGATAAAGGGAATGTATGGATAAATCAAAAAACAATAACTGAAGGAGAAGTACAGATATTTTATTCTCATTATAACAAATATGGAAAAAGTATACAATTATGCCACAGCCACACATAGCACAAAAATCTTCTTTTTCTGAAATAAGAGCCATTTGGGGTTCACCATAAAAATCACCAATTAAAATTTCCTTTTTTGATTTCTTAATTTTCAATATAACAGATTCAAACTCATAAAAAACAATATATTTTTTACTTTCTGCTAATATTTCCATAAAATTCTTCCTTTCTATTTACATTCTATGGTAATGCTTTGGATTTCATCTAGATTTTTTATTTCTTTGTCCAATTCTATGTAATACATATAACCGTCAAAATCTGGTCTTAGTTCTATTGCCGAAACAGGTATACTTTCTCCATTGATAGATACTTTGATATGTTTATTAGCAGCAACAATGTTTTCTGACACCACATTCCCTTCAGAATTGATTGTCAAAACAGAATTTAATAACTTTATTAACTGTTCTGCTTTCAAAATAGTATCCTCACGAATACAAAAATCAATGGTAATTTTACCATTTTCAAACCAATTTTTTTTGAAATCTCTTACTGGTGTTTTTTCGCACCAAATGATTCTAAAAAAAGAAAGATACTGTTCATTTTTTCCATTTACTTGGAATTTAGGCTGTTCTTTTCCAAATGCATTGATTTCTTTTTGTTCTGTTTTTGTAAATTCTATTGCAAAACTGGAAATAATTTCATTTTTTTCTTTTTCATAGTCAATATCAGGGTTTATTTCCCAATATGGCATATAATCATATAATCAAAACATATTTTTCTTTCTTTTTCATACCATGTTACATAGCAGGAATGTTGTTCTTTCAGTTCATTAATGTTAATGAGCAATTCTCCATTGCTACTATAAGAAGTGCCACCTGTACTATGTCCTTCTATTCTGGCATAAATATCTGTTGCCTGCACAGGAAATGCTACAGAACCAATTTTTTTATTCTCTTTTTGAGGGTCATAATTTGCAGTTACCTCTTTCTCTGGATTGTACTCTATATATAAACAGCGTTCCTCATTAACATAATTTAAGTCAAAACCATAGTTTTCTAACTCTTTTGCAATTACTACCGTTGCTCCATAAAAATTGTAGGAAGGGATTGGCAAACCATTAATATAAGCAGTAATATCAGAATAAATGACTTTTTCTGTTTCTGCATAAGCTGTATTTCCCATTAATATCATGCAGTAAAATAATACTATAAATTTCAAAAGTCTTTTCATAATCATGTTCCTCCTGTTTTTTATATTGTAATAAAAAGTCTTTTTCCAGTATGGATATCAAATATTCTCCAATTTCCAATATAGGCTCTTGTTACATAGGCACAGCAAACAACATCTTCCAAAATATGAATTTGGGTACTGTAAAAATAAGGAACTGCTATTACAGGCTGATTTTGTTCGCCTTTTAATGAAATACGATATAAATTAGGATAATATTTACCATTTTTTTTAGTGTTATAACCATAATATAGTGTATCATTATAAATAGCAGAATAATATATTGCATCATTTTCTGTTTCTATTTCTATGATTGTTTTTGTTGTATGATTTTGTAAAGAATATTGTTTTATTGCGTTTCCAGTATGATAATACAAATTGTTATTATACACTTGAAAGTTGTATGCTTCTTCTTCTAATTCTATTTTGTGAAAAGCATTTTGCTCATGTAATGGGAAAACATAAAGCCCATGTTCTAAGGGCTGACCATTTTTATAAGTTGTTGGAAGTAAATTTCGATATGCATCCAAATAAACTACATCATGATATTCACAGGAACTGTTTTCTGGTTCTTGTAGTAGTATGGAATCAAAGGAATTTGTTATTGTATTTTGTATTGTTTCTTTTGTCACTAAATTATAAAAACTGTTTTTTTCTGACCAATATATCCAAGTATCAGAAAGAAATGCAATTTCTTTAGATTTACAAACATACTCGCTTTTTCCACCATTGACAGAAACACGATAGTATGCACTGTTATATCCATTTTCTTTTATGTCTTCCTCTTTTATCACATTAAAATAGATGTATCCATCCTCACAAACTCTCATATGATAAGTTGATGTAGAAGGGTCATATTGAAAGGAATCTTCACATAATAAAGAATCTGTTTGTGTCTGCAAATCATACTGATAAAGTTGCAACATATTATGATTTTCCTCTGCTTCAACACGTTTTAGATAATAAAGAATGTGATTTTTTTCTGCAAAATATCCTCCATTTTCCATATTGCTTTGGTTTGTAGATGGATTTTCTATTGCATAGATAGGCTGTACAAAAATCATGCTGCACAATAACAGTAGATAGATTATTTTTTTTAACTTTTTCATAAAGAACTCTCCCCTTTTTTATTTTTCTCTATTATAAATAAACAACAAAATAAAAGATTTTACTACAACTTTTTTTAATGTTTTTTGTATTCTTTTAAAAACAATCAAAAATCTTGTAGTATTTTCAGCTTTTTTATTGTTTATTTCTATATAAAAAGTTTATAATCTATAGAGGAGGAATGTTGTATGAAAAAATTGGTAAGCTGTATGATTTTATTGTTTTGTTTTCTATCAGGAGGAACGGTTGCTCATGCTGCAGTGGGTGATGTTATAGGGAATATCTATGCAACAGATATTGTTACTTATCTTAATGGCATGAAAATACCATCGTATAATATCGGTGGGGAAACGGTAATTGTAGTGGAAGATTTAGAAAGGTATGGGTTTCAAGTGGAATGGTATGAGGAATCAAGATGCTTACATGCGAATGCAAGTTGTATGCCTGAAACTGCTCCCGAATATGTATCAGAAAAAAATAATAATTCTCCTGGAAAAATCATCGGAAATATTTATGAAACGGATATAAACGTATCTATCAATGAAAACCATGTAGAGAAAGAACATATTTATAATATAGGTGGTAAAATCGCTGTAGAAGTGTCTGCAATTTCTGAGATTAACCCTAACAAAGTATCTTACGGACCTTTTAGAACAAATGGTTATTCCGCATATGGTTTTCGCTTTGCTTGGCACCCAGCAGAAAGAATTGTAGAGATGGAGGCAATGATGGGTGGCAAAGAAATTCAAACAGATTTTGGAACATTTCCATTAGATTTGCTTTCTATTGAGTATCCTTATATAACAAACTATACTGATAGCAAAGAGGCTTATGAAACATATAATACAAACTCTGATTTTTCTGATTTTGAAGGAAACAATATATTTTATTTTGGACATGATGAATATGAAAACGATAAATATATAAATTTAAGACCTCTCTTAGAAATGGCAGACATCACCGTAAAAGAACAAAAAGAAAATATGCTTATTTTGGAAAAAGGAACAAAACAATCTTTACATACTTATGAAGACAAAGACCCTTTTTGCGTACATCCACAACAGTATATTTTAGGAAGTGTTACTTTAAAATCAAGTAACACTCCAGAAAAAAATTTCTCTGTTTTTGTTTATGCAGGAGAAATCTATATTGAGGAAAAGGATATTGCAGAGTTTATTGGTATGCCATTTAGTTATACTTATTTAAGCTGGTCTGGTTATAAAAAATCAATTGATAAAATAGTAACTCCTTAATGACAAACCCCTTATACTATTTTATAGCATAAGGGGTTTGTTTGTTATTTGTTTTCTACTTTCCAAATATGATTTACGTGTTTGGAACTATTTGTTCCTAATATAAATTGACATATCTGAACAGCTGAAGTAGTATGAGCTGGAATAGTATGATTTGTCCAATGCCATGTTCTTTTGTCCTTATACTTTTCTTCATTAATGCTACTAATTCTTTGGTAAACTGTGTTGTTGGAACCAGAAGACAATATATAGAAATTTTCATTTTTATTATCTTCTCCTGGCTGTATGTATCCTTTAAAAACAACATCTCTGTTGGTGTCATTTTCAAATCTTACAGGAATATAATATTGTACACACCAGTTTCCTACATTATGTCTTGGACGAGGTTCATCAGGACCTGCAATTTCACTTGTACCAGCAATATGGATAGGAACCATATCACTTTGTGCTTTACCATTTACTTCCATTGGATTTTTTTCACCTTTTACAGGTTTTGGATATTCTGAATAACAAGTTTGAAAAAACTTTCCACCATTATTCAAAATATCACTTGCTTTGAGTGTTATTTCTGCAGCAGTCAGGAAATAGCCTGCTCCATATCCAGAATATTGTACAGATGCTCCATCATATCGGTATTGAGAACCAGCACCAGATATTTTATAGCGGTCTAAAAAAGCATATACTGTTACAATCACAGTGCCAGAAGTACGAAATCTTAAATTGCCACTAAAACCATATCCTTGAGGAATTACTTTATCTAAAATCCAAAACGAACCATTGGATGCTACTGTTTTAGCTGTTGTTGTGCCACAATCACTTGCTCCATTAAAAAATCTTGTCCATGAGGCAGCATTTACATTGATTCGTCCACTATCGCTACCATTGCCCTGTCCATGTCCACAATTTAAAGGTGTAATTGTAACAGAAGTTTTGTTAGGATTAAAAATTTGAATACCATAATGTATACTATTTACATTCTCCTTTTATAGAATATGCATATCATAAACGAACAAAACAGTGGAAAGAATGGAAAAGAGGAAAAAATGAAGAAATTGTTTGGATAGAAAACATAAAATATATTAGTGATTCTATTTTAGAAATTAAAACAGACTTAGGAGAAAAAATTAGTATAAATCCATATAGTTTTTCAGTCATAGAGAATTTATATGACAGGAGAAAAAAATAATGTCGGTAGAATTATATAAATATTCAGGTAATATTTATGATAAAAATTCAAAACTAATTTTAAATGAAAGCATTTCTTCTCAGCAATTTTATGATATATATTGGGAAAAAGCAATCCAAGAACTTAGAATTAAATATGTTCAAGATGGAACAGAATTTGATATATCAAAAAAAGAAATTGTATTAAAAGAATTAGAGTTGTTATTAAGTTGGGCAAAACAAAATTTACAAAATGAAAATTTAAACTATATGAAAAGTAGAATTGAGAACTTGAAAAATGTTATAATAACAGAACTTTGTAATGAAAAAGATATTTTTTATATTTTTTAATATAAATTCAAAAAATATATAATGCTATTCAAATAGAAAGTAAATAAAGAATTTAACAATATTTCATACTCCAAAATGTGGTATAGAAAAATTGCAAACTTGGTAAAACAACACCAAATGTGCCATTCAATTACAATAGTTCCAACCGTTCCTTATATTTGGAATATAATACGGATTATTGTAGTACAAATCACAGCGGAACTACAGAAATAGTAGATATTTTCTATGACAGAGAATATACAGAATAATATTTAAAAATTTTTAGCCCTTGCAGAAAGCAAGGGCTAGTATTATATACAAAATATTTTTAACATTATCTTTTTTAGAGTTATTATAATAACTTCATTTTTATCCACTAACCTATCAAAATCAATCTATCAATAGAATAATATTCCAATCGTTATGATTATTTCTACATAATTTTTTTACAAATTTAAAAAATTTTGAATTTTAGATTGCACAAGAGAAAACAATTTTATCTTTTATAGATGTAAACAATTTCTAAAAAAGATATTATAAAAATTCTAAAAAATTATGTACTCAGGTTGCTAAAACAGAATTTATTTTATCTTTATTAGACAGAAGCAGTTAAAAGAAATTTTTTTTAAATTCTTATTTCTAAAAAAATGTTATAAAAATTTTAAAAAATTGTGTATTTAGGTTGCTAAAACAAAACTTATTTTATCTTTATCAAATAGAAGCAAGTGATTCAAATTTAAAAATCTTTTTCAGCAAATAGGGAAAATGCTTCGCTGAATTTGGAGGGGGATAAAGCTTAAGATTACTGAATCACAACCATCTTTTATAGGAAAAAGACAACTGCTTCAAAATAATAGCAAAAATTTATTTATTGTAAAGAAATGTAAAAATGAAATACTTTACTGCAATGATGATACGATTTTATATTTTTCCTATTTTTTAAAACAAAAGAGCATTCAAACAGTAAGGAAACCATCATTTTTTTAAATCTACATAGATAAGTTTTGCTAAAAGAAAAACAAAATTAAATTTTTGAAGGGAGATTTTATTATGGCTTTCACTATTTTATCTGCCTCTGGCAGCAATTTAACTGATTTAACGAATTTGTCTACTGATATTAGTTTACCTGTAAACTATTCATTAGATACAAGCAAAAAATTTGTAATTTGTAATCATCCTGAAGCATTAAAAAATAATATGTATGGAGATAAAGATAAAACGGATTGTAACAAATGCTTAAACCAAGTGACTGTCCCAGCTGGCACACATCAGATTTTCTTTTCTTATCAATACAATAATAGTGCAGGTGCAGCTGCACCTACATCACAGAATAAACTGAATTTTGGAATACAAATATTTAATCCAAACAGTACAAAATTGCATTTCAGGCAATTAAAATTAGGACATGGTACAAACCGTTTTGATGACAAAAAAAGTTGGAATGGAGTTGCAGGGGAAACAATCAAAGATTATTTTAATTCTTCACCAGCATCAGAGGTAAGCATAACTAAAAATGGTTCTTACTGGTTTGATAAAGAATTGCTTGATTACAGTGGGCTTTACAGCGGTTTAATGGAGTTTCAAGTAGATGGACAAGCTATTATCACAGTATATATCTACGAAAACAAATGGAATATAGATGGTACAGCTACTGTAATTCCAAAAACAGATGGCAATGGAAATCAATATTCTGGTTACTCCAATGGCTATAAATATGTAGCGGATACCATTACATTAAATGCTAGTGACTTACAAAAAGCAAGGAGATATTTGAAATTAAATACAACAGGAATTTCTAATTTAAAAATCAATAGAGCTGCTGCTACTTCTGATTTACTTCCAATCTATTTGGCAGCTCCTGCTGGAAAGTGCATTTCTCCATCAACTTCAGGTCAAAATCTTGGCAACTGGGGCATTATCTATGAATTTCCAGTGAGATTTGTAAATGACAGCGGAAAATCCTCTGTAACATTTAACATCTATATGAAAACTGATACAAATGATAAAAGTGAATATTGTGTTATCAATTCTGGCTCTGATACAAAGTATGCAACATTAAAAGGCAATGCATCTGGAATGTATAATTCTTGGAAGTGTATTTCTAAAACAGTAACTACAAGTACAACAGAAACATTTAGATATGTTTTAGGCACAAATAGCTGTGCAAAAAAACGCCTTATTTTCACAGTTTCCTAATCTAATATCAAAAGACTGCTACATAAAGGACTATGTGGCAGTTTTTTTGTATTCAAAAAAATACAAAATACTTTCAAAAAAGTTGTAGTAAATTTGTCTTTTTTGTTGTTTATATATAAAAAGAAATTTATAATCATATCATCAATGAAGGAGGAATGTTTTATGAAAAAATTGAAAAATTGTATTATTTTATTGTTTTGTATGATGATAAGCAGCAGTATTGTTTTTGCGAAAACAGGAGATATTGTTGGAAAAGTAGTCAACACAGATATTGTTGCTTATATCAATGGCTTGCCAATTCCGTCCTATAATATCAATGGATATACAGGAATTGTTGTGGAAGATTTAGAAAAATATGGATTTGATATTTGGTATTCAGATTCTGAACGTGTTCTACGAGTAGAATATGATATTGCATCTCCCAATGAAATAACAGCAGATTATGTTCCCCCAAAAAATACAAAAGCAATCGGCTCTTTCGCAGCAAATATTTACGAAACTGATATTATTGCACGACTTTTTTATGGGGCTGATAGAAATGAAAAATCTTATGATGCAGGTAATCGTGTCATTTTGGAAGTTCTATCACAAACTGACGATGAAAGTATAGACGTAAATACTTACAATATAGGCGGTAAAAGTATTATTTTAATGGACGATTTAGGATATTATGGCGATGTAACATGGTATCCAGAAGAAAGGAAAATATGTTTGGATTATGTTTTGCCACCCACTAGTACATCATGGGATTTAAAGCTAAAAAGAGAGGATGACAGAGATGTTTCAAAAGATATTTCAGATTTTGCTGTAGAATTCAAAAGAACAGGAAACAACAAATTTGATACAACAGAAAATAATATGCAATATCTTACAGATTTCACTGTAACATGGAATAAAGATAATGATAGTAAATTGATGTTTGGGTTTCAACTTGAAATGAATGTAATGGATGAAACAGAAGAATTATATAGTATGCTAGATGATATGCTAAACCAAGATAGAGAAGGAAATAAAGTACAGGAAGGAACGGATTTTGTAAATGAACATATTAAAGTATCTGTGAATGGTATTACAATTCCTGTTACCTTTGTTCGTGGTGGTGGCGGAAATGGTCACAGTGACTTCTATTTTTATTTTGATACTTCTGGCTTAGATGAAACAGTAAAAGAATTTGATGATATACAAACAATTACCATAGAATGTAAATAAAAGTAGAGGAGTAAAACAGATGTTTCAAAGGCTATTTTTATTTCTTTTTATTCTTTTATCATTTTCAGCTTGCTCTGATGAAGAAAATAAAGTCAGTGAGTATATTGGTAATGAATATACTGGAAACACGCAAATAGAAATCAATTTTAAATATGAAGATATGTTATATTCTTCTGAAACAGCAATCGAATTTTTGTCATTGGAAGAAATAGATTATCCTATTGATGAGATAAAAACGATTCGTATATGTGGTGTAATTTTAAATGATTCTTCTATGCTATCGCAATATCAAAATTTAGAATCTATTTTTATAGAAAATTGCAATATAAACGATTTTTCTTTTTTGTCATCATTACAGAATTTAAAATCTTTATATTTATCTAACTGCATCGCACAAGAATATCAGTCTATCAAAAAATTACCAAACAAACAAAATTTGACAGAATTAAATATCAATTATTGTCAGCAAGGAGATGTTGCTTTAAAAGATATATCCTTTTTAAAAAATTTTTATCATATAGAAAAATTAGGTTTGATAGGAAATGATATTTCTGATATTTCTGTATTGTCTGAAATGAAAGAATTGCAGGAGTTATTTTTGACAGACGGAAATTTTTCATTGAATACATTAGAAGCATTATATTCTCTAAAAAATTTAAAATTGATTCAAATATCTATGGCTGTAGCAGAAAATTTATCAGAAAAAGATATTACAGTATTTGGAAATCCCTTTTTCCCTGATAAAAATACCATCATAGAAATTGATTAAAAAGAATCCCACTGAAAAAACAGTGGGATTCTTTTTACTTGCTACATCATATAAAGAGAGAAAAAAAGTAAAAATAGCAACGAAAATTTAAAAAAAACAAAAAAAAGAAATTTTTTATTCTTTTAAAAACCATGATTGATAACATATTCAAAAAAATCTGTTACATTAGTATCTACTTTATCAATCATTTCGATATAAGAGCCATGCCCTGCATTTCCATGTCCTGTTTTATAATAAATTTCTCCTGTTGCTTTATCTACAAGCAATAAATAAGGAGCGTCTATTATCCAAAAACTAGCCATATCTTCTATACACTGCATAGTATTTATTTTTTGCTGAATTTGTATGAGTGTTTCATTTGCATTATTATTCTTTTGCTCTAATAAAAAATTTTGATAACATTGATTCATTTTTTGTTTTGTCGTTTGTAATGCCTGTTCTTTTATTATTTTTTGTTCTCTTGTATCAATACATATCAAAGGATTGTACAAAGGCATTACTTCTTTTGTGGTATAACTAACAGTACCATTGAAAGCAGTTACAAATTCTTTTAAAGGTACATATATTTCATTTTCTATATAGATTGCTTTTATTGGCAGTATTTCATTATTCTTTTTGACAGTAAGAGAATGTTCTATTGTAACAGTATCTAATCCATTTTTGATACTATTTTTATTTTCTTCTTTTTGCAAATGCAATCCTTTACAAATTCCTTCTAATGAAACAAAAGAAATATTATTTTGAATGACAACATTTTCAGAGGATATTTTACCATTTACAATAAGAAATGTATGCTTTTGTCCTTCTTCTAATGTAAGTGAAGTGCCATCAGAAGCAGTAAATTGATACTTCCAATTTCCATTTTCAAAATCACTGTTTTCTACATCAACTGTATTAATATAACA
>CAJUKL010000055.1:6602-14548 GCA_910587195.1 uncultured Clostridia bacterium | reverse complement strand
GGTTATTTATCTCCAGAAGTTGTTTTTGTGGATGCAACACATATCAAAGCAAATGCAGCTTTAAAGAAAAGAGTGAAGAATGACTCTGGCAATAAAATGAAAACAGTAAAGAACACAAAAGATGTTTTGCATATAGTACTCATACAGTATGTGATAAACATAACTTTATATTAGATACTGTAATTACAGCAGGAAATGTACATGATAGTAGAACATTTCATGAATTATATCAAAAGGTAGCAATTATCCAGAAATAGAAATTGTAACAGCAGATGCAGGATATAAAACACCAGGAATATGTAAACAAATATTCGATAGTGGAAGAATTGTCTCTATGCCATATAAAAGACCCATGATAGCAAAGGGGGATTATAAAAAATATGACTATGTTTATGACGAGTATTATGATTGTGTGATATGTCCAAAAAACAAAATACTTTCTTATGCTACAACAATATAGAGAGGGATATAGAGAATATAAGAGTAAAGGATATCAATGCGAAAATTGTACAAGTAAACAAAAATGTACAAATAGTAAAAACAATCAGAAAATAGTAAGCATACATATCTGGAATGAATATATAGAAAAAGCAGAAGATATCAGGTACTCTCCAATGGGGAAAGGAAGTTATAGTCTAAGAAGTCAAACAATAGAGAGAGTATTTGCTGACGCAAAGGAAAAATATGGTATGAGAGATACATTATATAGAGGTCTGGCTCAAGTAAGTAAATGGGTGAGGCTTAAATATGCTGCAATGAATTTAAAAAAACTAGCAGTATGGAGAGCAAAATCTCCTTATCATTTTATTATTTTTCTGTTTTATTTCCTTTTTAGTCAAAAAGAACCCACTTTTCAATAGTAAAAAGTGGGTTCTTTGACAGACTGAAGCTTTCTTTCAAGAAAGCGTTATAAATATGCTTTATTATCTAATATTTCTTTCATATCTGCCGCATTATTTGTTACATTACCACTTTTTTCAGACTGAACTATAACGATTGCTTTTTCCAATTCTGCTACCAATTCTTGTATAATAGCTGTATTTTGTTCTCCTTTTTCTTCTGTCTCTAAATATTTTTCACAAGCCTTTTTTAGGCTTTCATTTGGTGTTCCTCCCGGAAAGCCACAGAAAAAAAAGGCATCTATTTTAAATTTTTCATCTTTTACAATTTGTTGTATCTTAGAAATTAAATGTTGTTTTTCCATTCTAAAACCCCTTTTTATTATTTTCTTTTTTCCATAAAATCTATTAAATGTTGTTTTATTTTTTCCACTTCTTCTGTTGGCGTATCTATTTTACACTCTGGCACTTGTTTTAATGTTTGAAACAAGGGTGCTTGTTTTATATTTTCTGCAAAAGGCATTGGAAAAGCATAATCTCGCACATGCTGAAGATAATGCTCTATAAACATAGTACCCTGCTCTCTACAACGAGAAACCTCATTTAAGTCTAAAGTAATCACAGCAACAGATTCTGTTTCTCCTGCCTCCCACAGCAAATTTCCTTGTGGTGAAATGACCATAGAATGACCGCACAAATGCGCACCATGATGAAATCCTACCCCATTTGTGGAAACTAAAAAGGCTTGATTTTCTAATGCTCTTGCAAAATGAATCGGTCTATTTAACAAATATAATTCTTGTGGGTCAAGTGTTAATTTTACAAGCACTTCTGCACCCATCAAGGTTTCATTTCTGGAAATTTCAGGAAAGTTCAAGTCATAACAAATTTGTACTCCTATTTTTGTTCGTTTTTCAGGAACATCAAATATAACATATCGTTTTCCTGGCGCAACCATATTTTCTGCAGGTCGCCATGGAGCCATTTTTCTATAATATTCTATGAGTTCTCCTTTCGGATTAAAAATTGGTGCTGTATTATAATATTTTCCTTCTGGCAAATCATCACTTTTTTCGCAAATAGTACCCGGTATTAAATAGATTCCATATTTCTTTGCCAATTTTCCAAAATATTCTGTAATACTGCCGGGAATAGATTCCGGTGTAAAAGAGGAGATACTTTCTACTCCAATAATTAACTCTGGTTTTCGAAATCCACCCATCAAAGACGCAATACTATTTTCAATATACTCCAAATTAACTGCTGTATCTTGATTTACTGGCATTTGTATCATACCAATATGAAAAAGTCTTTCCATTTTTTCCCCCTATCCCAAAAAGGCGGACGAAAAAATCCGTCCGCTTCAGTCCTATCCATAAAGCTAAAACTTACCAACTTTTTTGTATACAGGACAGAATAAAAGTTTTTTCTAATGGTGCTCCGTTGTTGTTCAATGAAAACAACTATTCTATGTGAACTACTCATTGTCTAAAGCCAATGGGCTTCCTGCTTCATAAACCTCGTAACCTACTATCTCCACAGGCGTAAATTCGGGCTGCACCATCCCTATATATTTCTTTTGGCTACTTTAACCCACCGTCTAAAGCCAGTGGGATTGTGGTAGCCTTATTTCAAGTCCAAAGCACAACGGCGAAACGAAAGTTTCACACAGAGTTCAATGCTTTCTTTCAAGAAAGCGTCAAGAAAGTAAGTTATTCGCCAGGATGTTTTCTATCTTTGAAAGAAGATTCCTGAGGACCTCTTTGGTCTTTTTTTGCAATAAATAAACTACCTGTTGCTCTGCCACAAAGTACAGGAGGTTCACAAGCAGTTGCTGCTGTATGTGGTGTTGCAACGCCACTTAAATCTGCATCAGTTCTATCAAGTTGTGTTGCAACTTTCCATGCTTCAAACTTACAAGTATAAGATTGATTTCCCACTTTTTCAATCCAGCCATGATATTCCATAAAATCACCAACATAAACAGGTGCTAAAAATTCTACTTTTTCATAGCCTAAAAATAAACTGATGTCACCATCTACATAAACCATTAACTCTGTACCAACATCGCCCCATTGGTCAACGATTCTTGCACCATTTACCAAGCCTCCTACATAATGTGCATCTTTTGCACTCATCATTAAATGATGTACTACTTTTTTTCCTATCATATTCCTTTTCCTCCTTTATTTTTACCTTTTTATATTCAGCGAATGGTTCGCTTCCTATCAATCTTTACAAACAACGTTTTCTTTGATTTCTATTTGATAAGTAATATCTAATTCTTTTGCCCACTGTAAATATTGTTCTACTTGCGCATCATCCAACATATCAGAAGAAATCAAGCCCTTTTGTGTAATTTTATCATTTACAAACAGTTTTGTAAATAGGAAAGCACCTTGTCCTGTTAAGTACATTTCGCCAGACATTTTTGCTTTGTCATAAGCCTCTACCAATCCTGGTGCAAAAACATGCAAATCTACCATAATATTTTTGCCATCTTTTTGCCCATAAGCCTCACAAACAAATGCGCCTTCATCTGAAATTAAACCCTCATCAATAATTTCTTTAATAACTTCAGGGTCTTTTGGGGCAGCAGGAGTATGTTTCAAAATAACATCAAATGGCACTACCTTTCTACCGTTAATTTCTTCTTCCTCATAAGAAAGTAGGCCTGCTCTATAAAGTGGCTCTGCAAAACGGATTCCTACACCACCATATTTAAAATAAGCATTTTTACAATTTTTAAAGTATTTTTCTCTGTTAAATCCAACATAAACTGGCTCATCATGGGCATGTTCCACCAAAACAACTTCTTTATTGCCCATTTCTGACCATACTCTTTTGACAGGTCTGCTAAAAGGTGTTGTTCTAATTTGTTTTCCATTTTCAAAAGCATAGGCATCTTCTGCCATACCGGACAAAGCAACTAATGGTGACCACCAGTAGGGTAAAAATCTTTTGGACTCTACTCCTTCATAGACCATCATGTTAATGGTATCACATTCATCCAATTCATTTACTGCTTTTCTTGCCATTACACACATAACACCAGGAGCGGAACCAGTACCAATAATGGCTGTTGTACCATTTTCTGCAAATCTTTTTCCATATTCCTTATACATAATTTTGATACCTTCCAGCCAGTTATCTCTAGGGTCTGGACAATCTGCAATATTTTCACAAGCAGCAAGGTCTTGATAATTTGCTTTGACACGAATAGCTGCCTCCAAAACATTAACACCAAAATCCAAAGGCATTACATTGACAATCAATTCACAACCTTGTGCTGCTTCTACAATCGCATCAATACTGGAAGCATTTACTTGTTTTGGGGTTCCTTTTTTCATTAATTTACATACTGCTTCTGCTGCTGCAAGGCTATAATCTGCGCAAATGATTTCTTGTATATTAGGTTCTTCATCTAATTTTCTGCAAATTGTAGAACCTTGTGCACCGCAACCACATACCATTACTTTTTTCATTAAAACTCCTCCTTATTTTATAATATCTTTGAAGTTATCTCATTCTGCCCTCTTTCGGTACTGCACCATGGAATTCTTCTATCATTTTATCAAGATGTTCCATTCTGCCTTTTTCTAATGTTTTTAACTGTGGTGCTTCTGTCTTTTTACCAATATATGCCATGACGGCACCTATCACAATGAGCAAAATGCCAACTATCATACAAACTTGAAGCATCCCTTCAAAATTACTAAAAAATCCGCTTTCATATTCTTCTAAATAATATTCTACTCCATATTCCCCTTCATAAAATCTAAAAAATAATGCTGCTCCCACAGATAAAGCACCGGAAAGTATCATATAAGAACCCATATACATCAAATCTCCTAAATCCAATTTTGTTTTTGGATTAAGGGGATACAAGTCTGGATTATCCAATACTCTACCTTTATAAACCCATTTACAAAGAACATACGCAATTAAACCACCAATAATGACTACAAAACCTGTTACAAAATAGTCTGTACCATTGACATAAATGGCAAATAAGCTGACAAGGATAACACAAGTAGATAAAACCCATAATCCAAGTTTTCCTCCTGGCATAACAGTAAGCCCCATTTTTTTTCTTGCTTCCACAGGATACAATTTTCTAATTTTTAAAACACAAGCAACCAGCATTAAATAAAGGTATAACTGAATAGGATTGGTTGCCATAACCAATGTTGTAAAATCAAATTGACAAGTAAGAATGGTAAAAATTGCAAGTAAAACAATGGATACAGTAGGGATTCCTCTTTTATCTACTTTTTTCATAATCGGCGGAAACATATGGTCATCTGCCATTACAAAAAATGCTCTGGAACCATGTGCTATGTAAGAACAAAAGATGGAGCAATTTGAAATAATTGCAATAATAACAAAAAGCACACCTGCCCATGTACCAACATGTTGAATCAAAACATCTGCATACCCAACAGCACCGCCACCAGATTCAATAGACCATGCATCCCAGGAACCAATAGCTGCCAAAGCCGCCAAAGTAGGAAGAATATAGGATAATGCAATAATCGGTTGAGAAAGCCTCATTGCTTTTGGAATAATTTGTGGATTATCCATTTCTCCTGCCATATTTGACATACATTCATACCCCATGTACATCCATATAATAATGGCAACCCCTTCGCCAACTGAATGGAATAATCCCTCTTCTGGATTAAAAAATGGTTCAATCGGATTGATATTCCAATTCATAAAACCAACTACTGCTACTGCTGTAAATGCAGCAACAACAAGCACAATAAAAAATGTTTCCAGTCTTTCCAGCCAATCCAAACCAATAATATTTACAATGGTAAATATCACAACAACGCCTATTTTCACAGCATAAGTTCCCATTGGTGAAAGGTCAACCAATTTTGCAGCATATCCTGCCACCAGTGCACAATATTCTGCTTGGCAAAGCCATGTTGTAATAGCAGACCATAGACCAACTTGCCAGCCCCAAAATTCACCAAAGGCTTCTCTACCCCAAGAATAAACGCCACCTTCTGTTGGGAAAATAGAACCTAGTTCTCCTACCATTTCACAAATTGGAAACGACCAGATAAATGGAAAAATAATCAACATAGCTAAAGTTACACCTGGCCCACTTGCTGCAATCGCTTCTTCGATACCAAAAGCACCAGCAGCAACAAAGGAAAATATCAATGCAACAACACCTATGGTTGACATTTTAGATTTTTTTAACGCTTCTGTATTTTTCTGACTCATAAGTTTCCCCCTTTCGATTCTATTGGTTTATTTTTTATTTATCAAAAGGTTCAGCTACAGCTAAAGCCTTGTAAAAAAGGTAATGATTTTTTTCCTTTGTATGTATCTGCCTTATGAAAAAAAAGACAAAGAAAATCTATTATTAACATAATAAACTTTCCCTGTCTTTTTGCCAGTTGGTTATCGCCTCATTGGCTCTATCTTGAAGATAGCCTTTCCAAGGTTCCGTCAAATAGTCTTTTTCTTTACCTGTCAGTTTCACTAAAGGAATGTTAGAGCTTTAGCTTTCCGCATCGGTCTTCCAGAAGGAATGTTTCAGACTATCATCATACGGGATATATTTAATTTTTCATTCGTTATTTATCAAATGTTGTATTTATTATAATACAATAGCAATCCTAAAAATAATAGCATTTTTGCATAAAAAATAAATAAAATTTTATAATATTTTCACTATAATAACAATAAAACGGCTTTTGCCCTTGCATATTCCTATCCATTTAAGCAAATAAAAAAAGTAATATTGTTATTTTATTATTTATTTTTAATAATACTGTAGTTTGTATGGTGTATTTTTATTTTTTCTCCATAAATTCCGTATTTTTCCTTTTAAATCTTAAGAAAAATCCTTTTATGGACGATAGCATATATTAAACATTATTTGTTATAAAAAAGGAGTTAAAAAAAAGAATCTGCATTTTGAAGCTATCACCCCAAACAATCAAAAAGAAGTAGAAGCTCTTTCTTTATTTCCAGAACAAGTATCTTTTATTGAAAGTGTAGCAGATTGTTTAAAGGAAGCAGCAGAAGTACCTGCATGGAATCCTGTTGCAATTTATAATGCAGAACAATTAATTGGTTTTGCTATGTATGGATATTTTACTTCACCAGAAAATGGGCTTTGGTTAGACCGTTTTTTAATTGATAAAAAATATCAAAAAAAAGGATATGGAAAAATTAGCGTTCTTGCTTTAATACAAAAAATAAGGGAGCAATATCATTGCAAAAAAATTTATTTAAGTGTATATGATTCTAATAAAATTGCAATTCATCTTTATCAAAGAATTGGCTTTTATTTTAACGGAAATTATGATGCGAATGGGGAAAAAATAATGGTGTATTGTATAGAATAAATTTTGCAAAATGAGTCTATCAATAAATTCCTTTATTGTATTTACAAAAGATAAACCTATTGAGGTAACTGTAAGACAAGTTGGAACAGAAGCAGTTGTAACATCTGATGTATATGATGTAACAACAAATGCATCTGCTAACACTGGAACAATTGTAGCAAAAGCTGATGGTGATGATGCAATTACAACTGCAACAGAAGTAGCTGCATTTAAAGGAAACTTGACATCTAGCACAGGTGCTAGTATGAAAGTTGTTGCTGCTGGTGCGGCTGCTGGCGTAACAGACAAAGCTACTTTTGATAGTGCTATTGAAGCTATAGCTTTAACAGATAATTGTGTTTTATGTGTACTTTCTGAAGATGGAAATACATTGACAAAATATACTGTAACAGATCCTGATCCAGACCAAGGAGAAGAAATAGCAACAATAACAGCTAAGAGTGGTATTAATTATGCTATAAAAAATCCAACTGATGCTACTATACCAGGTACAATTGCTGCTGCTGAACAAAATGGTACAGCAATCACTACAGAAATAACAGTAAAAGGACTTTGTGATAACTTAGAAGTTACAAAACCTGTTGGTGGTGTGATAAAAGTATCTGTTAGTGGTACAGATAAAGAAAGTACTGATGATACAACTACATTAGTTACTGATGCAACCATTTTGAAAGTATTTGAAAATGCTAGTGCTAGTACACCTGTAGCTACTTAATAATGTTACTGTAACCACACC
>CAJUKL010000055.1:0-6502 GCA_910587195.1 uncultured Clostridia bacterium | reverse complement strand
CTTAATAATGTTACTGTAACCACACCAGATGGTAGCGCAAAAATTACAGCTACAGCAGATAACACTACAGTTACATTAGATGGAACAGCAAAAACTGTACAAATAACAGCAACTGTACCTTCTGGTACAACAGGAGATGTTACTTTTACAGCTGAAGCAGGAAAAGACAATTAGCATCTGGCACAGGATTTACAACCAATACAGGTACTATTTCTGGAACTAGTGCTACAGGAACATTAGATATAGCAGCAGCACAAACTGCAGGAACAATTACTGTAACTGCTTCTGCTACAATAGATGGTCAGACTGAAACATCTAAATCAATCACAATTACTTTGACAGCTCCAACAGTAACTGCAGCAACAAGCACTACAACCATACAAGGTGCTAACGCTGATGGTTTACTTTCCACTGGTACAGGCAATGAAGCTACTATTACATTGGATGGTTCTACCTTTGATACTACATTAACTGGTAATGTAGACTGGTTTACATTTATAAATAATGATACTTCTACAATAACAGCTTCAGTTAAAAATAGCATAATTTTAGCCCCATTCTCCCATGAGAGTGGGGCTTTCTTTTAAAATATCTGTGGCACTACCGCCATCAGCACATAAATCCCGATAACAGCATAGAAAAAAACATCATAGGGCGTTTCCCTACATTTTCGGTTGGGGCGATACTGCGGAAAGCCTTGCTCCGTTAGTATCCTTTGCGGCGGATTTGCTTTACAAAATAGCCACAAAAAACCTACAAAAAACGGTATCGAAAACAAAAACATCATCCCTACAGAATGAAATTCCCCTTTCGGTGCAAGCAGTTCCTCAATTGCCCCTAATATCCCTTCTTGCTGCATACGACTGATGAGTGCGCTATAGAGTGCCTGACTACTATTGATGACAAAATGTGCCAGCATCGACGCATAAACGGTATTGGTACGATACACCAGAAAACAAAAAAATACCCCTATCGCAAAGGTATACGATATTTGCTGTAAATCCATATGCATCAGCCCAAAGTAAAAACCAGTGATGCAACATGCTTGCTTGAGTCGCAAGTTTTGCAAATTATAAAATACAATACCTCTGAAAAATACTTCCTCACATATCGCTGGCACTATCGCCACAGAAAGCAAAAGTAAAAAAATGTTTGCATCACTATGTGCATACAGCGTTGCTGAAATGTTGTTTTGAAAAATATAGGAGGACAAGTAGGACAACATCGCCATACTTGGCTGTACTGTGACGGCAATACAAATGATAAGAATGATATTTTTAATAGTAATAGGGTTTAAACGCAAAACTTGCTTTGGTTGTAGCTTTGTGAAAAAAATATACAGCACACTTGGCACAATAAATAATATCACTTGAAATAAACTTAACTGAAACAAAGTTGGTAAATGTAAGGTCATTGCAACTGGTTCCCACACAAATGTCCAAAATAACAGGTTTAAAAACATACACAAAACTGTAAAATTTGTTGCTGTCGTTCTATCCATATCTTTTTTTCTATTCCTTTCCTTTTATTCCACACTTATTATATCATAGGAAAACAAAGTTGTAAGATAAAATTTCATAAGATTTTATTACAGTTTTTTTAGAACATTGACGAATACAAAAACCCATTTTATAATAAATAAAAACAAGAAAAGAGGTTCTACTATGCAAGTTGATGAAATAAAAATAAAAGAGTTTAAACAAAAATTTGAAAAAATAGAACAGGAAATTAGTAATGTTATTATTGGTCAAAAGGCTTTGATTCGCAACGTATTGACTGCTATGGTCGCTGGTGGAAATGTTCTGCTAGAAGGATTACCCGGTCTTGGAAAAACACAACTTGTAAAAGCAATCGGTAAAGTGCTTGATTTAGAGTTCTCAAGAATCCAGTTTACACCAGATTTAATGCCCGCTGATGTCACTGGTACCAGCATTATGGCAAAAGATAGTGACGGAAATAACAGCTTACAATTTCAAAAAGGTGCTATCTTTACCAATCTATTACTTGCTGACGAAATTAATCGGGCAACCCCTAAAACACAAAGCGCACTATTAGAAGCTATGCAGGAAAAAACAGTCACCGCAGGAAGAACAACTTATGTGTTACCAAAACCTTTTTTTGTATTGGCAACGCAAAATCCTTTGGAAATGGAAGGAACTTATCCCTTACCAGAAGCACAAATGGACAGATTTCTATTTCAATTAAATGTGGACTTTCCTAATAAAGAAGAATTATATGAAATTGTAACCATGACAACAAGTTCTACACAAAAAGAACCTGAAAAAATTTGCAGCGGTCAAGAACTTTTAGAATTAAAAGAAATTGCACAAGAAGTACCTGTTGCAAAAGCTGTTGCAGATTATGCCATGGATTTGGTATTACACAGCCACCCAGACCAACCCCTTGCTCCAGAAGCAGTTAAAAAATATGTTAGATATGGCTCTAGTCCACGTGGCGCACAGGCAATTATTACAACTGCCCGTATCTATGCCCTTTTAGACGGCAGGTATCATGTTGCCTATAAAGATATACAGGAAGTGGCAAAACCTGTATTGCGCCACAGAATCTTTTTAAATTTTGAAGGAATTGCAGAGGGTATGACAGCAGATGATATTGTAGAAATTTTATTGAGTGAGGGCGAACATGGAAAATCTGAATGATGTTTTTACAAAAGAATATCTTACAAAATTAGAAGCACTTTCTTTGCATCTAAAGCAAAAATTAGGTGCTGGTGGTTACAGTGGTGCAAGAAAGGCAAAAGCACAAGGAAACTCTCTTGAATTTTCAGATTATAGAGAGTATACTATAGGCGATGATTTAAGAAGAATTGATTGGAACACTTACGCTCGTTTTGAAAAATTATATATGAAAGTGTTTTTAGAAGAAAAACAAGCAACCATTAATTTATTTTTGGATAATAGTAAATCTATGTCAGATACACAAAAACAATTATTTGCAAAAGCTCTGACAGCTTCGATCGCCTATGTTTCATTAAAAAATATGGATAAGGTAAATTTATTTTGTTGGGGAGATGGTTTACAGCAAAAAAAATTAAATACACAATCTAGCAATCAATTTATGGAAATTGTTCAATTTTTAAGTCAATCAGAACAAAAAGGTGTAACCTCTTTTACAAAAACTATCAAAGAATGTGCTAATTTTCCTTTTGGTAGAGGAATTTCCTTTGTTTTTTCAGATTTTTTAACAGAGGATAATTGGAAAGAAGCAATTAAATTATTACAATATAAAAAACAAGAAATTGTGCTTGTATGGGTATTGGCAAAAGAAGATGTTTTTCCTCAACAAAAAGGAAGTCTCAGAATCATTGATAAAGAAACAGGCGAAGCAAGAGATTTAGAATTGACAGAAGAAGTTTTAAAAAATTATCAAAAAGCAGTAGAAACTTATGAAGCTGAAATAAAAGAATTTTGCAAAAAAAGAGGGATTCATTTTATAAAAGCAATTAATGATATGCCTTTATTAAAAGTGTTGCATCATATATTGACATAAATTTTTTATCCGAAAAAAACTATTTTTTTATCCCTAAAATAAAAAAGTAATTTTTTCATATTTTGTAAAAAAAATCCCTTTTTTCTTCATATAATTGCTCTTTTCAAAAGGGAAAGTTTTTGGTCAAGCTTTTTTCAAAAAACTTATAAATTTGGGTAAATCCCAAGGTTTTTTAGAAAAAAATATTTTATTGACAGATGGAAAAATTACCTTGAACCTGTAGTTAGATTATGCTACAGGTTCAAAAAATTATAAATAATCTGAATAAAGTGAGGTATCCATATGTATCTTTATCTTTTTAAAATTCTTTCCATACGATATGGCTGGTTTGAGGTTCGCATAGGACAATCTGAATTAGATTGGTCTGATTATTTGGGGTATGATGCACCAAAAATTTTGTTGCAAGCAGTCATCAATCTTACAAAAAATAATAGCCAAGAAGAATGGGTTTGCTGTATGGGTGAGCCATGTGCAGATATTTTGCATATTGTAAAAGAAAAAAATGAAATAAAACTAGAATTATTTGATACAATAGAGGAATCCTATGAAATAGACTTAAATAATATGAAGCCATATTGTAAAAAATGTTATGCAACTTATCAAATGGAATGGATTACATTTTTAGATAATCTTGTGACAGAGTTTTCTCTGTATGAAAATGGGAATGGGCTTTGCTTGTATCAAGAAAATTGGATGAATTTTCCTTCAAAAGAATTTCATATTTTAAAAGACTTGGCGCGTTCTATGGTAAAAAATAAAGAAGATAGTGAATTATTTTTTAACACTTATATGAGATAATTCTATTCAAAATAATATTTCTATGGTAAAATGAAGCATCATATAATGAAAGAAGGGGAAAATTTGTCTGGTTCTATTTTTGGAAAACAATTTACCATTTCTACTTGGGGAGAATCGCATGGAAAAGCACTTGGTGTTGTAATAGATGGCTGTCCTTCTGGTATTTCACTTTGTGAAGCAGATATTCAAAAAGAATTAGATAAAAGAAAACCAGGTTCTAATCCCTATGGCACCAAGCGAAAAGAAAGTGATGAAGTACATATTCTTTCTGGAGTATTTGAAGGAAAAACGACGGGAACACCTATTTCGATGATAGTCTATAATCAAGACCATCATTCTGCGGATTATAGTGAAATTGCTTCCTATTATCGTCCAGGTCATGCAGATTATACTTTTGATAAAAAATATGGGCTGCATGATTATAGAGGTGGTGGACGTTCTTCTGGACGGGAAACTCTCTGTCGTGTTGCGGCGGGTGCAGTTGCAAAAAAAATATTGTCTGCTTTACAAATTGATTTGTTTGCTTATACAAAGTCTATTGGAGATATTACTGTGCAAGAATTTTGTAGAGAGGAAATTTCTCAAAATAAGCTGTTTATGCCAGATAAACAAGCGGCAGCATTGGCAGAAACGTATTTACAACAATGTATCAAAGAAGAAGATTCTGCTGGTGGCATCATAGAGTGTGTTGTTTCTCATTTGCCCATTGGAATTGGAGAACCTGTTTTTGATAAATTACAGGCGGTGCTGGGGCAGGCGTTGTTTTCCATTGGAGCAGTCAAAGGTTTAGAATTTGGAGATGGTTTTTCTGTATCACAAGTAAAAGGCTCTCAAAACAATGATGCTTTTTTTGCAGAAAATGGTGTGATACAAAAAAAGACAAATCATTCTGGTGGCATATTGGGCGGTATGAGTGATGGCTCTCCACTTGTCTTTCGTTTGGCTTTTAAACCCACACCTTCTATTTATAAAACACAACAAACTGTTACTAAAAATGGTGAAAATATTTCTATCAATATAAAAGGGCGACATGACCCTATTATTGTTCCTCGTGCTGTTGTTGTGGTAGAGGCAATGACAGCGATTGCTTTGGTAGATTTACTATTTCAAAATATGGTTTCTAATATTCATTCTATTATAAATTTTTATCAATCTTGAAAGGAGTTTTTGAAACATGGCAAATGAATTTATTGAAAAAAGAAATGCTTTATTAGCAAAAACAGTAGTTGCAAATTTAGAAAAAAGACATTTTGAAGCATATTACTGTCCTACAACAGCAGAAGCATTACAAAAAGCATTAGAATTGATTCCAGAAGGCAGTTCTGTTGGCTGGGGTGGTTCTGTTACCATTCGCGAAATGGGTTTGACAAAAGCAATTCACGAAAAAAATTATACAGTCATTGATAGAGATTTAGCAAAAAGTCCAGAAGAAACAGCAGAATTACAAAGAAAATGCTTGACAACAGACTATTTTATTACTAGTACAAATGCAATGGCAGAAGATGGTATTCTTGTAAATATTGATGGTAATGGAAACCGTTTAGCAGCTATCTGCTTTGGACCAAAAAATGTAATTGTTATTTGTGGCATTAATAAAATTACACAAGATTTAGAAACAGCAGTATCTAGAGCAAGATTTACAGCAGCACCTATCAATGCAGGACGTTTTGATATTAAAACACCTTGTAATGTCAGTGGAAAATGCCATAATTGCACTACTACAGATGGTATCTGTTCCGAGATTTTGATTACTCGTACTAGTAGACCTGCAAATCGTATCAAAGTAATTATTGTAGGAGAAGAATGTGGTTTTTAAACGCTTTCTTGAAAGAAAGCTTAGCAAAGAACTTTGTGCAAAACTAGCGTTTTGCAGCTGTGTACGGGAGTTAAATAGTTGCTGTGGTTGAATGAGAACAGAACACCATCGGTTAAAAATTTAGAATTTGTTCTGTCTGCGAGAGGTAAAGTTTTTTGTCCAACTTTTTTTCAAAAAAGTTGGCAGAGTTTGAAACAGCGTTTCAAGGTTCTAATTTGCTTTTGCAAAATTAGCGTTTTGCAGCTATGGGTTGGAATTGAATAGTTGTTGTAGATAAATGAGAACAGAACACCAGTGGTTAAAATTTTTTTCTGTTCTGTGTGCAAAAGGTAAACTTTTTGAGAAAAGGACTTAATTTTTGGATTTTAATTTTATTAC
>CAJUKL010000054.1:10570-14905 GCA_910587195.1 uncultured Clostridia bacterium | reverse complement strand
ACGAAGTTTTGCACAAAAGTTCTTTGCTTACTTTCTTTCAAGAAAGTAAGTTATTTTCCTAGGCAAAATTTTGTAAAAATTCTGTCTATAATTTCTTCATCCACTGTATCGCCTGTAATCTCTCCTAAAGCAGTATTTGCCTCTTGCAAGTCCATAGAAATAAAATCCTCTGGCATACGTGTTGTAATGGTTATCAAAGCTCTATGCATAGCTTCTTTTGCTTGATACAAAGCATTCCTATGACGAACATTTCCAAGTATTCCATACTCCGCATGAATTTCTCCTTCAAAAAATAATTTTTTTAACTGCTGTACTAATTTATCAAATCCAATATTTTGCTTTACAGAAACAGAAACAACCGTTTCCCCTTGAAATATGTCTTCTGTTATGGTTTGCCCTAAATCTATTTTGTTTAAAAGTATGATTCTTTTTTTGTTTTGCACAAAGTTTAATATTTGCCTATCTTCTTCCTCCAAAGGACAGGAAGCATCAAACAAAAGTAAAAGTAAATCTGCTTTTTCTGCATAATCTTTTGACTTTTCTACTCCAAGTTTTTCTACAAGGTCGCCTGTTTCTCGAATTCCTGCAGTATCTACTATTTTTATCGGGATTCCTTCTATGTTAATATATTCTTCTACAGTATCCCTTGTAGTACCGGGAATATCTGTTACAATCGCTCGTTCTTCCTCTAAAAGCCAATTTAAAAGAGAAGATTTTCCTACATTTGGCTTGCCTATCATCACCATTTGAATGCCTTCTCTTATAATTTTTCCTTTATCTGCATTTTTTAGCAATTCTTCCATTTCCTCTAATAAGGCTAATGTCTTTTGTTCCATAGTGTCATAGGTATCTTCCTCTATATCATGCTCTGGATAATCAATAACTGCTTCTATTGACGCAATCATATCTAATAATTGGGAACGCATCTCACTTACTTTTTTGTGTAGCCGTCCTTCCAACTGATTGACTGCTGCTTGTCTGGCCATATCTGTTTTAGATTGTATTAAATCAATGACAGCCTCTGCTTGTGATAAATCAATTCTACCATTTAAAAAACTTCTTTTGGTAAACTCTCCTGGCTCGGCTAAACGTGCCCCATGGTTTAAAATCAATTCTAATACTTTTTGAAGGACAAGGATTCCACCATGACAATTAATTTCCACAATATCCTCTTTGGTATAAGTATTGGGTGCCTTCATAACACTCACTAAAACTTCATCAATTACATTTTTATGTTCTACGATATATCCATAGGATAGAGTGTGACTTTTTTTATCAAATAAAGAAGCCCCATTTTTCGATTGAAATAATTGATTCACAATAGAAATACTATTTTCTCCACTGACACGCACAATACCAATTCCACCCACGCCACCCGTGGAAATTGCAGCAATCGTATCTTCCAAATTTATTGCTTTCACTATTGCTCATCCTTTCTGCCAAAAAACTTTGGAGGAACTTTTCACAAGCCAAAAAAGTTCCTCCACAAACTTCTGATTTTCGTCAAATTTATATATAAGATACTTCTTTGATAAGCTGAGGTTTTTATCTTTTATTTTAAAGTAATCACTACATTTCGATAAGGTTCTTCTCCTTCACTATATGTTGTTACATAGCGGTCATTTTGTAAAGAAGAATGAATAATTCTTCTTTCATAAGGATTCATAGGTTCTAAAACAACATTTTTTTTAGTTTGTTTTACTTTTTTTGCCAAATTATAAGCTAGACTTTCCAATGTTTCTTTTCTTCTTTGACGATAATTCTCTGTATCTAATAAAATACTAACATAAGGAGAACTACCCTTATTGACAACAAGGCTCACCAAATATTGTAACGAATCTAAAGTTTGTCCTCTTTTGCCAATTAAAACACCCATTTCCTCCCCACTTAATTCAATCGAAAGTTGTTTATCTTTTAATTGTGTTTCAATAGAAACTTCTATTCTCATCGCCTGAAACATCTCTTGTAAAAAAGTAACAGCAATTTTTTCTGGATTAAATTTTTTAACAACTTGTATGACTGCATCTTTTGCTCCAAACATTCCTAAAAAACCTCTTGTTCCTTCATCAATTACAGTAATTTCTACTTCATCTTTGGAGGCGTGAAGTTCTTTGAGGGCTTCCTGTAATGCATCATCAACCGTTTTTCCACTTTTTGTTATTTTATCCATTTTGCTGTGCCTCCCCTTCAAATTTCTTTCTGAAATACTTCTTCAATAATAATTGTTGTACAATAGAAATTAAATTACTAACCACCCAATAAAGACCTAAAGCACCTGGTACACTGATTGTCATAACCCCCATCATCACCGGCATAACATATAACATAGTGTTTGTCATAGAATTTGTCATTGCTGCGGCTGGGTCATTTGGGTCTGTTGTATTGTTAGTTAATTGCTGCATAATTTTAGACTGTCCCCAAGTGGTAGCTGCTGCTAAAATTGGTATCAAAATACCCGGAAAAGATAAACCGGGATTATTAATCAAAGAAACCCCTAAAAACATTTCAATTTCATTTTTTTGCTGTAATAACTCTGGTAAATTTTTGACATTTTCTCCTAATGTATCTAATACATACGTCCAGTCAGCAGGTTTAAAGCTATCAATTAAAGCAAAATTTTGTATCATATTTGCATCATAACCTGCTTTTGCAAAACCTTCTAACGCTTTGGTCAACATATCACTTTGCCAAAATTCCATGTAAGGCTGAAATACCGTTGCACGCACTGCTTCTGGTGCACTGTTTAATACATTTGTAATTTCTGTATAATTTTGCGCAATCACATCTACATATAAATAGGCTTGTTGAAAAATATAAAACAATGCATACAATATCGGTAATTGTATTAACAAAGGCAAACAGCCACCTAGCATACTAATTCCATTATTTTTTTGAAATTCCTGCAATTCCACAGCCATTTTCTGCTGGGAAAGCTGGTCTTTTTTATCTTTATATTTTGCTCTGATTTTGTTCATTTCCGGCTGCAACTGTTGTAATTTAAAAGATGAACGTTGTTGCCGAATCATCAAAGGAAACAAAATAAATTTTACAAGAATGGTAAATAAGATAATGGCAATTCCTAAACTACCATTTGTAGAAATGCCATAGATAAATTGAAATAAAGCATTATAAATAACACCTAAAAGATTGGCAATTGCGCCAAAAATAAAATTAGGTTTTCTCAAGGCCAGCAATATGCCAGCACCCACAAATGACTGAAACACAGTTTTTCCTCCTTAGTGAGAAGCAATCGAATGATTCGAATAAAGTTCAATTTTTATTATTTTTTTCTGGAACAGGGTCATATCCCCCTTTATGAAAAGGATGACATTTTAACAGACGTCTGATTGCAAAATACATTCCTTTGAACGCACCAAAACGGCGAATTGCAATAAAAGCATATTCCGAACAAGTTGGCGTAAAACGGCAATGTGGGCCAATATAAGGGGATATTGCCAACTGATAAAATCGAATCAGCCCTAAAAATAATTTTTGTAAAATCATCGTTGTTCTTCCTTTTCTTCTGATTTTAACAAGAGATTATGCTTTTTTAACAAATGTTTTAGGGAATGGTCTATTTCTTGAAAAGAAGCACCATTTGCAAAAACACGTGCAATAATTACAATATCATATCCTTTTGCAATTTCCTTTTCACTCAAACGATAACTTTCTCGTATTCGTCTTGTTACCCGAGAACGTACTACACTTTTTCCTACTTTTTTACTAACAGAAATACCAATATGATTGATTTGCTTGCCTGTTTTTACAACATACATCACTAAATGACGATTTGCTAAAGATTTGCCTTTATTATATACATAGCGAAACTGAAAATTTTTTTTTAATGATTCTGTGTGCTTCACTTTACTATCTCCTTTATCTTTGAGCAAAAAAGATTTCCGCTACATACAATAAAAGGCCACAATTTGCGGCCTCATGCTACTTGCAGGTATTCTAACATTATGCGGACAATACTTTTCTTCCTTTTTTTCTTCTAGCAGCTAATACTCTTCTACCGTTTGCTGTACTCATTCTTTTTCTAAAGCCATGGACTTTACTTCTTTGTCTTTTTTTTGGCTGAAATGTCATTTTCATGGAATTGCACCTCCTTTTATTCCATACTTCCTGCACACAGGCAAGCACTGAAAACATTATATTAAAAAATAGCAATCTCGTCAAGAAAAAAATTACGCTTTCTACGCTTTCTTGAAAGAAAGCTTAGCAAAAAACTTTAATGTCTGTGCTTTGTACTTGAATAGTTGTTGTGGTTGAATGACAGCGGACTACCATCGGTTAAAATCTTTGACTCTGTTCCGTTTGCAAAAGATAAAGTTT
>CAJUKL010000054.1:0-10470 GCA_910587195.1 uncultured Clostridia bacterium | reverse complement strand
AAAGAACTTTAATGTCTGTGCTTTGTACTTAAATAGTTGTTGTGGTTGAATGACAGTGGACTACCATCGGTTAAAATCTTTGACTCTGTTCCGTTTGCAAAAGATAAAGTTTAGGGTCAAGCCCTTTTTAAAGGGCTTGTAGGGTTTGGGACAAAGTCCCAAGGTTCTAACTTGCTTGCAAGCGTGTTTTTGAAAGAGTTTGGGGAAACTTTTCACAAGTGAAAAAAGTTTCCCCAAAGGAGGTCTTACTTTCATAAGGTTTAATAGAAGCCACTTCCTTCTTACTTTCTTGAAAGAAAGTAAGCAAAGAACTTTAATGTCTGTGCTTTGTACTTAAATAGTTGTTGTGGTTGAATGACAACAGAGCACCATCAGTTAAAATCTTTGACTCTATTCCATTTGTAAAAGAAAAACAAAGTTTTTTTCTGAACCTGTTGATAACTTTTTATTCTTTTGTTATACTAAGTTATCCACAGTTTTTACAATTTTAGTTATCCACAATTTCCACAGCCCCAAAAAATCTGTGGATAATCCTGTGTATAACTAGGCAAGTTATCCACATTTTATCCACAACCATTTTTTAAAGTATTGATTTTACTGTATTTCTGGCTTGTGGAAAAAATAATAACCTTACCTGTGGATAATGTGGATAACTTCTATTTTTCTCACTTTTAAAAAAAGTTATCCACATTTTATCCACAGGTTTATCCACAGATTTTAGCGAGTTATCCACAGATTTTTGCAAGTTATCCACAGGTGATAAAATAATGCAGGGGGAAGACAATGAACGAAGTAAATCAATATTGGAATAGAGCCTTAGAAATCATCAAAGAAGAAAATAATTCTCCAATTAGTTTTGAAGCTTGGATTTCACCTATTATCCCTTATAAAATAGAGGGAAATTCATTTATCTTACAAATTGAAGAACCTTTTTATCGGGATACCATTAAAAAACGGTACCTTTCTCTAATTCGTAATGCGATTAATAAAGCTACAAATAAAGAATATGAAATTAAAATTATAACAGAAGAAGAACTACCACAAAAAAGTAATATTCCCACAATTCCAGAAGGTAATTTAAACCCTCGTTATGTTTTTAATTCCTTTGTTGTTGGCAACAGTAATCGCATGGCACATGCTGCTTCTTTGGCAGTCGCAAAGGCACCTGCAAAAGCTTATAATCCTTTATTTTTATATGGTAATTCTGGGCTTGGAAAAACACATTTAATGCATTCTATTGCACACTATATTTTAGAACAAAATCCTTCTTCTAAAGTGTTATATGTAACAAGTGAAACATTTATGAATGAATTTATTAATGCTATCCAAAACAATAAAAATGAGGAATTTCGCAACAAATACCGTAACATTGATGTGTTATTAATTGATGATATTCAATTTATTTCTAAAAAAGAAGGAACACAAGAAGAATTTTTTCATACATTTAATGCACTACATGAATCCAGTAAACAAATTATTATTTCAAGCGACAGACCACCAAAAGAAATTAAAATACTGGAAGACCGCTTGCGAAGCCGCTTTGAATGGGGTTTGATTACAGATATTCAACCACCTGATTATGAAACTCGAATTGCTATTTTACGGAAAAAAGTAGACGCAGAATGTTTACCCGTTGGAAATGATGTAATTACCTTTATTGCCAAAAATGTAGTTTCCAATATCAGAGAACTAGAAGGAGCTTTAACACGCATGGTGGCAGATGCTACTTTAACACATCAAACCATTTCTGTTGCATCTGCAGAAGTTTCCTTAAAACATATCTTTAATGAAAATGATAGTCCTCTTATTACAGCAAGCCATATCCAGCAAGTAGTTGCAAATTATTATAATATTGATATAAAAGATATACAAGGCAGTAAAAAAACAAAAAATATTGCTTTTCCAAGGCAAGTTGCTATGTATCTTTGTCGAAAATTATTAGATATTTCCTTGCCTAAAATCGGAGAACAATTTGGTGGGCGTGACCATTCTACAGTATTCTATGCTGTTTCTAAAATTGAAAAAACACTAAAAAAAGAAACTTCTTTTCAACAAGAAATAGAGGAAATAGAAGAGCAAATAAAATCACACTGACCTGTGGATAACTTTATCAGGAAAATTTTGGATAATAAGTTATCCACAGGCACTTGTGGATAACTTACCCACTTATCCACAGAGTTATCCACAGATTTTTATTGCGATTTTCCTTGAAATTACAAGGTTTTTAAGAGTTATCCACAGATTCCACAGCCCCTACTACTACTACTAATTAATTAATTATATATATTAATGCATTTTTCACACAAAGGAGTTGTCCACAATTATGAAATTATATTGCGCAAGAGAATTATTATTAAATGCACTCAATATTGCAAACAAAGCAATCTCAAACAAAACAACATTAGACATACTAAAATGTGTTCTATTAACTGCTTCTGATGGAAAATTTATTGTAACTGCAACAGATTTGGAAATTGGTATTCAATCTGCACCCATTCCTGCTACGATTGAGGAAGAAGGCAGCATTGCATTAAGTGCAGCTTTTTTTACAGAAATTATACGAAAAGTTAATGGAGAAAATGTTTTAATACAGACAAATGAAAAATATGAAACTTTTATTTCCTGTGGCTTTTCAGACTTTAAAATCATGGGACAAAATGGGGAAGAATTCCCTACATTACCGGAAGTAGAAAAAAAGCAAAAATACAAAATGTTACAACCTGACCTAAAAAATATGATTCGACAGACAATTTTTTCTATCTCTCAAGATGAATCAAAACCCATTTTAACAGGTGAACTATTAGAGTTTAAAAAAGATTCTCTGCAAATGGTATCTGTAGATGGTTTCCGTATTTCGTTTAGAAAAGAAAAATTAGCAGAAGCTGCGGAAGAAAAAAAAGTTGTGATTCCAGCAAAAACTTTATCAGAAATTAATAAAATTTTAAATGGAGAGGACAAAGAAGTATTATTATATCTTACAGATAAACATGTTTTATTTGACATTGATGGGAATATTATTATTTCTCGTTTGTTAGAAGGAGAATATATCCGATATGAACAAAGTTTTACAGAAGATTATAAAACAAAGTTCTGCGTTAATACAAACGACTTTTTACAAACACTAGAAAGGGCTTCTCTTGTATCTCGTGATACAAAAAAAACACCAGTCAAACTGGATATTTCCAAAGAAAAATTAAGTGTAAAAGCACAAGCGGAAATTGGTACCGCTTATGAAGAAATTGAAATAGAATTAGAAGGAGAGCCATTACAAATTGCATTTAATCCTAAATTTTTAATTGATGCACTGAGAGTAGTAGATGACGAAAAAGTTACAATACAATTTACAACACCATTAAGCCCTTGCATTTTAAAACCATTACAAGGCGAGAACTTCCGTTATTTAATATTGCCTTTGCGACTGTAATATTTTAATCTTTCGCTGCTGTGCGATGAAGTGCCAGAGGTTAAAACTGAGAATTTGTTGCGTTAGTGGGAGATAAAGTTTTTTGTCCAACTTTTGTTGGTGGGTTTGGGCAAAGCCCAAAATTCTAATTTACAAGCTAAATGCGAAAAGCCCACTCCTTTAGGGGTGGGATGAAAGCATTTTTTTTTGATATATGTTAATGTTTCTTTTATGAACAAGAAATGGTATAATGAAACTATGAAAATAAAAGGTTTTGACGCGAGCCTTATACTATCGTTAATGGATACAATGGTATCTTTGATAGTGAAAGTCTTAATGAAGTAGATTAGTTTTATATGCTTTCGAGTATATTTAGAAGTTTATGTAATTAAGAACCCCATTCTTTTAGGCATGGGAGTGTCAGAAACGTATTTTAGAACTGACCGAAGCGTAAACTTTTGGGAAACTTTTTCTTTTGCTAACAGAACAAAGAAGTTTTTTGACAAGCTATATTATAATCTATAGGGAGGAAAATAAAGATGGAAGAAGTTTTAATCCACACAGAATTTATTAAATTACAACAAGCAATCAAATTAGCTGGTATCGTGGGACAAGGCTCTGATGCAAAATTATTAATCCAAAATGGTGCCGTAAAAGTAAATGGCGTTGTTGCAACAGAAAGAGGAAAAAAAATACACCATAACGATATTGTAACTGTGCAAGAAACAAAAGAATTTAAAATAATTGTTAAAAACACCGGGAAGTGAAACTATGTACATACAAAAAGTGTCTTTAACAGGCTATCGGAATTTAAAAGATACCACATTATTCCTAAAGAACGGAGTTAATATTTTTTATGGAGAAAATGCACAAGGAAAAACAAATTTTTTAGAATCTCTCTATTTGTGCGCTTCTGGACGCTCTTTACGCACAAAGAATGATAGTCAACTAATTAAATTTGAAGCAACAGAAAGCCATATACAAGTGTTAATACAAAAACCAAAAACAAACGATAGAATTGACATTCACCTGAAAAAAGAAGGAAAAAAGGGGATTGCTGTCAATGGAATCCCGCTTAAAAAACTAGGAGAACTTTTTGGAACTTGTCATGCAGTGATATTTTCTCCAGAGGATTTAAATTTAATCAAAGAAGGACCAGTTGCTCGTCGTCGCTTTATGGATATGGAAATTTGTCAAATGAACCTTGTTTATTATTATGATTTACAAAAGTATTATAGAATTTTAAAACAAAGAAATCATTTACTAAAAGAAATACAAAAAAAGCCATCTCTCAAAGAAACACTCTTTTTATGGGATGAACAACTCGCAGATGCCGCAGAGCGCATTATTGCCACTAGGAGCGATTTTTTAGACAAGCTGAATCAAATATCCAGTAAAAAGCAAAACGAACTTACAGGAGGCAAGGATGCCCTTAAAATCCTATATAAACCAAACAGCCCTAAAAATCAATTACAACAAAAATTAAAAAAAAATCAGCAAAGAGATATTTTATTAGGAACAACACAAGCAGGTCCTCATAAAGATGACATATTATTTTTAGTAAATAACAAAGATGTAAAACTATATGGTTCACAAGGACAACAACGAACCACTGCATTAGCAACAAAACTAGCAGAAATTACACTCATAGAACAAGAAACAGGTCAAAAGCCAATTTTACTTTTAGATGATGTTCTTTCAGAACTAGATAAAAACCGCCAAAATTTTTTAATGGAAAGTATTGGAGAGTTACAAACAATATTAACTTGTACTGGAATAGAGGATAGTATAAAAGAATATGTAAAACAAGCCTGCCTTTTTTGCGTACAAAATGGAGCTATTACGCCCTCTTAATATCTGTTATGCTAGCAAAAAATACAGCTTTTCGTACAGTACAAAATACCTAGTAGACATTTGTTTTATACCAACTAAAATAAAACAGAAACAACTAATGTTTCATTACCGCACATGAAGCCTAAATCATTACCATACCTTAACACATTTCTACAAAAATACTTTTTATCGACATGTAGAACAAAAGCTTGAAATAAAAGGCTTTTTTTACTTGTGAAATCTTGAAATAAATGGTATAATAAGATTAGTTACCATACAGGCTTTTTAATAGCCTGTTATTTTTAAGGAGAGAAGAATATGTCATCAGAGTACAACGAAAATCAAATACAAGTCCTGGAAGGTTTAGAAGCAGTCAGAAAACGCCCTGGTATGTATATTGGTTCCACAGGTACACAAGGGTTACACCATCTAGTGTATGAAATTGTGGATAATGCAGTAGATGAAGCATTAGCTGGATATTGTGATGAAATTTCCGTCATAATCCATGAAGATAATACTATTTCTGTAAAAGATAATGGACGTGGTATTCCAGTTGGAATTCAAGCACAAAAAGGAATTCCTGCATTAGAAGTTGTTTTTACAATTCTACATGCAGGTGGTAAATTTGGCGGCGGTGGATATAAAGTTTCTGGCGGTTTACATGGAGTAGGTGCTTCCGTTGTAAATGCCTTATCAGAATGGATGAAAGTACAGGTTTGTGTTGATGGAAAAAAATATGAACAGAACTATGCAAAAGGTCATGTTATGACAAAATTGCAAGAAATTGGACAAACACAAGAACATGGAACCTATGTCCATTTTAAGCCAGATGCTGAAATATTTGAAGATACCATTTTTCAATTTGATGTATTAAAAAACAGATTAAGAGAAACCGCTTTTTTAACAAAAGGCTTAAAAATTACTATTACGGACAAAAGACAAGAAAAGCCAAAAGAAAAATCATTTCACTACGAAGGTGGTATTAAAGAATTTGTTGCTTATATCAACCAACACAGAGATGCACTGTATGACAGTATTTTTTATGCAGAAGGAGAAAAAGATGGCGTTTTTGTAGAAATTGCCTTTCAGCATAATGATGGAGCAGATGAAAATATCCACACTTTTGTAAACAATATCAATACTACAGATGGTGGTACCCATCTAGTGGGTTTTAAGTCTGGTATGACAAAAACCATTAATGATTACAGCCGAAAAGTGGGTATTCTAAAAGAAAATGATAAAAACTTAACAGGCGATGATGTAAGAGAAGGATTAGCAGCTATTATTAGCATTAAAGTAGCAGAGCCACAGTTTGACAGCCAAACAAAAACAAAATTAGGAAATAGTGAAGCAAAAGCTGCTGTTGAAAGTATTGTAAATGAATATCTTACCTACTTTTTAGAAGAAAATCCAGCTATAGGAAAATTGATTGTAGAAAAAGGTTTGATTGCTTCCAGAGCTAGAGAAGCAGCAAAAAGAGCCAGAGAACTCGTCAAAAGAAAAAGTGTTTTAGAAACCTCTCGTTTACCTGGAAAATTAGCAGATTGTTCTGACAAAGACCCTAAAAATTGTGAAATCTACATTGTGGAGGGAAATTCTGCTGGTGGTTCCGCAAAGGGGGCAAGAGACCAAAGAATACAAGCAATTCTCCCATTAAGAGGAAAAATACTCAATGTAGAAAAAGCACGAATGGATAAAATATTAAACAGCGAAGAAATTAAAAATATGATTACTGCCTTTGGTACAGGGGTAGATACAGATTTTGATATTACAAAATTACGATACCACAAAATTGTAATTATGACAGATGCAGACGTTGACGGTGCGCATATTAGAACCCTACTCCTGACGCTATTTTACCGCCATATGCCTCAATTAATTAGAGCAGGGCATATTTATATTGCCCAACCTCCATTATACCGTGTAGAGAAAAATAAAGAGCATTATTACGTGTATGATGATAAAGAACTAGAAACTCTTTATGCTAGAATTGGACGGGAAGGCATAAAAGAAGTACAACGTTATAAAGGCTTAGGAGAAATGGACGCAGAACAGCTTTGGGATACAACAATGGATCCTGAACACAGAATTCTCAAACGAGTTGATTTAGAAGATGCTGTTTCTGCTGATGAAATCTTTACAAGACTTATGGGAGATAAAGTAGAGCCAAGACGAGAATTTATACAGGAATATGCAGAAAGAGTGCAAAATTTAGATATTTAATTTTGCAACAGAATGCAGAAAGGACGTTTTATGGATAATACAAGTAATATAGACAAAATAGTTGGCATTAACATAGAAGACGAAATGAAAAATTGTTATATTGATTATGCTATGAGTGTCATTGTATCTCGTGCTTTACCAGATGTTCGTGATGGCTTAAAGCCTGTACAAAGAAGAATCCTATATTCTATGGGAGAAATGAATTTAGAGCCCAATAAGCCCTATAAAAAATCAGCACGTATTGTAGGCGATACAATGGGAAAATATCATCCACATGGCGATAGTTCCATTTATCAGGCAATGGTTCGTATGGCACAAAATTTTTCCATGCGTTACCTTCTTGTAGATGGACATGGAAATTTTGGTTCTGTGGATGGAGATGAAGCTGCTGCACAACGTTATACGGAAGCAAGAATGTCACGTATTTCTTTGGAAATGCTAGCAGATATTGATAAAAATACAGTTGATTTTGTGCCAAACTATAGCGAAGAAGTAAAAGAGCCTACCGTATTACCTGCAAGAGTACCAAACCTCTTAATCAATGGCTCCTCTGGAATTGCCGTTGGTATGGCAACTAACATACCACCACACAATCTTTCCGAAATAATGGACGGTATTGTGAAAATGATTGACAATTATACAGAACAAAAAGGAGAAACTTCTGTTGAAGAATTGATGGAAGTAATACAAGGTCCAGATTTTCCAACAGGTGGCATTATTATGGGGAGAAGCGGAATCCGTTCTGCTTATCGTACTGGTAGAGGAAAAATCAGAGTAAGAGCAATCTCTGAAATAGAACCAATGCAAAATGGCAGAGAACGTATTGTTGTAACAGAAATTCCTTACCAAGTAAATAAAGCAAGACTCATTGAAAAGATTGCGGATTTAGTTAAAGAAAAAAGAGTAGACGGAATCAGCGATATTAGAGATGAAACAAACCGAAAAGGAATGCGCATTGTTATTGAATTAAAAAAAGATGCCAATACAAGTGTTGTATTAAATAATTTGTATAAATATACACAATTAGAAGAAAGTTTTGGCGTAATTATGATTGCGCTCGTAAACAATAAACCAGAAATATTAAACCTAAAACAGATTTTAGAAGAATATCTAAAACATCAAAAAGAGGTTATTACACGCCGCACACAATTTGATTTAGAAAAAGCAGAGAAAAGAGCACATATCTTACAAGGATTACGGATTGCATTAGATAACATTGATGAGGTAATTCATATCATTAGAAGCAGCTATGATGATGCAAAAGCAAAATTAATGGAACATTTTGGATTATCTGAAGTACAATCACAAGCAATTTTGGAAATGCAATTACGACGCTTACAAGGATTGGAACATGAAAAAATTGATAAGGAATATCAAGAACTCATGGAAAAAATAAAGGAATATCAAGCAATTTTAGCAGATGAAACCCTCCTTTATGCGGTTATTAAACAAGAAATATTAGCAATAAAAGCAAAATACGGAGATAAACGCCGCACCCAGATTATGCATCATGTGGAGGTTATAGAAGATGAGGATCTTATCCATGAGGAAACAAGTGTATTTACTTTGTCCCATTTAAACTATATTAAAAGAACTGCATTGATGACTTATAAAAGCCAAAAAAGAGGCGGTCGTGGTATTATGGGCATGAATACCAGAGAAGAAGATTTTGTAAAAGACTTGTTTTTGGGCTCTACCCATGATTATATTTTGTTTTTTACCAACAAAGGACGTGTTTATCGCTTAAAAGGTTATGAAGTACCAGAGGCAGGCAGAACAGCAAGAGGAAATGCGATTGTAAATTTAATCGAAATTTCTGCTGGCGAAACCATTACTGCCATGATTCCAGTAAAGGAATTTACGAAAGATTCTTATTTAGTGATGATAACAAAAGATGGTATTATCAAAAAAACAGATATGATGAGTTTTGCCAATATCAGAAAAGGTGGTTTGACTGCTGTTAGCCTAAAAGAAGAAGATAGTCTTATTTCTGTCCTTGTTACAAATGGTCAAGATGAAATATTTGTTGCAACAAGAAATGGTATGGGAATTAAATTTCATGAACAAGATGTTCGTCCTATGAGTAGACAAGCAATTGGTGTAAAGGCAATTACCCTAAAACAAAATGATTATGTTGTTTCTGCTGTAAAAGGAATTGCTGGAACCAAAATATTAAATGTAACAGAAAAAGGGTATGGTAAAAAAACAAATATAGAAGATTTTAATACACAATATCGTGGTGGAAAAGGAGTAAAAATTCATCAGCTTACGGATAAAACTGGACTTCTAACAGGGGTGCTTGTTATAGATGAAAAAGAAGAACTAATGTTAATTACTTCAGAAGGTGTAATTATCCGTCTAAGAGGAAATGAAATTTCTACTTTTAACCGTGTATCACAAGGCGTAAAATTAATCAATCTTAATGAAAATGTTTCAGTAGTAGGAATTGCAAAAATTTCAGAAGAAGATATTGAGGAAACAGAAAACAACATAGAATAAATAAAATAATAAAGTTAGGAATAAGAAGCATCTCATTTGGATGCTTCTTATTTGTTAAATGTTTTATTGCTATTTAACTTTAATGTGTAATAAATCTGCATTTCATTTTAGTTAGCACAAAAATTTAAAACCTTGAGAACTCTGTTCTCAAACTCTTGCAAGCTTTTTGAAAAAAGCTTAAGCAAAAACTTTATCTTTTGCGAACGGAACAGAATGTATTTTTGACCACTGGTGTCCCGTTGTTGTTCAACTAAAGCAACTATTCAAGTCCATCACACAGCAGCAAAACGCCAGTTTTGTACAAAAGTTCTTTGCTACCTTTCTTTCAAGAAAGTAAGGGATTTTTAAGTTTTTTTTAAGACTTTTTACATTGTTTTTTTGTTTCAATAAAGTATAAAATAAAAAATACGATTGGGAGAAAAAATAATATGACAGAATATTATAAATTAAAATATATGAGAGTGTAATTAAAATAATGAAAAAGGAGATACTAATAACAAAGGAGATGTTAT
>CAJUKL010000053.1 GCA_910587195.1 uncultured Clostridia bacterium | reverse complement strand
ATTAGTCAATAATTTCAGTAACAGAACCAGCACCTACTGTTCTACCACCTTCACGGATAGCAAAACGAAGACCAGGAGCCATAGCTACTTTTGTAATCAATTCAATTGTCATTTCAACGTTATCGCCAGGCATACACATTTCTGTACCTTCTGGAAGGGAAATAATACCTGTAACGTCTGTTGTTCTAAAATAGAACTGTGGTCTATAGTTGTTGAAGAAAGGAGTATGACGTCCACCTTCTTCTTTGCTTAATACGTAAACTTGTGCTTTAAATTTGTGGTGAGGTGTAATAGAGCCTGGTTTTGCAAGAACCTGTCCTCTTTCAATTTCATTTCTTTGTACACCACGAAGAAGAACACCAATATTGTCACCAGCTTCTGCTTGGTCAAGAAGTTTTCTGAACATTTCAACGCCAGTTACAACAACTTTTCTAATTTCTTCTGTCAAACCAACAATTTCAACTTCATCCTGTACTTTAACAACACCGCTTTCTACTCTACCTGTAGCAACTGTACCACGTCCTGTAATAGAGAATACGTCTTCTACTGGCATCAAGAAAGGTTTATCTGTATCACGTTCTGGTTCAGGGATATAAGCTTCAATTTCGTTCATCAATTCAACAATTTTGTCGCCCCATTCACCTGTAGAATCTTGCAATGCTTGGTAAGCAGAACCTCTAATAATAGGAATATCATCGCCAGGGAATTCATATTCAGAAAGAAGTTCTCTAATTTCCATTTCAACCAAGTCAAGAAGTTCTTCATCGTCTACCATATCACATTTGTTCATAAATACAACGATATAAGGAACACCTACCTGACGAGAAAGCAAGATATGTTCTCTTGTTTGAGCCATAGGGCCATCTGTTGCAGCAACAACAAGGATAGCACCATCCATCTGAGCAGCACCAGTAATCATGTTTTTAACATAGTCAGCATGTCCTGGGCAGTCAACGTGTGCGTAGTGTCTTGTAGGTGTTTCATATTCAACGTGAGCTGTAGAAATTGTGATACCACGTTCTCTTTCTTCTGGAGCTTTGTCAATGTTTTCAAAAGCAACTGCTTCACCAATTTGGTATCTTTCATGAAGTGTTTTTGTAATAGCAGCTGTCAAAGTTGTTTTACCATGGTCAACGTGTCCAATGGTACCAATATTCATATGAGGTTTTGTTCTTTCAAATTTTTGCTTAGCCATTTTTAAATATCCTCCTTTAAATTGTCTAAGAGTATCTTTTTCATTCATTATATAGAATATTGCCAGTATTTGCAAGCAAATATTCCATTTTTACAGCATTTATTTTATGCATCTGCTTTTCTACCTTCTAAAACTTTTTCTTGTACAGATTTAGGACAAGGTTCATAGTGGTCAACTTCCATAACGTAAGTACCACGACCTTGAGATTTTGAACGAAGGTCAGTAGAATAACCAAACATTTCAGCTAATGGTACATAAGAATGAATTACTTGCACACCACTTCTTGCTTCCATGCCTTCAATTCTACCACGACGGGAGTTAATGTCACCAATAACATCTCCCATATAATCCTCTGGTACGGATACGGTTACTTTCATAATAGGCTCTAACAATACAGCATCGCCTTTTCTCATTGCTTCTTTAAAAGCCATAGAGCCTGCTACTTGATAAGCCATTTCAGAGGAGTCAACATCATGGTAAGAACCATCATATACTTCTGCTTTTACACCAAGCACAGGATAGCCACCTAAAATACCACTTTGCATTGCCTCTTGGATTCCTTTATCAATCGCTGGAATATATTCTTTTGGAATAGAACCACCAACGGTACTGTTTACAAATTCATAATTGTGTTCTGCATCTGTGCCGATAGGATAGAATTTTACTTTACAATGTCCATACTGTCCACGACCACCAGACTGACGCACAAATTTACCTTCCACGTCAACCGCTTTTCTAAATGTTTCTTTATAAGAAACCTGAGGCGCACCAACGTTTGCCTCTACTTTAAATTCTCTTAACAAACGGTCAACAATAATTTCCAAGTGAAGTTCACCCATACCTGCGATAATGGTATCGCCTGTATCTTGGTTAGTATAAGTTTTAAAAGTTGGGTCTTCTTCTGCAAGTTTTGCCAAAGCAATACCCATTTTATCTCTGCCAGCTTTTGTTTTTGGTTCAATCGCAACTTCAATAACTGGTTCTGGGAATACCATAGATTCCAAAATAACTTCATGGTCTTCATCACAGATAGTATCGCCAGTTGTTGTTAATTTAAAACCAACAGCTGCTGCAATATCACCAGAATATACTTTATCAATTTCTTCTCTATGGTTTGCGTGCATCTGTAAAATACGTCCTACACGTTCTTTTTTACCTTTTGTAGAGTTATGAACATAGGTACCAGAATTTAAAGTACCAGAGTACACACGGAAGAAAGCTAATTTTCCAACAAATGGGTCATTCATAATTTTAAATGCTAAAGCAGAGAAAGGTTCTTCATCAGAAGCATGTCTTTCTACTTCTTCTCCGCTATCTGGGTCAACTCCTTTAATAGCAGGAATATCTATAGGTGCTGGCATATAATCAATAACACCATCTAATAATTTTTGAACACCTTTATTTCTATAAGCAGAACCACAAAATACAGGAACTAATTCACAACTGATACAAGCCTTTCTCATAGCAGCTTTTAATTCTTCTTCTGTTATTTCTTCTTCTGCAAGATATTTGTCCATTAAATCTTCATCTGTTTCTGCAATGGCTTCTATCATAAGCTGATGATATTCTTCTGCTTTTTCTTTCATATCAGCAGGAATTTCTTCTTCGTCTACTTCTTTACCTAAATCATCTTCATAAATAAAAGCTTTCATTTTCAGCAAATCAATTACGCCTACAAAATCGCTTTCTGCACCGATTGGTAAAAACATAGCGACTGGTTTACAGCCTAATCTATCTTTCATCATTTGCAATACATTATAAAAATCTGCGCCCATAATGTCCATTTTATTAACAAAAGCCATTCTAGGTACATTATAGTTATCTGCCTGACGCCAAACAGTTTCAGACTGTGGTTCTACACCACCTTTAGCACAGAATACACAAACTGCACCATCCAATACACGCAAAGAACGTTCAACTTCTACAGTAAAGTCAACGTGTCCTGGTGTATCAATGATATTTACTCTATTTTCATTCCACTGACAAGTTGTTGCAGCAGATGTAATTGTAATACCTCTTTCCTGTTCTTGTTCCATCCAGTCCATGGTAGCAGTACCCTCATGAGTATCACCAATTTTATAATTACGTCCAGTATAGAACAAAATACGTTCTGTAAGAGTTGTTTTACCAGCATCAATATGTGCCATGATACCGATATTTCTAGTTTTAGCAAGTGGAAACGCTCTGTTTGCCACGCTGAACTCCTCCTTTATGGTAGACTTAAAACCTTAAGACTTTATCTCAAACTCTACTTCTTTCTTGAAAGAAAGAAACAAAGAACTTTAAAAATACATTTTCTGTAGGATAAAGTTTTTTATTGATAAAAAATAAATTACCATTTGTAATGGGAAAAAGCTTTATTTGCTTCTGCCATTTTATGGGTTTCATCTTTTTTCTTAACAGCACCGCCTGCATTGTTTAAAGCATCCATAATTTCGCCTGCAAGACGGTCAATCATTGTTTTTTCGCCACGTTTTCTGCTATAAATGGTCAACCAACGAAGACCTAATGTTCTTCTTCTTTCTGGTCTAATATCCATTGGTACCTGATAAGTTGCACCACCAACACGACGAGCTTTTACTTCCAACACTGGCATAATATTGTTCAATGCTTCTTCAAAAGCCTCTAAAGGTTCTTTTCCCGTTTTTTCTGCTACTTTTTCAAATGCACCATAAACAATTTTTTCAGCAACACCTTTTTTGCCGTCTAACATAATGCTGTTAATCAGCTTTGTAACCAATTTACTGTTATATAAAGGGTCAGCTAAAACTTCTCTTTTTGCGACATGTCCTTTTCTTGGCACGATTCTTCCCTCCTTAATGAATAAATCTATTCTCGGTACTTCACGATAATTTCGTGTTTTCATGCCTTCATACAATTTATCTCTAAGCAATTTGCAGATGTTATTATTTTGTATAAGGCATTACTTCTGATTATTTTTTAGCTTTTGGACGTTTTGCACCATATTTGGAACGAGCCTGCATTCTGTTTGCAACGCCTGCGGTATCCAAAGTACCTCTTACGATATGGTAACGCACACCAGGTAAATCTTTTACCCTTCCACCTCTGATAAGAACAACACTATGTTCCTGTAAGTTGTGACCTTCACCTGGAATATAAGCAGTTACTTCAATACCATTAGAAAGACGAACTCTGGCAATTTTTCTCAAAGCGGAGTTAGGCTTTTTAGGGGTAGAAGTTTTTACTGCTGTACAAACGCCACGTCTTTGAGGAGAAGAAACGTCAGTTGTTTTCTTCTTTAAAGAGTTAAGACCTTTTTGTAAAGCTGGGGCAGTAGATTTCTTTTCAACAGTCTGTCTGCCTTTTCTTACTAACTGATTAAATGTTGGCATTTTGTTGCACCTCCTTACAAAATAAATACATTCTGCCATTGCACTCAATATCATTGTTCTATAAAAATAAGCAAGAAAAAAAGTCTTATTTTCAAGACACTGCAACATTTTATCATTTCATATTTAAAAAGTCAACAACTTTTTTAAAAAAGTCACGCTTTCTTGAAAGAAAGCTTCTTAGCAAAGAACTTTGTGCGAAACTTCGTTTCGCTGCCGTGCGATGACATTGAACGGTTGTTGTGGTTGAACGACAACAGAGCACCAACGGCTAAAAATGAGAATCTGTTCTGTTTGCAAAAGGTAAAGTTTTCGTTTTGTTGCGTATGCGAAAGATAAAGTTTTTGGTCAAGCTTTTTTCAAAAAGCTTGCAGGTGATTGAGGGCAGTGCCCTCAAGGTCTTTTACGCTTGCAAGCGTGTTTTTGAAAGGGTGCAAAGCGTCCAGTGAACGCTTGTTCTGCACCGACCAGAGCGAAGCGTAGACTTTGGGGAAACTTTTCACAAGTGAAAAAAGTTTCCCCAAAAACTTCCGACTTTTGTCCAGTTCATAATAAGCTATTTTTTTGCTTTTAAACTTTTTTAATAAGTTCTAATGCTTGTTTTCCTGTCATATGCTCAATAGTTAGTTCTATGATGTTAAATACTGGAAAGTTTTTTGTAATTGTTTCAGAACGCTTTTCTTCTGGCTGGTCGGAAGAATACCTTGCTGTTAATTTTTCTATAGCACTTCTTTTTTCTGTATCATCTTCTATAATACGTGCTGTTCCAAAAGCAATTACACTTTTAAAATAGGTTGTAAATTCTTCTGAAATAACATCATCTTGGTCAATCACACAAAAAGATACTTTGTTGTGTTTTTGTATAGCATCTATTTTGTGCCCTACTTTTGCACCATGAAAATAAATTTTGTTATCATAGTAAACATAACTTAGTGGAACAGCATAAGGATAACCATTATCTCCTAAAACGGCAAGTGTGCCTGATGTTTCTTTTTGCAATACCGCAATACTTTCTTCTTGGGATAACATTTGATTTTTACGACGCATTTCTCTAAACATCAATAAAACCTCCTATATTAATTATCAAAATGTTATAAAACGCCATGGCTTTGTTGCATATTCTTCTGCATAGTCAATATTAATGCGTGGCGTTGCTTTTATTGTGGGGGATGCTTCATTTTCTTTTTCAAAAATAAAAAAATTGTCTTGTAATAAACTAGCTTTGTTTTGTTTTTTAGTAATTGCAAATGCTTTAGTCAGTTTTCCTGGTCCGTTTGCAAAATTCTTTTTTTGATAAGAACTCAGTGCTTGATAAGACTTTCCATATCTCAACTGGGAAAGCGTTTCTAATGGTGAAATTGGTTGACATGCTCTTAATAATACAGCGCAAGGTGTTCCTTCTTCCTCTGTTACAACATTCATACAATCATACATACCATAGATTAAAAAAACATAGGCATGACCCGCAGGCAAATAAAGTGCTTCTGTACGATTGGTACGACGTCCACCATAGGCATGACAGGCTTTATCTTCTACACCAGTATAGGCTTCTGTTTCTATAATACGACCAATTAATGCTTCCCCATTTACAACATGACAAAGATATTTTCCTATCAGTTCTTTTGCAACTGTTACAGTATCCCTTTTATAAAATTCTTCTGTTAACTTTTTCAAGGTGTTCTCCTTTCCTAATAAAGACATTATATCATAATAGGATTGACAATAAAAGGGAGAAAGTATAAAATAAAACGCAAAATGTTTTAGGGAGGATTTATGAGAAAATTATTGTTTTGCATTTTATTTTTATTATCAGGCTGCATGCCACAAAAAACAGCAGAGCAAACAATTACCATAGTTGCTTCTTTTTATCCCGTCTATATTTTAGCAAAAAATATTACAGATGGTGTAGAAAATATCACTTTAGAAAATATGGCACAACCTCAAACAGGCTGTTTACATGATTATCAACTTACTACAAAAGATAGAAAAGCATTAGAAAAAGCAGATTTGTTTTTTATCAATGGTGCAGGAATGGAATCCTTTTTAGAGGGTGTCAAAAGACAATACCATGACTTGCCTATTGTAGATACTTCTGCAGGAATAGAATTATTAACCTCACATCACCATCATCATCATGACCATGAGGACGAACCGGAACAAGAATATAATGGACATCTTTGGCTATCTTCTAAAAATGCACTTAAACAAGCAGAAAATATTTGTGTCGCCTTGTCACAAAAAGATGCTACCCATGCACAACAATATCAACAAAATTTGGCTTTATTTCGTCAAAAAATACAAGAATTTCAAAAACAGAAAAAAATAAAACAACAGAAGGTAGTTGTATTTCATGAAGGGTTTGATTATATTGCTGAAGAATATGGTTTTACCATCAGTGAAGAAATTTTAGTAGAAGAAGAACAAACACCCTCTGCAAAAGAATTGGCGGAAATTATAGACCATGCCAAACAACAACAGGTAACTCTATTTTTTGCAGCAGAAGATGAAGGAAAAAAATATGCAGAATTACTTGCCAAAGAAGTGGGTGCAAAAGTTTATATTTTAAATCCTATTACATCAGGAGAACTAGAAAAGGAAGCTTATTTCAAAGCAATGCAGCAAAATAGAATGGTGATACAGGAGGCTATGGAAAATGAGCATTCATAATCGTTGTGGACTTTGTCGAGTAGAACTGGAAAATGTTTCTGTCAAAAGTGGAAAAGATATTTTATTAGATAATGTAACTATTGAGTTTCATTGTGGACAGTTGACTGCTCTAATTGGCAGAAATGGTGCCGGAAAAACTACATTATTAAAAGCAATTTTAGGAGAAAGAAACTATACCGGAAAAATTTATTATGAAAAACATGATGGAAAAGAAATGAAATATCCTACCATAGGCTATGTTCCACAACAGCTTCTTTTTGACAAAAGTATGCCGGTTAGTGTGGCTGATTTTATGATGGCAACTAAAATAAAAAGACCTGTTTGGCTGGGTTATGCAAAACATCAAAAGCAAGAATTAAAAAAGAGATTGGAAGAAATGAATTGCGCACATGTTTTAGATAAAAAATTAGGTACGCTTTCCGGGGGAGAACTGCAAAGAGTTTTACTGACAATGGCAATCGAACCAATGCCAGATTTATTAATATTAGATGAACCAGTTTCCGGTGTAGATGCAACAGGTTTAGATTTATTTTATAAAAAAGTTACTTATTTGAGAAACACTTATCATATTGCAGTTTTACTTGTGTCACATGATTTAGCTTTAATCAGAAGATATGCAGATAAAGTTGTATTGCTGGATAAAACAGTAACAGAGCAAGGAGATGCGGAAGATGTATTTCAAACAAAAGCATTTCAGCAAACATTTGGATATTGGGAGGAAAAAGCATGGAATTAATATATGAAATCATAGAAAAACTCCCTTTTTCATTTTTGCAATACGACTTTATGAAAAACGCATTTTTAGCAGTATTGTTGCTAGCACCATTGTTTGCACTGTTAGGTACAATGGCTGTCAATAATAATATGGCTTTTTTTTCAGATGCATTAGGACACAGTGCTTTAACAGGAATTGGAATTGGAACATTATTAGGGTTAAAAGAACCACTATTTTGTATGATTGCTTTTGGTATTTTGTTAAGTGTTGCCATTACAAAGGTAAAAGGAGCAGAAATGCTTTCTTCTGATAGTATTATCAGTGTGTTTTCTTCTACAGCAATGGCACTAGGAATTGTAATATTATCCCAAAGTGGTGGTTTTGCAAAATATTCTTATTACTTAATTGGAGATATTTTGACCATTACCCCAAAAGATTTAGGCTTGATTGCAATAACACTTTTGATTTGCTATATTGTCTGGATATTATTATACAATAATTTGCTGCTTGTGAGCATCAATCCCTCTTTTGCAGTCAGTAGAGGTGTCAATGCTGTTTTTACAGAAAATGTGTTTGTGATATTGGTGGCAATAACGGTAATGGTTTCAATACGCTGGCTGGGAATTTTGACAATCAATTCTCTTTTGATATTGCCAGCTGCTGCTGCAAGAAATATTTCAGAAAATGCAAAAGTCTATCATTATATGACAACAGCAATCGGTTTATTTTCTTCTGTAGTGGGCTTGGTTATTTCTTATGAGTTGGGAACATCTGCCGGTGCTTCTATTGTTTTGGTGGCGGCAGCCATTTTTTTTATAACACTTCTAAAACGGTTAAAAAACTAAAAGTTATAATTTTTGTAAAAAAAATTTTTATGCAGTTATCCTACAGTCTTAACAGGAAAATCAATTTTTAAATTTCCGTGCAGTCTTAAAATAAGATATTGTATTTTATTAGATTTTAGACTATAATTGATATAAAAATAAAATTTGAGGAGGAAAAGAAAATGCATATTTCGTATGATACCAAAGGCATTTGTGCTGCAAAAATTGATTTTGATTTAGAAGAAGGAAAAGTTTATAATTTAAAATTTAATAGTGGTTGCGATGGTAATCACAAAGGATTAGCAAAATTAGTAGAAGGTATGCCAGCAGAAGAAGTAGCAAAAAGATTAAGAGGTGTAACTTGTGGCCCTAGAGTTTCAAGCTGTCCAGACCAATTAGCACAGGCTTTAGAAAGTTATTTAAAAAATCAGTAATATTTTTTTGATATGAAAGAAAAATCAAAAAGATGGCGAAAAGCGATTCTCTGGATAGTACTCCTTACCATCCTTTATGGTTGGAATAAACCGGAAACATATCCCATTTTAGCAGTAATATATCTTATTTTTTTAGTCTTTAATCAATATTATTGCTATTTAGAAGACCAAGAAGAAGAAAAAAAACGTTTAGGAAAAAATTTTCAAAAAGATAAGTTTTTTCAGCAATATAGAAAAGAAAAAAGTTCCTTGTTTCGCTTGGAACTTTTAATGATTGGAATACTTTTACTTTTAATTCAATTTGGAATAAAAAAATAGGGAATATCCCTATTTTTTTATAAGAAAGAATTAGCAGATGCTAACCAATGGGTAAAAAAAATGAAGTTTAACAACAATGACACTCTAATATTTTTTTTAAAGCGCAGGAACTGCTGCTATGAGAGCGTGCCACCAGCATATGATTTTTGTTTGCTTCTTGTAAAGCACCGTGTACCATAGAATGGGAAACAGTACTGGTAAAAAGAATTAATAAATCAGCATTTCCTATTTTGGCTTTAAAATTGCTTGACAAATGAGTAAATATTTTTGCTTTACATTTATAATTTTTACAAATTTCTTTATATTGATTTACCATGCAGTCATGACCACCAACAATAACAACACTCATAATAAAACAACTCCTTTCAAAGTTAATCTTAACTAACTTTTGTTATCATTGTAACACTAAAGAATAATTTTGTCAATAAAAAGTTTTTAAAAATCTAGGGTAACCATATAAAAATTTTTTATAAGAATTATAATAATTTGAGTTTAAAAATAAAAAATGACACAACTTGTCAAAAAAATGGCTTATTATGAGCTTAACAAAAGTCAGAAGTTCCTCCAAAGTCTAGGCTTCGCCCTGCACCACTTCAAAAACACGCTTACAAGCGTAAAAAACCATATGGCGTTGCCCTACAACCCACAAGCTTTTTAAAAAAAGCTTGACCAAAAACTTTACCTCTCACACACGCAACAGATTCTAAATTTTTTTCTTTATATATACAATATTTTTTATGCGATTGCCCTGTTAAAAATCTACTGTTTCTTGATTCTTAGATAGGAATGTGATATGATAAAATATGTAAAATGGTTTTTAAAAGTGTGGTGAATTTATGTGAAATTACAAGAATCAGGAGAAAATTATTTAGAAACTATCCTTGTTTTGGAAAAAAGAAATGGAATTGCTCGCTCTGTTGATGTGGCAAATGAATTAGGCTTTTCCAAGCCTAGTGTAAGTCGTGCGATGTCTGTGCTCAAAGAAGCAGGCTATGTCAAAGTGGGACAAATTAATCAGCTTCTTTTAACGGAAAAAGGAAAAGAAGTTGCAGAAAATATTTATCATAGACATTGTGTGCTAAAAGCATTTTTGGTGCAGATTGGTGTGGAAGAAGAAACAGCAGCAAAAGACGCCTGCCGTATGGAGCATGTGATTAGTGAGCAAACTTTGGATTGTATTTTAAAACATATGGAAAATAAATAAAAAAAGTAAAATGGTTTTATCTACTTGTAAAATTATGCTGTATTATATATAATATTAATGTAGCTTGTTCTATAGAACATAATTATTAGAAAAGTGATGCAAATAAATTATTAATATCGCGTCACTTTTTTTTATAAATTTTTAAGTGCTTGTATTCCATCTCGTAACCCTTGTGGACGTTTTACTTTTTTTCGTTCACAGTAACTGTCAAGGATTGCTAATTCTTCTTTTGTGATTCGTATATCCAGACGGATATTTTTAGGATTTGTTGCAATAGGGCGCCCTATTTTTTTGTTTGACATATATCTCCCACCTTTTTGTAGATATATACAATAATAAAATACCGACAAAAAGTTAATATTTATTTTATATTTTAGAGAATTTTTACTAATAGTCTGAAGGATATGATTCTATTTGTAAAGCATATTTAATCTCCTTTATAACTTCCTCATTAGAAAGGTCACAAGGAAAAGGGTCTATATCTTCCATAATGTTATGGATTACTTTCTCTATTGTTTCAGCCCATTCTAATATAATAAAAGTTCTACCAGAAAAAGATATTCTATCAATCCGATAATATTCATGATTATATTCAAAAATAGGACGATTTTCTTTATAAGATATTGGCATATTTACAATGCTACACCCCAAAGAAAGCAATGTTTTTTCAACAAATAAAATTCTATTTTTTATCCACTCTGTTTTTTTAGAATCATACAATGATATTTCACTCCTTTTATTATAATTTTCAGCATATTAGAAAAAACAAATTATCAAAAACTCATCCCTCTCCTTATATGATATCTATAAGATATCATAAATTAACTCTTTTGTCAATATCTATTTGATATCTATTTGATTACTTGATAAAAGATATCAAAACGATATAATATTGATATCTGATAAAGGGAGGTTTTCATATGGCACAAGCAAATCCATATCCACTAAGAGTAGACAGGAACATTATGGAAAAATTCAAGGTTATCGCTTTTAACAATGGTCGCTCTGTCAATAAGGAAATTGAAATGCTCATGAAACAAGCTATAATAGACTATGAACAGAACAATGGTCTGATTGAAATTCCACCCCTAAGCGAATAGTCTGAATAATTATCTTATAAAACTGTCGTTTCAGCTATCCACTTCACTAGAATTGTTCTTTCAGTTCAGTGAAGCGGATTATTTACTTTTTTTATCTAAAATTCCATTTTAAAAGTTTTTTATGGTTCAAGAAAAAAATATTACTTGACAATAAAAAAGACTTATGTTATCCTCTTATTCAGAAAGGCGCAAGTCTTTTTTTTATGCAAAAAAATTGACTAATGGAGGTGGAAGTCTTGAGAACAAGGATTACCTTAGCATGCACAGAATGTAAACAAAGAAATTACAGCACTACAAAGGACAAAAAAACAATGCCTGACAGAATGGAACTAAAAAAATATTGTAAGTTCTGTAAATCCCATACATTACACAAAGAAACAAAATAATGTGAGGAAGTGAACAGTATGGAAGAAAAGAACACCACAAACCCAAGCGGAAAAACGAAAGAACAAAAAAAATTGCCAAAAAAAAATGACAAGCCTACATTTTCTGAAACTATAGCCGACTACAAAGCAGAGTTTAAAAAAATTGTATGGCCTACAAAACAGGAATTGGCAAAAAAAACAGTAACAGTTATTTTGACTTCTTTATTAGTTGGTGTCATTATTACCTGCATGGATATGGTCTATTCTGGAGGATATGACTATATCTTGACTTTGTTAGGATAAAATTACACCGGTAAAGATTCAATTTCTTACAAAGCTCTTTGGAGCTATTCCCGAAAAGAATCAAAAATCAAGTAAAAGGATGGTAGGAATGTCTGATGAAACTTTAAAACCAGAATCTAATCAAATGAGATGGTATGTTGTGCATACTTATTCTGGATATGAAAATAAAGTAAAAGCCAATATTGAAAAAATTATTGAAAACAGAGGAATGCAAGACCAGATTTTAGAAGTGAGTGTCCCCTTGCAAGAGGTAACAGAAGTCAAAAATGGTCAGAAAAAAACCGTACAACGCAAAGTATTTCCCGGCTATGTACTTTTAAAAATGATTATGAATGATGATACTTGGTATGTTGTCAGAAATACAAGAGGTGTTACCAGCTTTGTTGGCCCAGGTTCAAAACCTGTTCCTTTGACAGATGAAGAAGTATTTGCTATGGGCATTGGTTCCACGCAAACGCTTGACATGGAATTGGGCGATAACGTAAAAGTCATTGCAGGTCCTTTTGCAAATTCGATTGGCATTATCAAAGAGATTAATACCAACAAAAAAACTCTGGTTGTCAAACTATCTATTTTTGGCAGAGAAACACCCGTTGAACTTGATTTTGGTCAGATTGAAAAAATATAAGATTCGTTTTTGCACAGGCAATCGGGCTTGTGTGTGGGAGGGCAGATTTCCCGTTAATTACCACATTTATAGGAGGTGCCGAAATGGCAAAAAAAGTTACAGGTTATATCAAATTACAAATTCCAGCAGCAAAAGCAACACCAGCTCCACCAGTTGGCCCTGCATTAGGTCAACATGGTGTCAATATTATGGGTTTCTGTAAAGAATTTAACGAAAAAACAGCAGCACAGGCTGGTCTGATTATCCCTGTTGTGATTACCGTATATCAAGACAGAAGTTTCACTTTTATTACAAAAACTCCACCAGCAGCAGTTCTTTTAAAAAAGGCTTGCGGCATTGAATCCGGCTCTGGTGTACCTAACAAAACAAAAGTTGCAAAAATTTCCAAAGCAGAAGCAATGAAAATTGCTGAAACAAAAATGCCAGATTTAAATGCTGCCTCTATTGAAGCAGCTTACAGCATGATTTGTGGTACAGCAAGAAGTATGGGTATTACAGTAGAAGAATAAGAACGCAAACAGTGGGAGGGGCTCTCCCGATATTACCACATAAGGAGGTCACAAAAGTGAAAAGAGGAAAAAAATATATTGAAAAAGCAAAGTTAGTAGACAAAACAATGCTTTATGATACCGCAGATGCCATTGATTTGGTACAAAAAACAGCATCTGCTAAATTTGATGAAACCGTAGAAGCACATGTTCGTTTGGGCGTTGACAGCAGACATGCTGACCAACAAGTACGTGGCGCAGTTGTTCTTCCACACGGTACAGGAAAAACAGTGCGTGTTTTAGTGTTTGCAAAAGGCGATAAAGCAGAAGAAGCTTTAGCAGCTGGCGCAGATTTTGTAGGAGCAGAAGATTTGATTCCAAAAATTCAAAATGATAACTGGTTTGGATTTGATGTTGCAGTTGCTACCCCTGATATGATGGGTGTAGTGGGTCGTCTTGGTCGTGTATTGGGTCCAAAAGGCTTAATGCCTAACCCAAAAGCAGGCACTGTTACCATGGACGTAACAAAAGCTGTAAAAGATATTAAAGCTGGTAAAATTGAATATCGTTTGGATAAAACAAATATTATTCATGTTCCTGTAGGTAAGGTATCTTTTGGTTCTGAAAAATTAAGCGAGAACTTCCAGACTCTTATGAGTGCATTGATAAAAGCAAAACCAGCAGCAGCAAAAGGTCAGTACATGAAAAGTGTTGTAATTTCTACAACAATGGGACCTGGCGTAAAAGTAAATCCTGCTAAAATCACAGAGTAAAACCTTGGAGACTTTGTTTCCAAACCTCTACAAGCTTTTTGAAAAAAGCTTGGCAAAAACTTTTTTGCGAAACTACGTTTCGCAGAATAAAATTAAGAAGGAAAAAGGCTTGTACAATTATCTGTACAAGCTTTTTTATTTTTTATTTGCCTTGTAAGAAAGAAGGCAATCCGGATTGCAGCCCTCTCCAACAACAGAAACAATATCATGATGATTTAAACCAATTATCCACTTAAACTTTTTGGAAACGATATAATAATCTAAAAAGCCTAAATTAAAAAAGGCAGTTTTATGGAATATCTCAAGTGCTTTTATCAATTCTGAAAGACAGCTTTCAAAAAGCCAAAAATGTTCTCCTGTATACCAATCTCCTCCTCTATCTATTAAAAAATAAACCATGGTATCTTTTGGTATAATTTGCGGTAAATGGTAAAACCATGTTGCGTAATCAACAGGATAGCATCCTAAAAAATGTTTCATACTTTTGGGGTTATAGCCATTTATATTAGCCCAATGCAGACCATTTTTCCATGTTTTTGTTTTATCTGCAAATGTTTCTGCAATTTTTTGGTAAACATTTTTCCATTGTTGATTTCTCAACTTATGAAAACGAGATTTTGAAAAATGACATGTTTCTATAATTTCATTTTCAAACCAGTTGATTAAATATTGTTGTTTTCTCATTTATCTTTTTCACCTTTCAAAAGTGATAACATAACAACCTAAAACTTGTTTACAAGGAATGGCTGCTGCATTTTCTACACAAAAATTTTGTTTTTGATATTGTTTTTTTGGTTCTGTAGCAAAAGCTGGTAAAAGGGCACGCAGCTTGTCTTGCTCTACTTCATATGCCATAACAAATTGTTCTACTTTCATTGTCTTTTTTCCTTTCCTTTTTAAGCTACTATTTTTTTTATTTTTTGTCAATGTGTTTTTGTTGCTGTTCAGGGTAATCGCATAAAAATTACCGTATGTTCAGAACTTCAAATTCTCGCAAGCCCTTTGAAAAGGACTTGACCCTAAACTTTACCTTTCTCACACGCAACAGAACAAATTTTTAACCTCTG
>CAJUKL010000052.1 GCA_910587195.1 uncultured Clostridia bacterium | reverse complement strand
ATAACATCTCCTTTGTTATTAGTATCTCCTTTTTCATTATTTTAATTACACTCTCCTTTTTTTAAGTATCTATAAAGAAACTTTGATTATAATACAGTTGGGAGTGTAAAAAAATAGTATATTTTGAAAAAATAATTTTTATTAATATTCATATCAGGAAAATGAAATCTTCTATAAAAATTTTTGCCAAGCTTTTTTTAAAAAGCTTGTAGGTATGAATACAAAACGCCTAGTAGACGTTCGTTTTACACAAACTGGAGCAAAACAACAAGGAAACTTTTCACAAGTGAAAAAAGTTCTTCTTTTAAAAATGCCGGTTCAACCACTCCCATGTAGTTTTTAAAGTTTAAATATATTTAAATCTTGCATTTTTATAATTTATTCAAAAGTTCTATTTCTAATTTAACTTTTATATTTCAATATACTCATAAAACATCTACCATTATAAAACCTTGGGAACTTATTTCATATTAAGAGGATAACTAGCAGCAGAATCCCTCACAATGATAAGTTTGTGCTGTTTATTCATCACAATTTTAGGCAAATCTCTACTTAAAAAAAGACTAATTCCTTCTGTTATACAGTAAGCTCCTGTGTTTAAAAATACAATTCGATCACCTAATTTTTTTGTTGGCAGATATACAGATCGAATCAAAACATCATTTGTAGTACATAGTGAACCACAGATTGCAAATTCTTTATTTTCTGTAATTTCATTTTTTTCTTTAGTATAAATAAATGGCAACAGCTGTCCTTTTATCTGACCATAATATTGTAAATGATGAATTCCACCATCTACTATATAATATTCTTTACCATTATTTGTTTTTTGATCAACGATTTCTGTAATATAAATTCCTGTATCTGCTGTCAACAAGCGTCCAAATTCCAATGTAATCCAAAATTTTTTAGATAATACTTGAAGCTGTTTTATCAGTTCTGAAAGTAATAAGTCATATTCTTCTGATGTATGGTTTTGAAATTGAGGCACTCCTAATCCTGGCCCATATTCTATTTCCATAAAATTCCCTTTTACTCGATTTTCTACCTCTTCAAGTAAAGCAATATCATTTCTAATTGCTTCTACTTGTCTTTTTTGAGTACCAGAATAATAATGAATTCCTCTAATCTGAAGAAAAGGAAATTTGTCTTGATGATTTAAAACCTCAATAGCCTGATCTAGTTCCATACCAAATTGATTTCCACTGCTAATACGTAGGAGAACATTTGTTTTAATTCCACTAGTAGATGCATGTTTTGCAATCTGTTCTAATTGTAATATTGACTCAATTGATATTCTACGTGGTCTAGATTCTACCAATCTTTTTAACTCCATATCACTTTTGTATACACCACATGCAGTTATTTTATTTGCTAGAATTCCTTGCCTTCTACATAGTTCCCATTCTCCATGAGAGCAAACTTCCAGATAGTCCACATATTTTGCCGCAACAGATGCATACCATGGATTAGCCTTTATAGAAAAACATACTGCAAATCTTGTTCCCAATTTTTTCTTTAAAAAAGTCACATTATCTTTCAATTTATCTTCATTCAACAAAAAAAAGGGTGTTTTTATCTGTTTACTATTTTCTAAAATCCAATTTAATTCCTCATCATCCCATTTTGGCTTAAACATGACAGTTCTCCTCTATCTTTTCTATTTCCATCCAGAACTCTTTTTCTATCTGCATAATCTCTTCATATATACAACTTCTGTTTACTTGAAAAATCTTTAAAAGAATATGATTTAATTTTTCTATTATACAATTAGAAATTTTTAACTCCTGCGCACAAAAACGAACAATTTTACTTAGTTGAATTTGATAATTCATCAATCCATATTGAAGGGATAATTGCACTTTTCTATTCTGAACTTTTCTAAAATTCTCTAAGCACAACTGTTCCAAATTATATTCATCGTAAATGACACTTTTTCTCCATTGTATTCCCTTATATAATATCTCTCTAGCAGAAGACATTTGTATTTTTAATGGCATATTTCTTACTATCACAAAACCATTTGATTTAGAAAGACTTTCTTTGACTTGTTCTTTTGATATTTCCATAAATGGAATACCAGAAGATGAACAAAACATTTGTTTTTTATTATGATGCATAAAAAGCAATGAAAACGAACTATTACCACTATAAAATTTTTCTCTTGCAGAAGCTCCCTGTATATCTAAGTAAACATCCGTTAATAAAACAGGCCATTTCAATTCTGGCATTTGTTTACTCCATTCAACTGCTGGAATAATTGAACACATTTTTTCAATTCCAAGATTAATACATAGTTCTACAATCGCTTTATCAATAGTTTGTATAGGAGAAAACCATCTTCTAACGTCTCCATCGTAAGAGAAAGCAAAACATCTAAAGCTTAAAACATCTGCATGAGTATACTGCAACACACCTGCACATTTCATCCACATATTCCATACATCTTCAAAGGTATCAATACTTTTTCCTACATATATACACAATGCTACTTCCTCCAAAACCATATTTGATTGCTAGATTGTTCATTCCAAACAGAGCCATTAAATTCACCTATAAGTGCTTCCAAAAAAAAACCTTCTTTTTTTGCAATACTTTCAATATAATCCTTAGAATACCAACGAAATTGAAATTGATCTACTATTATACCATTAACCTTAATAAAAGAGTCCATATAGCCTTTTTCAAAATGATAAATATAGTGATCTTGAATTTGAACTGATTTGTCAGAATACATTAATATATCTATATCATTATGCTGCTCAGCCCATTCTCTATTAAATATATAATGATCCAATAAGAAGAGTCCACCAGGTTTTAAAGCACGATAAACACCTTGAAACATCGCTTCTATTTGCTTTTCATTCAAAAGATGTCCTACTGTTCGAAAAGGTAAATATATTGTACCAAATTGTTCAAAACATTGCAGTTCTGTCATATCACCCTGTTTTAAAAATAATGTTCCTAAACAACCTACTTCTTTCTGTTGTTGATATGCCGCCTCACATATAGCAAGCATTTCTTCACAAATATCAACTCCCGTAACTTCCACCTCATGATGTTGTACCAATAGACGCGCTAATCGTCCTGTTCCGACTCCTAATTCTAAAAAAGGACCTTCTTTCGTAGGAAGAACACGCATATAAAATTCTTTTGTTTGTTCATAAAAGGGATCACCACTACACCATTGATCATAGTACTTAGCAATACCAGCATAAGCAGTTTTTTGTAAATTTCTTTTTTTACACAAAGTTTGTGAAATATTCCTCATAACAATCTCCTCCATCAGGTGCTACCACCAAAATCACTGCGTTTTGATCTTTTTCTGCTATCTGTAGTGCTGCTGCATATGCCATTCCAGTGGAAATACCTACATTTAGTCCAAACTTAGTCTGTAACTCTTTTGCATAATAAATGGAGTTTCTGTCCTCAATTATAAAACTTTCGTCTATAATAGAACTATTGCGAGCAATATTTCCAGGCTTCCCATAAAGTCCTGTTCCTGCATTAATATACGAAGCATCAATTGTCCCATAAATTGTAGATCCAAATGGTTCAACTCCCACAATTTTTATTGTTTCTGACATTCTTTTTAAATACTTTCCGGTTCCAATGATTGTACCTCCAGATCCCATTGAGCAAACGCAATGGGTAATCTTACCTTCTGTTTGTTTCCAAATTTCTGGTCCTGTCGTCTGTTCATGTGCCATAATTCCATAAAGATTATCATATTGATTTACCCAATAATATTGACCACTCTCCATCATACGATTTGCTTGACGGATTCGAGAAGTACGCAAGTCATAATCGTCTTCTTGCTTTACACATATATATTCAATTCCTGCCTCAATCAAACGGTTCTTCTTTTGTTCAGTAATGGATTTATCTATCAAGCATAAAAATCTAAAATTATTTTCTTTACAGAAATAACCTAATGCATACCCTAAATTGCCTGAACTAGATTCCACAATTGTTTTATCTTTAACATAAGGAGGCAAATTTTTGATCATCCAATAAGCAGTCCTAGCTTTTATGCTTTTCAAAAAATTTTCCATCTCCAGTTTCAATATAATACGATTTCCACTTATTTTTGGTAATTCGATAATTGGAGTATTTCCAATACCATACTCATAGTATTCCTTTAGCATACTTTTCTCCTACCTTTGTAATCCCCATTTCATTAATATGTAATACATATTGTTGAACAATGATTGCATTTATGTGTTAAATTCATTTGCCTTAATTGAAGTGTTGTCTGGCTGAAATCTTCTTCATAAACATTCAATATACAATGATTTTCTTCATTATCCCAAGCACAAAGATAGACAGAACCATCCGCATGAATACTCAGACCATTGCCCTTTGAAATATTCTCTACCTTCAAGTTATTTTGTTCCAGTTGCTCTTTATAAGAACAGATTAATTCTTGCCTTATGCTCGAAAACATAAATTTTAAATGTAAACCAACCTTTCCATAAAAACTTCTCCAAATTTTCAATTTTTCTAAAAATAAAACAAATATATCATCATTTACAGCCAACTTATCTATATTGTATTTACCCCTTCCAACAGCTTGAAACTCATAAATTTGAAAGTTCAAAAAACCTAAATTAATATAATATGGTAGTGTTTCATCCAATAAATGTTCCCAATTTTGACAGGTCATAGTTATACGTATCCATATTGGAATTTTCTTTTTTTTATAAAACAACGCATGATTTATAACATTTTCCAAGGGGATACCTCGCACAAAACTCTGCTGCTTGTTCGTATGACCTTCCACTGATATTCTAAGTGCATATATTTTTCTAAGCATATTAATAATTTCTGGTTGTTCAATACAAATAGTCCCATTTGTTGTAATCGTAATACACTGAAGTATTTCTATAGGAAGATAATTCATTTCAAAAAATAACTCTGGTCTAAGAAAAATTTCTCCTCCTTCAAGATGAATTTCTGCATCATATTCTGTACAAAAATATTGAATTAATTCCAATATTCGATTAACATTTGGTATCCTGCAAGCATTCTTTTCTCCACTGCTATTATAGCAATGAATACATTTTAGGTTGCAATTGTCGTTTGTGTGCAAATGAATTTCTATTTTACTTTTTGTATCTTTTTTCATATTTATATTTTCTCTAATATATTTTAGTAAACCTTTATACAAAAAATCCTTCCATTGCTAAATTTTTATACTCCAGCGTTCAAACTCAATATTTAATAAAACTTCTAAAATAATAGAGAAAAAATTCCTCCTTTATTTACATTTATTTCTTCGATACAGCCTATATCTAAAACACTTCTTATTTTCTATAATATATAACATTTTATTTGGTGTCAATATATTTTTATATCAATTCACGGAAATCAATTTTCATATATGAGATTTAGTAAAGATGTACAATCAAGCAAACAGTCAAACATAATTTTGGAAATTGCTTTTTTTGATTTGGTTGTTGACTTATATTGTTTGATCATATTAAGAGCAAGTTTTCTGAGCATATTAAGATTTTGCTGTACATTCTTATCTTCAGCACGGCAAAAATCTTCTTCAAAATGAACATCTAAAAGCCAATGCATTGTTTCAACAGACCATTCCTTTCTTGCATGATAAAGAAGTTCTTCCGCTGTTAAAAACCTGCTTGATATATAATAATGCCATTGTGATGTTTTCCCTTTTTTGCTTTCAAATTCCGTGTGGATTGCTCCAATACAAACAAGACCTGACCAATCTTTACGATTTTCAAGCCATTTTATATCATTTGTAGTATATGCTGTTCGTCTTTCTTTCCTTTCTCTGTTTTTCTCCGTTTTTGATATTACATTCATTGATTTCTGAAGAGTTTTATCTTTTATATAATCTTCTATCTCTTTTTTTAAATTTGGCTGATTCTCTTTGACACATAACAAATAATCAGCCTTCCCTTTTATAACAATCTCAGCAGTTTCTTTTTGACAATGAAGATCATCAGCAACAACCATACAGCCTTTTATATTCAGTTCATTTAATAATTCCTGTACTGCTGGTATTTCATTGCTTTTATCACTTACGCTTTTTTGTGCAAATGTCATACCTAATTCTGAAAGATATGCGCTTACTATGTGCAGAGAAGTTTTATAACAATCCATTTTTGTTGTAGAACGGATTGTTTTGCCATCTAACGCAATAGTAAAGTTTTTCGATTCCTTTGGCAGTATACTTTCCATCCATTTTATGAAACATTTATTGAGCGAGTCAGGCTTTACAAGTTTAAGCAGGCACAATAACCAGTAATAACAAGGCACTCTTTTTATTTGAAATTTCTCCTTTAAAAACTCCTTTATTTTTTCATTTGATGCCCATTGATGTATCTGGCTTACATTTTTCAATCCGCAAATACTTCCTAGCATGATTATGGTCATTGCTTCCGCAACACTACAAAAATATCCATCATATTCTTTTGTCGTTTCTAATTCTTCAAAAAGTTCTATTAATCTATCCATATTTATATTTTAACACTAATCCTTATTTTTGTATACTTTTTTAAAAATTGATTTCCGTGCTATAAAGAATAGCCTTTTAAATAATTATGAAACATCTTATGGCTGCCAAAAATGCCTGCATCTTCTGCATACAAACAAAATACCAATCGAACACAAAGAGCATTCAAATTTTTAAGCGTTTCAGTGTCATCTGGGTCTTTGTATTCTTTTAAAAAAACGTCATAAAGCGTACCGACAATTTCTCCCGCCTGTAATGAAATTTCCATTTCCTTTTTAATATTTTCGTCGCCAGTATCTACCAAAAATTGCAGTCTGTAGTACTCTGTTACTAAATTTTCTAAAAGTACAATCTCTGGTTCGCCTGTTGGACGTTCCATATCATAAATATAAAATTCTTTAAAGTTGCAAGTTACTATCCAGCGTGGACGTTCAGAATAAGGCAACTTTGCAGAATATCTCTTTGCCTGCTGAAATGGTGTCAAAAGCGTTCCATCGGATTGCTTGATGGGCTTGTTTAAATCTTTCCCTAAGCCTTTTTGCTCAATCAAAACATGCGTCGCTGGTATAAATCCATCTATAAAACTGGTATGGTCAAGATGTACTTGCTCCTCAAATGTAATGAATTTTTCAGGCTGCTCTACACCATATACATTTCTTAATAAAGCAAGCCAAAACGGTTGGCTTTCTCCCTTTTCATAACCTTTGCCACTCCAATCCTTGACAAATTGTTTTGCTGCTACTCTTTGTTCTGCATCCGTCATGCAATCTCCTCCATATAAAATTACTATACAGTAGTATATCATATTTTGTCATTAAGCAAAATCTTTTTTCAATCAAAATAATTTTGAAAGTGGAAAATAAAAAATAATTTTTTCAGTGTCAATTTTTAAATTAGGAAATAATTAGAAATCATAGAAAATTGTATACAAAAGGGTATCTGCACCGAGTGCAAGCAGGGGAAAGGGATATCCCATTCCACGCTTGTTGGTGTTCCCCCAAACCCCAAATGTAAATTTTTTTAAAATTTACAAAACACCTTCGGCATGGCTTTTCCTTTTTTTGGAATGTCATTTTTATTGTACTATATATAAAATTTACTATTAAAAATAAAACCATTTTTGATAAAATTTTTAATCAAAAAATTTCTTACATTCTTAAAATTTTGTAAAAAAATTTTTCTTAACTAACAGCTTAAAATAGAAAATTTAGAAAAGTTTTTTCTTCTCTTTTTAATACTATAAAATAATAGTATTATTAAAAAATAAAACTATTTTCATGTAAATTTTGCAAAAAAATTCCTTCTTAGTAGCTGAAAAGAAAAATTTTTTCCACTTCTTTTTTGCTACTAAGAAAGAATATTATTTATATAAAAAAATGCCATATATTTTATTTTTGAGTATTGTAATAACAGCACTGCTGAAGACTATTTTCATTTTATTGACTATTTATATTCATTCCTAAAAACGTTGTACATACAAAGTTTTCAAATATCAGTTACATATATCCGTTCCAAATTACTGCTTTTTGTACTTAAAAATGCAATTTCTCCTTGTCAACCAAAAAACAGAAACGTGTCACGTTTCTGTCATTGGTTATCAAAGGAAAAGCATTACCAGCGAAAGCTAGAATGTATTCCCTTTCTATCTAAATACTCTTGTCTTGCTTTTTCTTTTTCTTCTTCAGTAGGCGCTGTTTTATATTTTGTGTATAATTCTCTTGCTACTAAAGCATCTAATTTTTGTTCCAATCCTCTTTGTATTTCCGAAAATAAATTTTCTTTTTTAAAAAAGAAATATTTTATAAGCGTCATAAAAAGTTCATGTGAAATCTGTACGTTTTTCATATTAATTCATTCCTTTCTTTCATCAAGTCCGCAATGCAAGACCGCAAAATTTTATAGTAATTTTGCGGTCTTCCCTCTATAGCAATTCTTCCAATAATTTGTTAAACACTAATAAAAAGTATTTATATAATATATATACTTTCTACATCTATTTATCAAATTTCTTATTAATAATAGTGAAAAACACTTGTAAAATATATACATTTTTTACATTGGTTTATCTGTCTTTTAATCAAGTCCGCAAGACCGCAAAATCTCTATATCTTGCAATCTTGCGGTCTTCCTTTTTCAGAATATAATATTTCATAAATATCAGTAAATATTTTTTTATATAATTTATATATTTTTTATATTAAAAATCAAAACTCTTGTTAATAATAATAAAAAATATTTTAAAAATATATAATTTTTATACTTACTTACTATTTTCTTATTAAAACCGCAAGACCGCAAAATTTTTCTATTTTTTGCAACCTTGCAACCTTTTGCAATGTTGCGGTCTTCATTTATTAAATTCCCAATACCATAAACCATCAATCTTTTTTGCCTTAATTCCTAATTCTTTTTTCACAGTTTCCAATGTCCTTTTAGAAATACATTTCTCATTAGCCATATTGAAAATTTCACTACTTGGTATCATATTTGAACTTTCTGAAAGTTTTTGTAACATTTGTTTTGCCTGTTCCAGCTTATTTATTTTAGGGACAATACCACCTAATACTTCATCAGCAGTAATTTCATAATCCCCTAGCCATTCAAATCCTTTTTCGGATAATCGAAATGCTTTGGAATGTCCAAAAGCTGCAATATTATTTTTTATTTGAACTACAGCTCTAATATCAGGCTCTCCTTTTACTCTACCAACTAGTAACACACTTCTTGCTACCGCAAAAAAGTCAATAGAACCCATACCTCTATATACCGCTTTATTTCCCGCTGCCTTATTCATATGTCCAATTAAAAGAATAGCACATTGATATTTTTCTGCTAACATTCCTAATTGTTTTGTTATATTTCTTGCTTCATTTGCTCTATTCATGTCTATTCCTCCGCCTAAATATGCCTGTATTGGGTCTAAAATAAGCACTTTCGCATTCGTTTGTATTAAAGCTTTTTCTAGTCTTTCATCTGTCATAGATAATAATTTGCTACTTTCATCAATCACCAATATTCTGCTGCAATCCGCTTCTGCATTTTCCAGTCTTGGTTTTACTGTATCTGCAAGACCATCTTCTGCTGTCTGATATATAATCGTTACAGGCTCTTGTGTCATAATTTCGTTTTCTAATCCCTTACCATTTGACAGTTTTGCTGCTATATTCAATGCAAGTGTCGTTTTGCCATCACCAGGGTCACCCTGAATAATGGTCAATTTTCCATAAGGAATAAAGGGATACCAAAGCCATTCTATGGTCTGTGTTTGAACATCTGACATTTTAATCATTTTCACATCTGCTTCTTTCATAAAAAGTCCTCCATTTTTTTTATAAAATTTTATTGATACAATGAAGAACCTCTGTTATACTTATATTATATTGGTAGATAACAGAAGTTCTTCAGTTATCATGAGTCTTAACAGTTCCTGCTGTTAGGACTTATTTTTTTCACTGTCAATTAAATCTGCTATCTTTCTTTGCTGGTTTGGGTATAAATGCCCATAAGTATTTAATGTAATTCGTATATCTTTATGTCCTACTCTTTCTTTTATCAAAATAGGGTCAACACCTTTATTGATTAAGTACGCTACATGTGAATGACGGGTATCATGGACACGGATATACTTTACACCAGACTTTTCAATATGACGCTTCATTTTATGTTGTACTGCTTCCTGCACAATTGGAAAAAGTCTTTCATTATCGGGCATACCATAATGTCTATCAATAAAACATTTGATTTCTTGCTTTAAGAATTCTGGTATTTCCACTGTTCTGATAGATTGTTTTGTCTTGGGTTCTGTAATAATATCCTGTCCGTTTGCTCGATAATATGTTTTGTTAATACTGATTTGATTTTTTTCAAAATTGATGTCTTGTTTGGTCAGTGCTAACAATTCTCCTATTCTACAGCCTGTCCAAAAAAGAATTTCAAAAATAATATAATATCTTGTTCCTAGCTCTATTGTTTGAATAAATTTATCATATTCTTCCTTTGTCCAAAAATTTAAACTCCTTACATCAAAGCTCCCCATAGATTTTACTTTTTTGCATGGATTTGCACTTAAATCATATATGCGAGAAGCATGAGAAAATAAACAAGTTAATTGATTTTGAATCATTCTCAAATATGCCTCTGAAAATCCTTTTGTCTGCATTTCATTCTGCCATTGTATGATTTGAGAAGCTGTAATTTCATTTATCTTTTCATTTCCAAAATAAGGAATAATATGTTGTTCCATCATATATCTTTTATTTTTTATTGTGCGTTGTTTCAATTCATTTTGTTTATCATCAAAATAGATGTCTACAAAATCGCTCAATTTCATATTCATATTTCTGTTGCTATTTAACTTCTTTTGTCGCTCATATTCTAAAGCCTCTCGTTTTGTTTCAAAACCTCTTTTTCTTCTTTTTTTCTTTTCCCCCTTTACATTTGTTTCAAACCATTGAGCTGTCCATTTTTTGGTGTCTTTTTCCTTGTAAGCCATAGTAACCTCCTTTTGTTCAACTTTTTAATAACTCATAACCATACATCTTTTTTGCCAAATATGTTTTTGGAATTCTGCCTGCTATTGTAATATACCCTTGTGCAGCAAGCTCTTGATTTAATTTTTTTACTATTTTGTAGGCATAAGATTTGGAACAACTTAATTCTCGTGCCACATCATCAGCACTCATCATGTATTGATAATTTGCCATATATTCGACCTCCTTTTTTCAATCAAAATTCATTACAATATTTATATTTATTTGTTATACGAATTTCGTATATTTATAGTAGCACTTTATTTTTATTGTGTCAATATTTCATAAAAATATTTTTTATGTTTTTCGTATATTATTTATAAAAAGTTTATCTTTTTTATTTCTATAATATATGATATGATAATAATTAGATTTATGGAGTTCGTAATAAATTTTTATATGAAAGTAGGAGATTTTTATGGGAGATGGAAAAAAACTAAAAACAATACTAGATAGTAAAGGTACTAATGTTCGCAAAATTGCAAAAGCTACAGGAATCAGTGCGACTACACTTTATTCAATCATTCAAAAAGATTCCAATATTCGTTTTGATTTCGCATTGCGTTTAGCAAATGAATTAGAAATTGATGTAAATGAAATATGCTCTGCCAGTCCGTTTTCTGGTGCTATCACAGAAGAAGAAATATACCCAACACTACCAGATGGTTTACATGGTGCTTTAGACGGAAGTCGAGTAAAAACTTATTTAAAAAATTCTATGTATCCTCTTATGTATCTATTTGGAAAAAACAGTATGCCTGATGTAGATAATCTTTTGACTTCATTTTATCAGCTAGATGATGAAGCAAGGCAAGAAATCGTACAAACAATACAATTCAAACTGCAATATCACAAAGACCCACAAAGAGCAGAACAAGTAAAACAAATAAAAGGCTGGTAAGTATTTTGGCACCGATTTGGCACCATTTTCAAAAAAATATTATATTATACATTAAAAAAGGACTTTCCGAAATACTCGGAAAGCCCTTAAAATCATCGCTTTTACAAATTAGTCAATAATTTCAGTAACAGAACCAGCACCTACTGTTCTACCACCTTCACGTTTTCTCTTTTGTAAAATCATTGTTATTTTTATTGATTTTTCTTCATTTCTATACTTTAAAGTGCTTTGTTTTGCACATATTATACCATATATCCAAAATTTTTAGAGCCAAATTAGAGCCAGAATCTAAAATCAATATATTTTTTATTTTCCAAATACCTCATTCAACATTTCATTAACTTCTTCATCTGTTGCCATCATATCTTCTAAATTGGGATGTAATATATTCATTGTTAATGGTGTTTCTTCAATCTGAATAGTTCCAATATTAGGATATCTATTAATATTATCACAACTTAAAGCGAATTGGTCTATCAATTTTGCAGTAGATGTAAAAGAATATTTTTGCTCTCCATTTCCATCAAATACACTTTGATACATAAGCCCTGTTGTTAGTAATCCTTGAACGCATAAATTCCACGAAAATTCAGTTTTATTTATGTTCTGCTTTAAAAATTGCAAATCTTCTTCTAAAGTATGTACTATTGCATAACAAATACGAAAATAAGTTGATAAATCAATAAAATCTATAAGCAAACAGTGTGTTGCATTAATTAAATACTTTATTTTTTTCTGTGTTTCTGCTTTATCTATATACGACAATAATCGCTGAGAATTATCTTTCTTTTCTCCATCTTTTGTCAATTTATCATATAATTTGTTACAATCATCTTTAGATAAATATATGCCATTTAGAAACATTTCAAATTTTGACCAAAGTAATTTTTCATGAATAAGAGTAGGAAATTTTGCAAGAAAAATAATAATCTTGCCAGTAGATATAGGATTACCTAATAGTGCTTTAATAATATCTTCAAAAAAATCAGTAGATTCCTCTTGAATTTCTTTTTTTGATATAAGCTCATTTACTGTTTCTATAAATTTCATTTTCTTATCCTTTCTATATCTAATAAATTTAATTTTTTTATTATATTACCTGTATTGAAACAGAAAATATAATTAAAATAAATTCTTTTTTTGCAACCATTTCGTTTCGTTTGGTGTAATTACTAATATATCTACATCCCCACCAACAGTTTCAACAACATTTTTGAATCTCATTGTTTGAATAGTTGTCTCAACAGCATACCGAGCAAAATCAACAGCATCTTGTAAAGTAAAAAATTCAAATAATATATTTTCAACAGGTAAATCTTCATAAGTACCATCTTCAATTTTCAAAGCTACATTCTTAATTAACCGAGTAAATGTAGAAGTCTCTCCTTGCCATGTAGCTCCTTGTAATGTTGTATCTATGTTTTCCACCTTTTTAGTTTGCACATTTAATTTATATATCAATTGCCTTTTCTTGTATTTTATGTCATAACCAGCAACAATAAAATCTGTGTCAGGTATTTCTTCTAAAGCATTAAAATAATTAATAATAATTTGAGGAATATCCTCAATTTCACATGTCTCACTTATTTTTGTTCGTATCATGTCTAAAATAAATCCTGTTATTGGTTTATTTAATAGTGTAGCATTTCCACAAACTGATATTCCTGCACCATTTGGACATATAAAAGTTTTATCTGTAGAATTATTATTATGTATTCCAATCCTTTTAACTAAATTTCCATTAATAATTTGTGTATCTGTATATGTAATACGTCTGTCACTTGCTAAAACAATTCCTTCATTTACAAATACTGAAATCAAAAATGACATTTTTATTCCTCACTTTCTAAATATAAACAAATGCTCATGTTTAATAAGTAAAAAATTATATTTTTCACTATTTATTTCCCAATAGGCTGTTGATTGACAATTATGTTGCTCTTTAATAATTAATTCTTTGAGCTTAAAACCTATGTTCTCAAAAACTTTCATAATATCAAATGACAGTGGTACCATATAACCTTTTTGTCTAGTATCGCCCATAAGAATAGCACAAAATTTATCTTCTTTTAAAACACGATAGCTTTCCTCTGCAACTTTTTTCATTTCTTGTATAAAATCTTGAATTTTTAATTGTGATAAATCTTCATCAATATTCTCACTATATTTGATAATATTTGCATATGGTGGATGTGTACATATTAAATCAATACTTTCATTAGGAATAAAATGAAGATTTCTGGCATCTGCTTTTTTGATATAGACTTTTCCCTTTGCTGGTTCATAGTTAAAAGAAGTTTTTTCTCTACATACTTTAAGAGCATTTTGATTAATATCAATGCCAATAATATCTCTGTTTAAAAGTTTTGCTTCAACAAGCGTGGTTCCTCCACCTACAAATTGGTCAAGAAGCAAATCTCCTTCTTGTGAATATTTTAATATGATATTTCTTGGTATATATGGTGACCAATTTCCTCGCCATTTTGAATCATGAGTTGCCCAATCTCCATGTTGTGGAAAGGACCAAATTGTTGTCATTTCTGGTTTAAAATTTTCAGGTTCCCATCTTTTTACTTTCTTTTTTATCATTTTTAAATCCTTTATACTAAAAAATACATTTCTCACTTATAGAAAATCATTTTTCAGTTTTAAATACAAATTTTATCTATAATACCATTTTCCATATCTTTGATATTGTAAATATGCTCCATAACATCAAATGTTTCTTCAAGATTATAACGAGCATTTGTCCAGCCTTTTCCATCAGTAAACCACACAAATGTAAAACCATCAATATTATCTGCTTCTAATGCAAGCGTTTTATAACTTCTAGCTGTTTCATTCAATTTAGAACCACCACTACTATAAAAATTTGTTTCTATTCCATATATCATACTATCTGTTTTTATAACAAAATCAAAGCGTTTTTCTGTTTTTCCTTCATTTGAAATAGCTGATAAATCAATATTCCACTTCTCTACTATTTGGTGAATATACATTTCTTTAAAATAAGTCTTATCTCTTGTAAAACCTGACTTCTTAATAAAACTTTCTACTAAATTTTCCATCAAATGACCACCACGATTTTTTCTGGCATTAGAATCCAAACCTGTTTCAACACCTGTAACATAGTCTATAATATTATTGATAATATGATTTTGAATTAAGTCAAATAATCCTGTTTTTCTCATAAATATTTTATATTGCTCTATAGAAAGGTTAGGAGTTCTAAATTGATATGTAAATTCGCCATCACCATCAATAGCATATATTTCATTTGTTCTAACTGCTAAAAGCAAAGGAATACATTTTAAAACTTCTGGATATTTTTTAATAAGTACTTCAAAATCACTTTCTATATTTTTTGAGCCTATCAATGAATTTAATATGTTTAATTCTATTTTTATATTATCAATATTACGATATATTTTTTTAAAATCAACATAATATCCATAATCAGCAATACTGTTACGAAATTCTGACAGCCATGCTGTGACATACTCCCACCGCCTATGCTAACGCATAGAGGCGGGGGCTTCTCGTTCG
>CAJUKL010000051.1 GCA_910587195.1 uncultured Clostridia bacterium | reverse complement strand
CTTTCTTTCAAGAAAGCATGAAAAAAGCTTGACCAAAAACTTTATCTTTCGCACATGGTACAAAACGAATTTTTAACCGTTGGTGCTCCGTTGTCGTTCAATTCAAGTAACTGTTCAAGTCCAACACACAGCAGCAAAACGAAGTTTTGCACAAAAGTTCTTTGCTAAGTTTTCTTTCAAGAAAGCATGAAAAAAGCTTGACCAAAAACTTTATCTTTCGCACACGGTACAAAACGAATTTTTAACCGTTGGTGCTCCATTGTCGTTTAATTCAAGTAACTGTTCAAGTCCAATGCACAGCAGCAAAACGAAGTTTTGCACAAAGTTCTTTGCTAAGCTTTCTTTCAAGAAAGCGTAAAAAAAATAAAACAATTATGAAATTTTCAATATTTTTTCTTGTCTAATTGTATATTATCATATACAATAGTGTAATAGGGTGGTATACAGTATAAAGTAGGAGGATTTTGATGCAAGAAATAACATTAAAGGCAAGAGCCAAAATTAACTTAACTTTAGATGTCACTGGAAAACAGCCAAACGGTTATCACACCGTATGTATGATTATGCAGAATTTATCTCTCTGTGATACTATCTATATAAAACGGATTGATAAACCTGTTATTCGTGTAAAAAGCAATTTGGAATGGCTGCCTACAGATGAAAGAAATTTAGCTTATCGTGGTGCAGAATTGTTAAAAAATACATTTCCTATTAAAGAAGGTGTTTTTATCTATTTAGATAAAAAAATACCAGTTGCAGCAGGCTTGGCTGGCGGAAGTGCAAATTGTGCTGCTGTTTTAGTTGGTATGAATAAACTTTTTCATTTGGGGCTTTCCAAAAGAAGTTTGATGAAATTAGGCTTGCAATTAGGTGCAGATATTCCTTACTGCATTTTACAAGGAACAGCACTAGCAGAGGGAATTGGTGAAAAATTAACGCCTATTACAAGTGGCTGCCCTTTTTGTTATGTTTTGCTGGCAAAACCGAATATTAGTATTTCAACTGCTTCGGTTTATCAAAATTTATGCCTAGATAAAATTAAAAAACACCCTGATACCAAACAAATGCTTTTACAAATGCAGCAAAAAAATATAGATGAAATGGGCAAGCTTCTCTGTAATGTATTAGAAACAGTTACAATTTCAAAATATCACGAAATTGCGCTTTTAAAACAAAAAATGTTGTCATTTGGTGCAAAAGGCACACTAATGAGCGGTAGCGGCTCCACTGTTTTTGGCTTGTTCACAGAAAAGCAAAAAGCCATAGAAGCAGAGCGCAGCATAAAAAAAGAATTTGGATTACGAGATGTTTTTGTTACAGAAATTTGGAATAAGAAACAGCAAAAAAAGGAGAGAGTACGAAATGGTTGACTACAAATTCAACATTAGTTCAAATGAATATTTACCATTAAGAGATGTTGTATTTAATACACTAAGAGATGCTATATTAACAGGAAAATTGGAACCTGGCGAAAGACTTATGGAAAATCAGTTAGCAGAAAAATTAGGGGTGAGTCGTACTCCCATTAGAGAGGCACTTCGTATGCTGAAATTGGAAAACCTTGTAGAACTGACCCCAAGAAAAGGCGCACAAGTATTGGATATGAGCGAAAAAGATATTATTGATGTTTTGGGAATTCGAGAGGTATTAGAAGGATTAGCCACACAGCTTGCTTGCCAAAAAATGACACCAGAAATATGGGAAGAATTGAAACAAACACAACAGGAGTTAGAACAGGCTGCAAATGGCAGCGATAAGGAAAAAATTGTAAATATAGATGAGCATTTTCATCATCTCATTTTTCTTTCTACTAAAAATGAAAGATTAATCCAAATTTTTAATAATTTAAAAACACAATTATATCGCTATCGTATGGCACATATAAAGTTAGAAGGTGGAATGAAGGAAATTATTCTACAGCATAGAGAAATTTTAAATGCGATTGAAAATAAAAATGCAGAACAAGGAGAAATTTTAGCAAAAAAACATATTCAATATCAAACAAAGTTTATCTTAGATGCTTTGCATAAAAAAGAATAATCTCTAAAAGAAAAAAAGGAGAAAAACATGCATATGTTTTTTTCATCCTTTTTTTCTTGCAATAGATAAAAATATATTTCATAGAAAGGATGGTATCCATGGACACGAAAGGAAATTTTCCAAAAAGAGAAGAACGTGTACCTTATGGTCGAGCCATACCAAACGAACCCCCTAAAAAAACAAAGCAAAAAAGTAAAAAAAAATTATCCCCATATCGGCAAAAATATAATGCACAACATAATATTAAACCCGTAAAACGCAAAAAATATCGAAAAATGCCTGCAAAAAATCGACGTTTGCTGACATTAATTATTGGTATTTTGGCAGTTGTTTTGTTCCTGCTGGTATTATTTCGTCAAAACGGCAGAGAAGTATTTGTTGGAGAAACCAGCATGGGCATTATCAAAGATAAATCTGTAACAGTAGAAAGTTTAACAGAGTTGCTGACAACACAATTGACACAGGAAGTGGGTGCAAATGTAAAAATTAATGAAACATTAGAAATAAAACCAGTACATATATCAAAATCTCGTCAAAAAGATGTTTGCAAAATGGACTATTTAACACCTCAGCTTCGCCAAAAGGTGACCTATTTCGTAGAAGCAGCAGCAATTACCTTAGATGGAAAAGATATTGTTATTGTGGCAAATCAAGCAACGGCAGATGAAGTATTTCAAGAGGTACAAGCCGAATATATTCCAGAAGGGGAAGATAGACAGGTTGAAACTAGCTTTGTAGAAAATGTTCAGGTTGAAATGAAGTATGTAGACCCTTCTGTCATTGTGGCAAAGGAGAATGCAGTACAAGAATTGCAAAAGGGTACCAAAGTAGAAAAAAAATATACCGTGCAATCAGGAGATGCCCTTTATAAAATTGCTTCAAAATTTGGTATGACACAAGATGAACTCAAGGCTTTAAATCCAAATGTATCTGCAAAAGGAAATGTTTATGTTGGACAAGAGTTAACTGTTATGGCAGACCAGCCAATGCTTTCTGTGAAAACAGTAGAAACGATTGTTTTGACAGAAGTACAGGAAAAACAAACCGTATATCAGCAGGATTCTACCAAAAATAAGGGGTATCAAAAAGTAACAGAAACAGGAAAAGATGGACAAAAAGAAGTTACAAAAAAACTAACCTATATTAACAATGAACTTACAAATGAAGAAGTTACAAATGAAAAAATTACACTGGAACCGATTGATGAGGTCATTGTACAAGGAACAAAGTAAAATAATCAAAAATTTTTAGATAAAGTTGTACCATTATTATATAAAATATGGTATAATAGCCATAGCTTTTTAAATTTTTTTATAAAGTAAGTAAACAACAGAGAGGAGATTTTCAAATGGCAGTAAAATTAAAATTACAAGGAATAAAACCTTTTGTAAGGGAGCATGAATTGGGATATATGGCACCAATGGTAAAGGCTTGCCATGAACAACTACACAACAGAACAGGCGCAGGTAATGATTTTTTGGGTTGGATAGATTTGCCTGTAAACTATGACAAAGAAGAATTTGCTAGAATTAAAAAAGCTGCTGAAAAAGTGCAAAAAAACAGCGAAGTTTTAATTGTAATTGGAATTGGTGGCTCTTATCTTGGCACAAGAACAGCATTAGATTTTATTAAATCTCCATTTTATAATGAAGATAAATCTAAAAAAACACCTGACATTTATTTTGTAGGAAACAATATTAGCTCTACTTATATTAATGATATTTTGAATATTATGGGCGACAGAGATTTTTCTGTAAACGTAATTTCTAAATCTGGTACAACCACAGAACCAGCCATTGCTTTTAGAATTTTTAAACAAAAATTAGAAGAAAAATATGGTGCTGAAGGTGCAAAAGAAAGAATTTTTGCTACAACAGACAAAGCAAGAGGTGCTTTAAAAAATCTTTGCAATGAAAAAGGCTATGAAACTTTTGTCATTCCAGATGATGTAGGTGGAAGATTTACAGTATTAACTCCAGTTGGTCTTTTTGCTATGGCAGTTGCAGGTATTGATATTGATGCTGTTATGAAAGGTGCTGCTGATGCTCGTGAGGCTTACAGCGTAGATGATATTACAAAAAATGAAAGCTATCAATATGCAGCTTATCGTAATATTTTCTTTAACAAAGGCAAAAATGTGGAAGTTCTTGCAAACTATGAGCCACATATGACATCTTTTGGTGAATGGTACAAACAACTTTTTGCAGAAAGTGAAGGAAAAGAAGGTAAAGGTATTTTCCCTACCAGCGCAAACTTCTCCACAGACCTTCATTCCATTGGACAATTTATTCAAGATGGTAGTAATTTTATGTTTGAAACAGTTATCTGGAGTAAAGAACCAAAATCTAACATTACCATCCAAGAAGATGCTGAAAATGTAGATGGATTAAACTTTGTTGCAGGAAAAGATATGCATTTTGTAAACAACAAAGCATTTAATGGTACTTTACTTGCACATATGGATGGCGGTGTACCTAACATCATTGTTGAAATTGATAAAATGGATGCCTATAACTTTGGTTATTTGGTATACTTCTTTGAAAAAGCAGTAGGCATTAGCGGCTATTTGATTGGCATTAACCCATTTGACCAACCAGGTGTAGAGGCTTACAAGAAAAATATGTTTGCACTTCTTGGCAAACCAGGATTTGAAGACAGAAAAGAAGAATTAGAAAAACGTCTTTTATAATACGAATAAGCTGTCGGTTTTTCGGCAGCTTTTATTTTTATAGAAAGAAAAGCGGGAGTGGCTAAACGCGCATTTAAAACCTTGGAGCTTTGCTCCAAACCTCACTCGCTTTTGAAAAAGTGAGACAAAACTTTTATGGAAAACTTCGTTTTCCTGATGACAAACAGAAATAAAAATTACTTTTAAAACTACTCTTTTTGGACACTCCCAGAAAAGCAGAAATGGAGGAAAAAATGTGAAATTTATACACCTATCTGATTTACATATTGGCAAAAAAGTAAATGAATTTTCCATGTTAGATGACCAGAATTATATTTTTACAAAAATCATTCACATCATAGAGAAACAAAAAATTGATGGGGTGTGGATTGCAGGAGATATTTATGATAAAGCAATTCCTTCTCGGGAGGCAGTACAGCTTTTTGATTCTTTTTTAACCCAAATTTCAGAAAGAAATATCCCTATTTTTTTAATTAGCGGAAATCATGATGCAGCAGAAAGAATTGCTTTTGGTGCAAAGCTAATGCATAAAAGCAAAGTTTATGTTTCTCCTCTTTTTGACGGCAAAATTATGCCTCATTTATTAAAAGATGAATATGGCGAAATTGCAATTTATATGCTACCTTTTATCAAACCGGCTACTGTTAGACCATTTTGGGATATTCCTATAGAATCTTACAATGATGCTGTTAAAACAGTAATAGAACATATGGAAATTCAGCCAAATAGAAGAAATGTTTTAATTGCACACCAGTTTGTAACAGGAGCAGAAAAAAGCGAATCGGAAGATATTTCTGTAGGTGGTATAGATAATATTGATGTTTCTATATTGGAAGGATTTGATTATGTTGCATTAGGACATATTCATAAAGCACAGCACATAGGACGTAAAACAGTGCGCTATTGTGGTACTCCTTTAAAATATTCTTTTTCAGAAGCAAATCATAAAAAATCGGTTAGTATTGTCACTTTAAAGCAAAAAGGGGATGTTATCATTGAAGAAGTGGAATTAACACCCAAAAGGGATATGTGTGAAATAGAAGGCTTTTATCAGGAATTGGTATCTTTATCTTATTATAAAAATATCAATACAGAAAACTATATGCACATTATCTTAAATGATGAAGAAGATATTGTTGATGCCATTGGAAAATTGCGTATTATTTATCCCAATATTATGCGTTTAGATTATAACAATAAAAGGACACAAACAAATCAAAAAATTATTCATACAGAAAGTATGGAAACAAAAACACCATTACAGTTATTGCAAGAGTTTTATGAATTGCAAAATAATTGTGCCATGAGTAAAGAACAAATAGAATTTTCTTCCAATCTAATGGAAGAAATATGGGAGGAAAAAGAGTGAAACCAATAAAATTAGTGCTATCTGCATTTGGGCCTTATGCAGACAAAGTAGAAATTGATTTTGAAAAATTAGGCGGAAAAGGATTATATTTAATTACAGGGGATACCGGTGCCGGAAAGACAACTATATTTGATGCAATTACTTTTGCTCTTTATGGAGAGCCAAGTGGTAATGTTAGAGAAGCAAACATGTTTCGCAGCAAATATGCAAAAGAAAATACTCCAACTTATGTAGAATTAAGTTTTTTATATCAAAATAAACAATATCATATTCGTAGAAATCCGGAATATATCCGAAAAAAAGAAAAAAAAGAGGGCTATACTACACAAAAGGCAGATGCAACTTTGACTTTTCCAGATGGACGTTCTCCTGTTACAAAGTCTAAAGAAGTCACAAAAGCCGTAACAGAGCTTATTGGTATTGACAGAAATCAGTTTATTCAAATTGTTATGATTGCACAGGGAGATTTTTTAAGATTATTACTTGCTAAAACAGAAGAAAGAAGCAAAATATTTCGAGAAATTTTTGATACAAAACCTTATTATCTATTTCAGGAAAAAATCAAAGCAGAAGCCAATCACTTAAAACAGGTTTATGACAGCTATCATAGTAACATTATGCAATGTATCAAAAGAATCTCTTGCGATAAAGAAGATGATTTATTTGTAGATTTAAGTGATTTGCAAGCCAGCAAAGCTATTTATTCTATAGAAAAAACAGTTGATTTAATACAGCAAATTATTCAAAAAAAGGAAACTACATTAAATAGTTTAGAAAAAGATTTAAGCGACATTGATAAAACATTAGAGCAAACAAATCAGGACTTAGGAAAAGCACAAACCATTTTAAATGCAAAAGAAGAAATGAAACGTGCGCAGGAAATTCTTATACAAAAAGAGCCTGCTTTGGCAGAATATCAAAACAAAGTAGAACAGGCGCAAAAAAAATCATCTGTTCGTGATACATTAGCAGTTGCAATAGAAACTGCTACAAAAAAATTAGAAGATTATAACGAATTAGAAAAACAATATAAAATCCAATCTCAAACTACACAAAATGCAAAAATATGTCAGCAAAATATACAAGATTACCATATAAAATTAAAAAAATTAGAGGATACTCTTACAGAACAAAAACAAAAATTTGATACCTTAAAAAATATCGAAACAATCCAAGTAAAATTACAAGCAGAACAAAAGGAATTAGAAGAAAAACGAACAAATTATAGAAATATGCTTTTCTCTTTAAAGAACTATAAAAAAATAAAACAAAAAGCAGAACAGACACAGCAAGAATATCAAAAAGAAGCAACCATCTATACGGAAAAAATGGAAAAACTTTCTAAAATGGAACGCGCCTTTTTAGATGAACAAGCAGGAATTTTAGCCGCTACTTTAAAAGAAGGAGAAAGATGTCCTGTTTGTGGTTCTTTGGAGCATCCAAAAATTGCAGCAAAAACAGAAAAAGCTCCTACCAAAGAAGAACTAGAGCATTTTAAAAATACTGTTTCGGAATATCAGGAACGAGTATCTAAATTGAGCATAGAAACGGGAAAACAAAAAGGAAATATCGAAACATTGTATGATAATCTTAAAGTACAAGCAAAAAACATGATTGGAGAATGTCCTTTTTCTGACATTTCCGCCATTATTACTAAAAAGGGAATCGAAACTACAGAGCGGATTGATGAAATAACTACAAAATTAGTAGAAATAGCGAAACAAATCGAACAAAGGAATTCTTTAGAACAAAGTATTGTTTTAAAAGAACAACAACAATCAAAAATCACGGAAAAATTACAGCAGCTTGAAAAAGACTATGTCATTTTAGAAAAAGAAATCGAAAACAATGAAAAACAAATTACAAAATTAAAAAGCACTTTAGAATATACAGACAAAAAAACTGCTTATGATAAAATTTTAGAAATGAAAGCAGAAAAAAATAATATAGAAAAAGAAATACAGGAAAGTCAAAAAGCATTTGAAGATTGTGCTACATTGGTAAAAGAGCAACAAACCAAGATTGCTACCCTAAAGCAACAAATTTCTACTGATGTTTGTGTAGATATAGAGCAATTATTGCAAAAGAAAAAAGAATTTACAGAGCAAAAAAAATCTATTACACAACGTAGAAATGATGTCAATGTATCTTATAAATCGAACAAAGCAACGCTTGCAGAAATACAAGAATATGGAAGCGAACTAATGGAAACAGAAAAAAAATATTATTTTATAAAAAGTTTATCCGACACCATAAACGGAAAAATGGTAGGGAAAGAAAGAGTTATGTTAGAAACTTACATTCAAATGACTTATTTTGAAAGAATCATTGCAAAAGCAAATGTACGGTTTATGGCTATGAGCAATGGACAATATGAATTAAAAAGGAAGGAAAGTGGCACAAGTCGTCAAAGTCAAAGTGGTTTAGAGTTGGACATTATTGACCATTATAACGGTTCTGAGCGTAGTGTAAAAACCTTGTCTGGTGGGGAGTCTTTTAAAGCTTCTCTTTCTCTTGCGTTAGGGCTTTCTGATGTAATACAGTCCTCTGCTGGTGGAATCCAAATAGATGCTATGTTTATAGATGAAGGGTTTGGTTCTTTAGATGAAGAATCTTTGAACCAAGCAATCAAAGCGTTAAACAGTTTAACAGAAGGTGATAGAATTGTAGGAATTATTTCTCATGTTTCGGAGATAAAAGAGCGAATTGAAAAACAGATTGTTGTGAAAAAAGAAAAAATAGGAGGCAGCAGCATAACAATAGAGGTTTAAAATAGATAGGACAGAGGGAAAACAAGTGTATTTTTTTGTAGAACTGTACAAATATTTTAAAACAAGAAGGATTTTTATAAAAAATGTCGAAATAATAAAACATAACTACCTTTCTTGAAAGAAAGGTAGCAAAGAACTTTTGCACAAAACTAGTGTTTTGCTACCATGCGTTGGAGTTGAACAGTTATTATGATTGAACGACAACGGACTACCAGAGATTAAATTTTAGAATTTGTTATGTTAGCGAAAGGTAAAGTTTTTTATCCAACTTTTTTTCAAAAAAGTTGGTGGAGTTTGAGGGTGCAAAACGTCCAGTGAACATTTGTTCTGCACCGACCGGAGCGAAAGCGTAGACCAACGCTCTCAAGGTCTTAAAGTCTTGTTTTATCAAATAAAAGAGGTGATGCCTCATGCTGTATCCTCAAGAAATATTAGAAGAAGTACGGGTGCAAAATGATATTGTGGATGTCATATCAGAATATCTGCCATTAAAGCAAAAAGGAACATCTTATTTTGGTCTTTGCCCTTTTCATAATGAAAAAACACCTTCTTTTTCTGTCAACAGCGAACGACAATTTTATTATTGTTTTGGCTGTGGTGCAGCAGGCAATGTATATACATTTATTATGCAGATGGAAAATGACACATTTCCGGAAGCTGTTAAAAGATTGGCAGATAGGGCTAATATTATACTCCCAGAACCACAGTATACCCAACAGGCAAAAGAACAGGAACAGCAAAAGCAGCGTCTTTTTCTGTTACATAAGCAAGCAGGACGTTTTTTTTATGACAAATTGCAGGAATCAGTGGGAGAAGAAGCAAGAAATTATTTACAAAAACGGCAAATGCATCTAAATATTCAAAAAAAATTTGGAATCGGGTATGCGCCAAAGGGAAAAAATGAATTATACCAATATTTACAAAAACAAGGATTTTCTCAGGAAGAACTGCAAAAAAGCGGTTTATTTGTTGAAAAAAAAGAAGCAAATGAATATTTTGACCGGTTTCGTCATCGCTTAATGTTTCCTATTTTAGATATACAAGGTAGGGTCATTGGATTTGGTGGTAGAATATTATCTAGTGGAGAGCCGAAATATTTAAACTCTCCAGAAACTATTTTGTTTAATAAAAGTAAAAATTTATATGGTCTTAATTTTGCAAAAAATACCAGAAAAAGAGAAATCATATTAGTAGAAGGATATATGGATATGATTTCTCTTTATCAAGCAGGTTTTAAAAATGTTGCAGCTTGTTTAGGAACTGCTTTTAATCAGGAACATGCAAAAACATTAAAAAAATATGCAGATAGTGTCATTCTTCTTTATGATAGTGATAACGCTGGAACAATGGCAGCACAAAGAGCAATTCCTATTTTAGTGCAACATGGGTTTCAAGTAAAAGTTTTACAAGTACCTGACGGAAAAGACCCAGACGAATTTATCAAGCAACATGGTGCAGAAACATTTTCTCGCTTACTCGTAAATGCGGTGCATTATATCATGTTTCAGATACAATGCTTAAAAAAGGAGTATGACCTTACCCAAACACAACAGAAAGTGGAATTTACTATAAAAGCAGCGAATATTTTAGCAAAATTAGATAACGATATTGAAAGAACCGTTTATACTGCTGAAGTTTCTCGTATGACAGATATTTCACCACAAGTCATAGAAAGTGAAATTTCTAAAATCATAATCAAAGAAGATATGGCATTTATGCAGGATGCACAACAACAAAAAAAAATGCAATATTCTAAAAATAAGAACGAAATTACAAAAGCAGCAGGCATATTGTCAGCACAAAAGGATATTTTATATTTATGCGCATCTAATCTGCAAGTTTATCAAAAAATAAAAACCATATTGTCAGCAGAAGATTTTTCAGAACCTATTTATCAAAAAGTTTATCAAAAAATAGAGGAATTATATCAAAAAAATGGCACGATATTTCCAGCAGAACTAGTCAATTATTTTGAACTGCCGGAAGAACAAAAAAAAGTAACAGAAATTTTTGCTGTTGTTTTACAATATCATTCCCTAAAAGCGATGGAAAAAGCCTTGACGGAAGAAGTAAGAACTGTCAAAAGGGCTAGCTTGAACCAACATTTAGCACAATTACCATTACAAGAACAATCTGAACAAACAGATGAACAAATTAAAAAATGGGTAGCAGAAAAACGAAACGTGGACAATTTGTATATTACAATAGCAGATGGTTAAAATAGTAGAGAGCAGAAAGGAAGGATCATATTGAAATCTGTCGATGAAAACACATTGATTACCAGATTGCAGGAACTTATTCAAATCGGCAAGAAGAAAAAAGGGGTACTTGAGTACAAAGAAATTATGGATTATCTTGGCGACATGGATCTAGATTCAGACCGTATTGACAAAATATATGAATATTTTGAAGCAAAGGGCATTGATGTGTTGAATACCGTTGAGGCAGAGGAAGAAATCGAAAAAGATTTAGATTTGACACTTCCTGAAGGTATCAACATTGATGACCCTGTTAGAATGTATTTAAAAGAAATTGGTAAAGTGCCACTTTTGAGTGCAGATGAAGAAATTGAATTAGCCAGAAGAATGGAAGAAGGCGACGAATACGCAAAAAAGAAATTAGCAGAAGCAAACTTACGTCTTGTAGTAAGTATTGCAAAAAGATATGTAGGGCGTGGTATGCTTTTTTTAGACTTGATTCAAGAAGGAAATTTAGGTTTAATTAAAGCAGTAGAAAAATTTGATTACCATAAAGGTTATAAATTTAGTACCTATGCAACATGGTGGATTCGTCAAGCAATTACAAGGGCGATTGCAGACCAAGCCAGAACTATTCGTATTCCGGTGCACATGGTAGAAACCATTAACAAATTGATTCGTATTTCCAGACAATTATTGCAAGAATATGGCAGGGAACCAACTGCAGAAGAATTAGCAGTAGAGATGCAAATGCCAGAGGAAAAAGTACGAGAGATTATGAAAATTGCACAAGAACCAGTTTCTTTGGAAACCCCCATCGGTGAAGAAGAAGATAGCCATTTAGGTGATTTTATCCCTGATGATGATATACCAGCACCTGCTGAAGCAGCGGCATTTACTTTATTAAAAGAACAACTCATTGAAGTGTTGGATACCTTAACAGATAGAGAAGAAAAAGTATTACGTTTGCGTTTTGGCTTAGATGATGGACGCGCTAGAACATTGGAGGAAGTTGGAAAAGAATTTAATGTTACAAGAGAAAGAATCCGTCAAATTGAAGCAAAAGCATTACGAAAATTAAGACATCCTAGCAGAAGCAAAAAATTAAAAGATTATTTAGAATAAAAATTATGTGAGGTTTTGGGGATACCCTCAAGACCTTTTTTTCTTATCTTAAACAATAAATGTTCTAAAGGTGGTGAAAAATTGGAATTATCAGAAAGATTGCGGATAGTAGCAGACTTTGTTACCCAAAAGCGTGTGGCAGATATTGGAACAGACCATGCCTATGTCCCCATTTATTTACATAAAAAGGGAATTGCACAAAAAATAATTGCTTGTGATGTCAAAAAAAAACCGTTAGAAAAAGCACAACAAAATATTATGTTGCATCATGCTGCTGTAGAAACTCGTTTAGGGAACGGCTTACAACCTTTACAGCCTTATGAAGTAGATACTGTTATTTTGTCAGGTATGGGTGGTATGCTTATGATAGAATTGTTAGAGCAATCTCGGAAAGTTACAAATAGTTTAAAAGAACTTGTACTTTGTCCCCATTTAGACGTTCCAGCTGTTAGAAAATATTTACATCAAATTGGATACTGTATTGCAGAGGAAAAAATGATACAGGAAAGTAATATTTTTTATACTATTTTAAGAGCCGAAAAGGGAAAGGAAATTTATAATAAAACAGAATATCTTTTTGGCAAAAAATTATTAGAAAAAAAAGATAGTGTGTTAAAACAATTTCTTTGCAAGGAAAAAGAACGTTTGCAAAAAATAGAAAAGCAATTAAAAAATACCGAAAAGGCACAACAAAGGTTACATGAAATTGTAGAACAAAAAAAATGGATAGAGGAGGCGGAACAGTGGTACTACTAAAGGAAATTATCAAACAGATGGAAATCTTTGCACCAAGCCATTTAGCGGAAGAATGGGATAATGTAGGTCTAACTATAGGTGATAAAAACAAACAAATTAAAAAGATTTTAGTAGCATTGGATGTAATACCAGAAGTCATAGAAGAAGCCATTCAAATTGGTGCAGATTTAATTGTAACGCACCATCCTATGATATTATTTCAAAAAATAAAAAACATACAAGCAGATACAGCATTAGGAAAAAAAATATATGCTTTAATTCAAAATAATATTTCTGCGTACTGTGCACATACCAATTTGGATATTGCTTTTGGCGGAACCAATGATACATTAGCAAAAATTGCTGGAATGGAAAATATTAAAATTTTACAACAAACAAGCCAAGAAGAATTAAAAAAAATTGTGGTATATGTACCACAAGGATATGAAGAAAATGTTCGGCAAGCAATGTGCGATGTTGGTGCAGGTTTTATTGGAAAGTATTCTCATTGCAGTTTTGCAGCAGAAGGAATTGGTACCTTTTTACCATTAGAAGGTACAAAGCCATTTTTAGGAAAGCAAGATGTTTTGGAAAAAGCAAAAGAAGTTAGACTAGAAACTATTGTATCACAATCTCTCTGCAATACTGTTTTAGAAGCAATGAAAAAGGCTCACCCCTATGAAGAACCTGCATATGATGTATATACAGTGGAACAAAAAGGAAAATGTTATGGTATTGGCAGAATCGGAACACTAAAAGAAAGTATGACATTTAAAGAATACAGCACTTTTTTAAAAAAACAATTATGCTTAGACAGTATACGTATTGTAGGCGAAAAAAACAAAAAAATTCAAACAGTTGCACTTTGTACGGGCAGCGGGGTAGAATTTATGGAGCAAGCTAAAAAAATGGGTGCAGATGTCTATTTAACAGGGGATATTAAATTTCATGAAGCACAACGTGCCATAGAAATGGGGCTTTGTGTAGCAGATGTCACACATTATGCAGGTGAAGTCATTATTGTTCCTATTTTACAGCAATTTTTAGAGCAAAAAGCAAAACAATATCATTGGAAAATTGAAGTAATCCAATCTGCGGTAAATGGGCAGGTCTTTGAACATATTTAACTAAAAGGGAGGTTTTTATATATGGAGCAAACCGTATCAATTCAAGTTTTAGGACAAAATTTAAAAGTAAAAAAAGGCACTTCTTTTGAAACAGTTGCAAAACAATTTCAAAGCTATTTTAAATCTCCTATTTTATTGGCAAAACAAAACAATAAATTGATAGAACTTTCTAACAGTATCCAACAAGAGGGAGAAGTTATGTTTTATGATATTTCTTATATGGAGGGAATGAGAGTCTATCACAGAAGTGTATCTTTTTTAATGATAAAAGCAGTCAAGGAAATGCTGGGAAAAAAGGCTTCTGTTGTGATTGAACATTCTTTGCACAAAAGTTTATATTGTGAAATCAGAGAAAAAAACTTTAAAATAGACCAAACTTTTTTAGATGAACTGACAGAAAGAATGCAGGAATTAGTAAAAAGAGATATTCCTATTCGAAAAAGTCCTTTTTATAGAGAAGAAGCTATGAAAAAGGTAAGAGAATTTGGTATGGAAAACAAAGCTAGATTATTCCGTTTTCGTCGTGCTTCTAATATCAATCTTTATGAAATGGATGGTGTTTATGACTATTTTTATGGTTATATGGTACCTTCCACAGGCTATTTAAAAAAATTCCAGTTGATGTTATATGAAAATGGGTTTTTAATTCGATTCCCTGATAGAAAAAATCCAGATAAGATATTAGAATTTACATACCCTGCAAAAATTTCTGGTGTTTTTATGGAGCAGATGGAATGGTGCTCTTTAATGGGTGTTAACAATGTAGCAGACTTAAATGAAGTAATTACAGATGGAAAATTTGGCGATTTAGTGCGTATCAATGAAGCACTTCATGAAAAAAAAGTAGCAGAAATTGCAGATAAAATTTATCAAAGACGTGATAAAGTAAAAGTGGTATTGATTGCGGGTCCTTCTTCTTCTGGAAAAACGACCTTTGCAAACAGACTTTGTGTACAGCTTCGGGTATTAGGAATCATTCCCCATGCTATTTCTTTAGATAATTATTTTATCAATCGGGAAGATGTGCCATTAGATGAATTTGGCAATAAAGATTTTGAAGATATTAATACTTTAGATTTAAAATTATTTAATGAACATATCACAAAAATGATTGATGGGCAAACGGTAGAAATGCCTTATTATAATTTTGTGACAGGTAAAAGAGAGTACAACGGAAATTTTGTAACACTGGAAAAAGGTGGAATTTTTGTAATTGAAGGGATTCACGGCTTAAATGATTTATTAACTGCTTCTATTGCAGCAGAAAATAAATTTAAAATCTTTATTAGTGCCATGACACAATTAAACATTGACGACCACAACAGAATTTCCACTTCTGACAGTCGTTTAATTCGTCGTATTGTAAGAGATAACCAATTTAGGGGCAGAGATGCCACAACAACTATTGCAGGCTGGGATTATGTGACAAGAGGAGAAGAAAAAAATATTTTTCCTTTCCAAGAAAATGCAGACGCTATTTTTAATTCTGCTACTATTTATGAACTCAGTGTATTAAAACAATATGCGGAACCGCTTTTATTTAAAATAGACCAATCGCAGAGTGAATTTGTAGATGCCAAACGATTGATTAAATTTTTGGATTATTTTTTAGGTGCAAGTGGTGATGCTATTCCAAACAATTCTATTATCAAAGAATTTTTAGGCGGCAGTTGTTTCAAGGTATGATGTTGACAAAAAGATATTTTATAGAATATAATAAATAAGAGTAAGTTGAATGGTCGCGCCTTAAAAAAAAAGGTGAGGAAAGTCCGGGCTTCATAGAGCAGGGTGCCAGTTAACGGCTGGTGGAGGCGACTCTAAGGAAAGTGCAACAGAAATAAACCGCCTATTTGATAGGTAAGGGTGGAAAGGTAGGGTAAGAGCCTACCGCTTGTCTGGTAACAGAAAAGGCTATGTAAACCCCACTTGAAGCAAGGTGAAAGGAACATAAAAAGAATGGCTCGTTCTGTTCCGTAAAAAGCCGCATGATGATACTGGTGACAGTATACCAAGATAGATGACCATTCTCGACAGAACCCGGCTTACAGACTTGCTCACAAAAAAAGAGTTGAATTTGTCAACTCTTTTTTTACTTACTTTCTTGAAAGAAAGTAAGCAAAGAAC
>CAJUKL010000050.1:9921-16935 GCA_910587195.1 uncultured Clostridia bacterium | reverse complement strand
TCTTGAAAGAAAGCTTAGCAAAGAACTTTGTGCAAAACTTCGTTTTGCTGCTGTGCATTGATGTTGAATGGTTGCTTTAGTTGAATGCTAACGCACCACCATCGAAAAAAATTTAGAATCTGTTCCATGTGCGGAAGGTAAAGTTTTTGGTCAAGCTTTTTTCAAAAAGCTTGTAGGTTTGGACGAAGTCCAAGGTTCTAATACGCTTAGAAGCGTGTTTTTGAAGAAGGTTCTGAACGTCCAGTGGACGTTCGTTTAGAACCGACCGAAGCAAAGCGTAGACCTGGAGGAACTTTTCATAAGTGAAAAAAGTTCCTCCAGAAACTTCCGACTTTTGTTAAGTTCATAATAAACCATTTTTTGGTAAACTGACCTTGGGGAAAAATCCTCAAGGTTTTAATATTGCAAAAGTTATCCACATAACATTGATTTCTATAGCATTTCGTATTATACTTTTAACAATGGACTTTTTATTCAGAGAAAAATAGGAGGATAACCATATGAAAATAGGCTATCTTGGACCAAACGGAACATTTAGTCAGCAAGCAGTATTATTCTATCAAAACACACTAGCACAAGATATTGTATTATTACAATATAATAATATTGCAGCAGCAATAGAGGGAGTCATTAAAAATGAGATTGAGGAATGTGTTGTACCATTAGAAAATTCCATTGAGGGAACTGTAACAAGTACCATAGATTTACTGATATTTACACCAGAATTATATATAAAAGGAGAAATTATCATTCCTGTTTGGGAAGATTTTTTAGTAAAACAAAGCTATAATGGAGAATCTATCACAAAGATACTTTCTCATCCACAGGCACTAAGCCAATGTACTAATTTTTTAAGAAAATATTTTCCAAATGTTCCATTGCAGGCAACAAATTCCACAGCGGAAGCAGCAAAAATTGTGTCTGAAAGCACAGAAATAATGGCTAGTCTTTCTCCAAAACAATCCGCTGCAGTTTATAACTTAAAGGCACTTTATAAAGGGGTACAAGATGATGACCAAAATAAAACAAGATTTGTTGTTGTATCCAAACAAAAACCCAAACAACAGGCAAAAGGAAAAAAAACATCTATTGTATTTGCTACTGGACATAAACCAGGTGACTTATATCGTGTATTAGATATTATATCTATCTGGGATATTAACATGACAAAAATAGAATCACGTCCTATGAAACATCATTTAGGAACGTACATTTTTTTTGTTGATTTAGAAACAGAAGTGCAAGAAGATTTAGATGCAGCTCTTAAAATGATAGCAAGAAAAACAACTTATTTTAAATTTTTAGGTTCTTACCCAATACTTCCTGATGGAAAAAAGGAGGAGGGAAAAAATGGAAATTGCAAAAAATATTAAAATGATAGATAATCTTCAATGTCAATTATTAAGTCTTGTATCACAATTATTTTTGTCTATGCAAGACAATAATACAAGCACAGCAGAAAGAGCAGAAATATTAGCAAATATTGAAGTTATTTTATATTTGCTGTCAGATAAATTAGGGGTTTCTTCTAAAACATTAGACCAAAAAGCAATCAGTCGTATCAAAGTTGGGCTATTAAAAGAATATAATAGTGAAGAATGGAAGGCTTCTCTTTTGGGGATACTTCATCATCTGGATAACAGAAAGTAAAAATTTCTGCTATAGGGGGAGTATAAATGAAAAATAAAAAGTGGAGAATTGCACTAAGTATCATTTGCTTATTGCTTACTATTGGCGTATTTATTGTAGAAATAACATATCATTCTGATATGTTAATTCTTATTGTACTGCTCTATTGTATTATTATTGTTGCTCTTTTGTTTGCTGAAAAAAATGGAACAATAGAAAGAAAAAAAGAAAATTCCTTTGCATTGCCAATGCAAATGCCTTTTCCTTATGCTATCATTGATAAACAAAAAAAGTTACTGTTTTATAATGCATTGTTTGAGGAAATGATAAAAGGAAATCCAAAATCATTCCGGAAATTATTTCCAGAGTATGATATGCAAAAATCAAAACAAACTATCCATTTTAAAACAAAAACATTTGATGTATATACTGCTTACGACTCTGACAACATGCTACTTTGTTTTGCAGAAACAACAGAATATCAAAATCTGGAGGAAATTGTAAAAGAACAAAAAACGGTGGTTGCTCTCCTTTTTTTAGATAATTATGAGGAAGTGATAGAATCCTTAGAAGAAATCCGTTTACCTATTTTAACAGCAATGATTGATGGAAACTTAAACACTTTTGCTTCTAGTATGGGCGGTATTATCCGTAAATTTGAAAAAGACAGATACCTTTTACTTTTTTCTCAAAAACAATTAGAAGGATTAAAAGAAAAAAAATTTGAAATTTTAACACAAATTAGAGAAATTAGTGTAGGGGAACACATTCCTGTTACACTTAGTATGGGCATTGGAATAGAGGACAAAAGTTTAGAAGCTGCCATGAAAAATGCCAAAGCTGCTGTTGCATTAGCATTGGGCAGAGGCGGCGACCAAGTTTTAATTAAAGAAGGCGAAAAATATTTATTTTATGGCGGAAAAAGCGGAGAAATGAGTCATAATGCTCGTATTCGTGCAAGGGTAAAAGCAGATGCTCTATTAGAGTTAATTGGCGAAACAGACCATGTTTTTGTTATGGGACATAAAAATGCAGATTTAGATTGTACAGGAGCCTGTATTGGTATTTATGCCATAGCACAAACAATAGGAAAACAATGTCATATTGTACTAGACCATGTTTCTGCTGGTATTCGTAGGTTACAAGAACGTTTGATGGAAACAGAAGAATATAAAGATATTTTTATAAACGAGCAAGAAGCGCTTGCAAAGGTCAATGAAAATACACTTGTTGTGGTTGTAGATACTCACAGACCTGTAATGACAGCTTGTCCACAGTTATTAGAAATTTCAAAAAAAATTGTAGTATTCGACCATCACAGAAAAAGTACAGATTTTATTGATAATGCAGTATTAATTTATCATGAACCTTATGCGTCTTCTACTTGTGAATTAATTACAGAAATGATACAATATTTTGGAGAAAAAATAAAATTGCAGCCTTTACAAGCAGATGCACTTTTGGCTGGAATTACAGTAGATACCAAAAACTTTTGTGCACAAACTGGTGCCATTACCTTTGAAGCAGCAGCATTTTTAAGAAGGCATGGCGCAGATAGTGTACGTGTTCGTTTGCTGTTTCAAAATGATATGGAAGCCTATCAAGCAAAAGCATCAGCCGTAAAAGATGCAAAAATGATTTATAAAAACATGGCTTTTTCTGTTTGTCCTTCTAATTCTGTTTTAACTGCGGCAATGGCAGCAGATGATTTATTAAATATTATTGGTGTAAAAGCTTCTTTTGTCTGTTGTTTTTTAGATGATGTTGTCTATATCAGTGCTAGAAGTTTTGGAGAAATTAATGTACAAATCATTATGGAAAAACTGGGCGGTGGCGGTCACATGACAATTTCTGGTGCGCAGCTTGCCCATTGCACCATAGAACAAGCAGAACAAAAGCTAAAAGAGGCGATTGAAAGTTATTTTAAGGAGGAAATAAAATGAAAGTAATTTTATTGGAAGATGTAAAAAGTGTTGGCAAAAAAGGGGAATTAGTAAATACAAGTGATGGCTATGCAAAAAACTTTTTGTTTCCTAAAAAGTTAGCTGTAGAAGCAACAAAGTCTAATCTAAATGATTTTGAATTAAAACAAAAAGCGGAAGCAAAAAGAAAAAAAGAAGAATTTGAGCAAGCTCAAGCTACAGCAAAAGAATTGGAAAATAAAACAGTGACTGTAAAAGTAAAAACAGGTGAAAATGGTAAATTATTTGGTTCTGTTACCAACAAAGAAGTTGCAGAAGAAATTGTAAAACAAACGGGATTAAACATTGATAAAAAGAAGGTATCCATTGGCGACCCTATCAAAATGGTAGGAGAAAGAACTGCTGTTATTAAATTACACCCTAAAGTATCCGCAGAAATCACCATCAAAATTGTAGAAGCATAAAAGGAGGAGTGGAGGTGGAGGGTAATTTTCAAAATGTGCCTCCCCATGATGATGTCGCAGAGCAAGGCGTATTGAGTTCTATGTTTTTAGACAAAGAAGCTGTTGCTGTGGCACTGGAAATATTAAGGGCAGACGACTTTTATCGTCCTGACAATAAAGTGGTGTTTGAAGCAGCAGAAGAACTGTTTTTTTCTGGTGTTCCGGTCGATGTCATTACCATTAAAAACAAACTGGAAGAAAAACAAGTCTTTGAGCAAATTGGCGGTTTGCCCTTTATCATATCCATCTCTACCGCAGTAGGCAGCTCGGTTAATGTAAAGCATTATGCTCGTATTGTAGAGGAAAAATCACTTTTGCGCCGGCTGATTCAAACAGCAGGAGAAGTTTCTCAAATTAGTTATGAGGGCAAAGAAAGTGTTGCTTCTATTATGGAAAAGGCGGAAAAAGGTATTTTTGATATTATACAAAACCGTCGTACCGAAGAATTTACAAGTATCCGAGAAATTGCTGTTGATGCCTTTAACAAAATAGAAGAAGTATATCAAAACAAGGGAAAAGTTACCGGTATCGCCACAGGATTTATAGACTTTGATGCCAAAACAGCCGGACTACAAAAGTCAGATTTAATATTGCTTGCTGCAAGACCTTCTATGGGAAAAACAGCATTTGCATTAAATATTGTTCAAAATGCAGCTATCAGGGGAAATATTCCTACTGCTATTTTTTCACTGGAAATGTCAAAAGAACAACTTGTCAACAGAATGTTATGTTCAGAAGCAATGTTAGACGCGCAAAGAATGAGAACAGGAGAATTAACTGATACGGATTGGCCTCAATTAATTGAAGCAATGGGCCCACTTTCAGAAGCACCGATTTATATTGATGATACACCTGGTATTTCTCCTATGGAAATTCGTTCTAAATGCAGAAGATTAAAATTAGAAAAAGGATTAGGCTTAATTGTGATTGACTATTTGCAGCTTATGAGCGGCAACGGAAGAAATGACTCCAGACAACAAGAAATTTCAGAAATTTCCCGCTCTTTAAAAGCCATTGCAAGAGAAATGGAAGCACCTGTCATTGCATTAAGTCAGTTAAGTCGTGCCTGCGAACAAAGAGCAGACCACAGACCTATGCTTTCTGATTTAAGAGAATCTGGTGCGATTGAACAAGATGCAGATATTGTAGCATTTTTATATAGAGATGAATATTATTTTCCTGAAACAGAAAAAAAGAATCAAGCAGAATTGATTATTGCAAAACAAAGAAATGGTCCAACTGGTACTGTAAATTTAAAATGGTTTGGACAATATACAAAATTTTCTAGTCTTGATTTACAAAAATACTAAAAAACCACGCATTGTAGCAGTTCAGACTGTCAATAAAACTTATGTTTGCAATGGGAAAAACAAAGTGTTTTTTGTCAATCTTTTAAGGTTTTTACACTTGCAAGCGTATTTTTGAAGTGGCAGAACTTCCAGATTGTCAAAAAATCTTGAGGATGTTGGTTTCCATTTCATTTTGGTCGCTGCTAAGCGAACGTCCACGGGATGTTCAGCAACTCAAACTCCTACATCTTTCTTAAAAGAAAGAAGCAAAGAACTTTATGTGGTGCAAAGCGTAGACTGGACAGTGTCCACAAAAAAGACTTTTTTAACAAACTGAACCGCTCATTGTAGCGGTTTTTTTATTTTTCCCAACAAAAAATTAAATATTTTTCCTGTTTTTGGAATATAATACTAAAAAGCGTTATTTTGTTTTTGCAATATGTCATAAAATAGAGTATAATAAAAAAAATGATAAACAGAATGGAAATAATTGTAAAATCAGCGCACATGATAGGAAGGAAATATGCTACTTTTAGGAGGAACAATCATGAGATATATTAATGAATTAAGAGAAGGCGAAACGGTAATCGGGCATTACCTTTGCAAAAGCAAACAATCTTTAAAATCCAGAGCAGGAAAAACATACTTATCTTTAAAATTGCAAGATAAAACAGGCATGGTTGATGCAAAAGTTTGGGATATGACAAACGATATTAAAGCATTTGATGAAAATGATTTTATTAAAATAGATGCTGCTGTTGTAACATATCAAAATGACATTCAATTAAACGTAAAACGTATCCGTCGCAGCATGGAGGGAGAATATGAACCATCTGATTATATCCCTTGTACTGAAAAAAACATAGAAGAAATGTATCAAAAATTGATGTCATATATCAAAACAATAGAAAGTCCTTATGTTAAAAAATTGCTCGAAATTATTTTTTATAAACATCCTATTGTAAGTAAAAATTTTAAAACCCATTCTGCTGCAAAAAGTGTACATCATAGCTATATGGGCGGCTTATTAGAGCATACACTTTCTGTAACAGAAATATGCAATTTTGCAGCACCACGTTATAAATATGTAAATCGGGACATTTTAATTGCCTCTGCTATGCTGCATGATGTTGGCAAATTAATGGAACTTTCCGAATTTCCAGAAAATAATTATACAGATGATGGTGAATTATTAGGGCATTTAATTATCGGTTCCGAAATGATAACAGAAGCAGCAGCAAAAATAGATGGATTTCCCAAAGAGCTGGAAAGTTTATTAAAACATTGCATGATTTCTCATCATGGAGAATATGAATATGGTTCTCCAAAACTGCCAAAAACGATTGAGGCTTATATTTTACATTGCGCAGATAATTTAGATGCAAAATCAAAAGTATTTGAAGAAATGATTGACAATAACAGTAACCAAGGAAATTGGGCAGGCTATCACAAAATGCTACAAAGAAATATCAGAAAATCGGATTATAAGGAAGGAATGAAATGAAATTAAAATGGGATAGAACAACAATCTCTGCATCAGAAGTAAACCGATATACGTATTGCCCTTATCAATGGTATTTTGAGCGATATTATGGCAGAAACAAATTGTTTGAACTGTCTAAAAATAGAAAGCAAACTGCTAAAACACCAGCTAAAACACCAACTAAAACA
>CAJUKL010000050.1:0-9821 GCA_910587195.1 uncultured Clostridia bacterium | reverse complement strand
CTAAAACACCAACTAAAACAAGAGAATCTAATTTTGCAAGAGGACGTGCTTTTCATGCACAAGAATATCAAAATTTAAGAAGAAAGCAAAAAATTGTTTCCATTCTTGTGCTAGGGGTCATTCTTGTTATTATTGTGTGTTTTCTCATTTTTTTGATAAAATAAAGGCGGGATTCAAATGGTTCTTTTTTGGAAATCTATCCAAAATATAGATTGGCTTTTTTCTTATGTGCCTTTTGTACTTTTCTTTTTGCTGTGGTTGAGAGAACAATGTTGGATAATACGAAAAAGAAAAAAAAGGCAAGGACTTTTTGGCTATAAGCTAATTTATGCTGACCAAAAAGGAAGCAAAAAAGAAAAAAATTTTGGAAAATTACTCTATTCTAAAAAATATGATATACAGGGAAAACCAGATTATATTTTTCAAAAAAGACTAGGAAATGCCATTGTCCCTGTAGAGTTAAAAAGTGGAAGTATTAAAGGGGACAAGTTTCCCCATGCAGGAGATAGATTGCAACTTGCAACCTATTTTTTGTTAATTGAAGATATATACGGTGTGCGTCCCAAATATGGTAGACTTGTATATAAAGATTATATGTTTGATATTCGTAACACCATTACAATCCGGCGAGAAGTTCGTAAGGCACTTGCAAATATGAGGCAAATGCTCCATACAGGACAGGGAAAAGCAAATTGCAGCACCGCAAGCTGTCGATATTGTATTTGTAAAGGAACAGTTTGCCCCTATTGGGAAGTACCAAAACAAAGAAAGGTGAAGAAAGCAGAATGAACAAAAAAACAATGGACATACCTGTAGAAAAAAATAAATGCTATTCCATGCTTGTGGATGATTTAGGCAATGCAGGAGAAGGAATTGGTAAAATTGATGGCTTTACTGTATTTGTAGAAGGTGCATTACCACAAGAAGAAATAGAAGTCTTAATTGTAAAAGTTAAAAAAAGTTTTGCTTACGGCAAACTACAAAAAATAATCAAAGTTTCCCCTGAACGTGTTATACCTCCTTGCGAAGTTGCCACAAAATGTGGTGGCTGTCAATTACAACATCTCTCTTATCAAGAACAGTTACAATATAAAACCAAAAAAGTAAAAGATGCACTACAAAAAATAGCTAAAATAGAATCTATAGATGTTTTGCCAACTTTAGGAATGAAAGATTATTGGCGATACCGTAATAAAGTACAGTTTCCCGTAGGAAATGATTGTAAAATTGGTTTTTATGGCAAAAGAAGTCATAGAATTATTGATACAGAAAAATGCTTTTTACAGCATGAAATAAGTGACACTATTCTAGCAATTATCAGAACATTTTTAAAAGAATATTCTATTTCTATCTATGATGAAACCACTCACAAAGGATTGCTTCGTCATATATTGATAAAAGTTGGTTTTTCAACTGGTCAGATTATGGTGTGCTTGGTTATCAATGGTAAAAAATTTCCACACAAAGAAATCTTAATACAGCGCCTACAAAGCATAAAAGGTATGACAAGTATTGTATTAAATTATAATACAGAAAAAACGAATGTGATATTAGGAAAACAAAATCAAGTGTTATGGGGAAAAGAATGTATTATAGATACTATTGGAGAATTAGAATTTGAAATCTCACCATTGTCATTTTTTCAAGTTAATCCTGTACAAACAAAAAATCTCTATCAAAAGGCATTAGATTTTGCTCAACTAAGCGGAAATGAAATTGTTCTGGATTTATATTGTGGTATTGGTACTATGTCTTTATTTTTTGCACAAAAAGCAAAATATGTGGTGGGAATAGAAATTGTAAAAGAAGCAATCCTAGATGCAAAAAAAAATGCAAAAAGAAATCAGATTTCAAATGTAGAATTTTTGCAAGGAGCTGCAGAAGATGTTATTCCTATGCTGTATAAAAAAGGATTGCAAGCAGATGTTGTTGTATTAGACCCACCACGAAAAGGTTGCGATGAAAATGTTGTGCACACCATTTTAAAAATTAACCCTCAAAAAATTGTTTATGTTTCTTGCGACCCTGCAACTATGGCAAGAGATATTAAACTGCTTGAAAATTATGAAATAAAAATAGTACAACCTGTGGATATGTTTCCTCATAGTAGCCATGTGGAGACTATTGTGTTGATACAAAAGAAAACCTCGTAGAAATCCTTTATTTTAGGCACTTTGCGAAGCATTTCACGTTCATTTCGGAGGGTGAAAAAGTCCGAAATAAGCACCTCAAAAACTACTTTGACGTTTCGATAATAGTTGATATCGGGTGTGGGAACACAAACGGAAAATAAAGGGTTTGGGCAATCAACGTGTCTATGTAGTGTCCACCTTGCTGATAAAAAGCGGGTAACAGTAAAAGTAGGATAATGATATTCTAATCTATTTTGAAAGAGTAAATTTACAGTAATTGAATATATAAAAATATTTTTTTCTGGTCTTATAAAACAAGGGAAATATCTTACAGAGTAAGAAAAATATATTTATGCTACACACCCATAAAATATATTGCCAAAGTATATTAGATACATTGCATATCAGGAATTATACACTACAGAATGGTATATATTGTGACAATCTCTCATTTTGCGACCTTAACCCATCATCTAAAGCTAATGGGATTGCGGTCGCACTATTTCAATAAAAAATTAAAACAAGAAAGTTGGTGAAAAACTTGATTTCTTACATAAAAGGAAAAATAACTTATAAAACGGAATCTTTTCTTGTATTGGAATGTAATGGAATCGGTTATAAAATTTATGTTTCAAGTGCAACTATTTCTTCTTTAAAAATATCACAAGAAATTAGGATATATACTTTTATGAATGTAAAAGAGGATAATATTTCTCTTTTTGGATTTTTAACACAACAGGAGCAGGATATTTTTTACCAATTAATTGGTGTATCTGGAATTGGTCCCAAAGGTGCATTAGCCTTTTTATCCAATATGACACCCCAAGAAATTATTCTAGCTATTCTTTCAGAGGATAGCAAAGAATTAAGCAAAGTGCCGGGAATTGGAAAAAAGACTGCACAAAGGATAGTTTTGGAATTAAAAGATAAGGTAAAGGTGGAAACACAATTAGAGCAGCCATTGGAAGTTGCACAGGAAATCGAAAAAAATGAAAAATGGGAAGCAATCGAGGCCTTGACTGCATTAGGTTATAGAAAACAAGAAGCAATACAAGCGGTTCATGCTTGTTATCAAGAAGGGCTTACGGTAGAAGAAATATTGAAATTATCTTTAAAAAAATTGATAAAATTTTAACGAAAATAGGTGATTACTGTGGAAAACAGACGAATTATAACAGCAGACTTTCAAACGGAAGATACAGAAGTAGAACAAAAATTGCGTCCCGAAACATTAGACACTTATATTGGACAAGAAAATATTAAAAGTAATATGAAAATATTTATGCAGGCAGCAAAACAAAGAAAGGAAGCCCTTGACCATGTATTACTCTATGGCCCTCCCGGACTTGGTAAAACAACGCTTTCTAATATTATTGCAAATGAAATGGGGGTCAATATCAAAACAACTTCTGGGCCTGCTATAGAACGTCCAGGAGATATGGCAGCAATTTTAAATAATCTTTCAGAGGGAGATATTTTGTTTATAGATGAAATTCATCGACTCAACCGCATGATTGAAGAAATATTATATCCTGCCATGGAGGATTTTGTAATTGATATTGTCATTGGAAAAGGTGCTGGTGCACATTCTGTACGGTTGGATTTGCCCCATTTTACACTTATTGGCGCTACAACAAGAATTGGACTTTTAACAGCACCTTTAAGAGATAGATTTGGTGTTATTCATCGACTGGAACTTTATACGATTGCAGAATTAAAAACAATTATCCATCGTTCGGCTGACGTGTTGCAAATTAACATTGAAGAAAAAGGCGCAGAAGAAATTGCAAGACGTTCCAGAGGAACGCCTCGTATTGCAAACAGATTACTAAAAAGAGTTCGAGATTTTGCACAAGTAAAATATGACAGTAATATTACAGAAGAAGTTGCGAAATTTGCATTAGACTTATTAGATGTAGATAAAATGGGACTGGATTATATTGATAGAAAAATGCTTTTGACAATGATAGAAAAATTTAATGGTCGCCCAGTGGGATTGGATACTATTGCAGCATCCATTGGAGAAGCACCAGAAACTATAGAAGATGTTTATGAGCCATATTTGCTGCAATTAGGTTATTTGCAAAGAACACCAAGAGGTCGTATAGTAACAGAAAGAGGTTATCAACATTTTGGAATCCCTTACACAGAAATTTAACCAAAAGACAGGAGAAACAATATGAAAAAACAAGATTTTTATTTTGCATTACCACAAGAATTGATTGCACAGGAGCCTTTAAAAGACCGTGCTTCTTCTCGTTTGCTTGTGCTAAACAAACAAGGAGAAATAGAACATAAAACATTTTGGAATATCCTAGACTATTTAAAAAAGGGGGATTGTCTTGTACTGAATGACACAAAAGTATTGCCTGCTCGTTTGATAGGACAAAAAAAAGATACAGGTGCAAAAATAGAAGTATTACTTTTAACAAGAAAAGAGAAAAACCAATGGGAAACCCTAGTCAAACCCGGAAAAAAGGCAAGAATTGGTGATAAAATTATATTTGGAAATGGAAAATTAAAAGCAGAAGTGCTTGAAATTATAGAGGGTGGAAATCGTATCATTCAATTTGATTATGATGGTATCTTTGAAGAAATTCTTGATGAATTGGGACAGATGCCACTACCACCTTATATTACCCACGATTTGGAAGATAAAAACAGGTATCAAACGGTTTATGCAAAGCAAGAAGGTTCTGCTGCTGCTCCTACTGCTGGACTACATTTTACTCCAGAACTTTTAAAAGAAATCCAAAAAAAAGGAGTGTCGATTGCGCATATTACACTTCATGTTGGATTAGGTACTTTTCGACCTGTCAAAACAGAAAATATAGTAGAACATGAAATGCATTCTGAATATTATATTGTAGAGCAAGAACAAGCAGACAAAATAAACCAAGCCAAAAAAAAGGGCGGCAGAATTATTGCAGTTGGCACCACAAGCACCAGAACATTAGAATCCATTGCAGATAAAAATGGCTTTGTAAAAGCAGCGAGCGGTTGGACAAACATTTTTATATATCCAGGCTATCATTTTAAAATTATAGATTGTTTAATCACAAACTTTCATTTACCAGAATCTACCTTAATTATGCTTGTTTCTGCATTGGCAGGCAAAGAAAATGTATTGCATGCGTATGAGGTCGCTGTAAAAGAAAGATACCGCTTTTTTAGTTTTGGAGATGCTATGTTGGTACAAAAATAAGGATATTTTTATGAATTATACAGAAAGACTGGTTTTCTAAAATAATTTTTATGCAAATATTCTAATTTTTGTTGCGATTTTATTGACGATATTCCATATTTCATGTATGATAAAAGTATAATCACTACGTTAAGCAATGATAGTCAAGAAAGAAGGGATGAAGGTTATGGCAATTAACGAGTATAATCAGCAAGTTAAAGTTTTCACATTAAGCAGAAAGTTGCTTAAAAATGCTATACTTGTAAAGCAAGGAGATGATAGTGTTACCGTTGCTTTTCAAAAAACATCAAGAGATGAAATAAGAGAAATGCTGGAAAATGATGTTGTACAAAATAATGTTATTCTTTTAATGACACATAATATTAAAGGAATGTGCTATTTTCATGGTCAGTGTACAAATGTTTATAGTGGAAACGCTCCAAGAGAAATTAATGCTGTTTTTACTTTAATGCAAAAGCTAGAAACAATACAACGCCGTCAGGATGTTAAAGTAAAAGCAAATTATATGAACATTAAATTATCATTGCCCTTCCGTAATATGACAGATGTTCCTGCAGAGTTGATAGACATTAGTGCCGGAGGAATTATGTTTGCTTGCCCATCTGCGATGCTCATGGAAAAAGAAATTGTTATCTATCATTTCAGTTCTACAAAAATCAGTTTTGATATTAAAGCGAGAATATTACGCATACAAGATTATTTAAAAAAAGTAGATGATACGGAAGAAGAAATCCGTTGTTATGGTTGCTGCTTTGAAGATTTAAAGCCAAATGAAGAATATGCAATCCGTGAATTTGTTTTGTACTTACAAAGAGAAGAAATTTTAAGAGAAAGACAAAAAGAAGAATATTTAGATTAAAATAATTGTCAAAATGACAATACCATTTTTAATTGAAAAGTAAAGCAAAAAAACTGATTTGATTTCATTTTTATGATGTTATTTCAGTTTTTTTGTAATAAAAGGAGTGTTTTATAATGCACAAAGCAACATTAGCTGCATTAAAATTATTAAGCCATTCTAGTCCAGATATTAAAAAAACTTATAAAATACACAGGCAGCTTGTAACATTAACACATAAAGCAATCATAAAACCACCTTATTATAAAATATGGAATCATAAAATAACAAGAGAAGAATATGATATTCCAGTACGTGTGTTTTCTCCGCCAAATGACTTACCACATCCGACTCTTTTATTTTTTCATGGAGGTGGTTGGGTAACAGGCAACATTGAAAGTTATGATAGTGTTTGCTCTACCATGGCAAGAATGACCGACCGTATTGTTGTTTCTGTAGACTATCGCCTTGCACCAGAATATCCGTTTCCTACTGCTTTAGAGGACTGCTATTGTGTGGCAAAAGAACTTTTTTTAAATCAATCTTCCCTAGATGCAGAAGATGTTACCATAATAGGAGATAGTGCTGGCGGAAATTTGGCGGCAGCCTTATCCCTTATGGCAAGAGATAGAAGAGAATTTTTTCCAAAGCAACAGATATTAATTTACCCTGCTACTTTTAATAATCACACAGAAACTTCTCCTTTTCCTTCTGTCAGAGAAAATGGTACAGATTATATTTTAACAGCAAAAACTATTTCTGATTATATGGAAATGTATGGTTCCCAATCAAAAGATTGGCGAAATCCTTATTTTGCTCCACTTTTGGAAAAAGATTTTAGCAAACAACCTCGCACTTTGATTATTACTGCGGAATATTGTCCTTTGCGAGATGAAGGAGAAGCCTATGGAAGAAAGTTACAGGAAGCAGGAAATGATGTCACCATCGAACGAATGCCAAATGCATTACATGGTTATTTTTCTTCTTTGCCCAAAAAGCACCATTTAATACAAGATACTTACCAAATCATAAACCGATTTTTACAGAGGTGACTGCTATTTTGAAACGAAAAACACAATGGCATACATTAGATAATGCGGCAAAAATATTTCCAGCGAATACAGACAAAAGGGATACCAAAGTATTTCGTTTTTCTTGTGAGCTATATGAAGAAGTGGAACCGGATTTTTTGTCAAAAGCATTAGAAAAAACATTACAAAAATTCCCTTATTATTGTTCTATCTTAAAAAGAGGATTGTTTTGGTATTATATTGAAAATACAGAAAGAAAGCCGGTTGTGCATATGGAAAACCGTTACCCCTGTGCAACTTTGTATTATCCGGAAAGAAAAAGCCTTTTGTTTGATATTTCTTATTATCATAAAAGGATTAATTTAGAAATACATCATGTTCTTTCTGATGGTTCAGGTGCGTTGCTTTTTTTAAGAACGTTGGTATATTATTATATTTTGGAAAAGTATCAACTGCAAAATGTATCATTAGAAAGTACAACAACAGCTTCTGAAAAAAGTACCGATAGCTTTTTAAAATATTTTAAAAAAGAAAAAGCACAAAAAAAAGAAAAAAAACCTTTTGCTTATCATATCAAAGGGGAAAAGTTAGACATTGGACAAATGGGAGTAATAGAGGGTTGTGTTTCTGTTAAGTCTTTATTAGATTTGTCAAAACAGCACCATGTTACCATTACAGAGTTTCTTGTTGCGCTATGGATTTATTCTATTTATGAAGGAATGAGTATCAAAGAGCAAAAAAAGCCAGTTGTAATTAGTATTCCAGTTAATTTAAGAAATTATTTTCCTTCAGAAACTACAAGAAATTTTTTTGAAGTCATACAAGTTTCTTATCAATTTAAGGAACAAAAAGAAAGTTTAGAAACAGTGCTTTTATCTGTAAAAGAACAGTTCCAACAAAAATTGACAGAGGAAGGCTTGAGGAAAGGTATGAATACTCTTTCTGCGTTGGAGCATAATATTACCATGAAACTTGTTCCGCTTGCCAGTAAAGATTATGTATTGCGTTTTGCAAATTGGCTTTCTTATCAAAAAACAACTTCTTGTCTTTCCAATGTTGGCAAAGTTCAAATGCCTCAAGAAATGACAAAATATATTCGTTTATTTGATTTGTTTGTCAGTACTAAAACAACACAGATTGCTACTTGTTCTTTTGAGGATAATTTTGTTATTAGCATTGCAACTGCCTTTTTTAGGGGAGATTTACCAAAAAGATTTTTCCGCCATTTGTCTGATATGGGGCTAGAAATTGAAATTACGACCAATATGGAGGAGGTCTGATAGGATGTATGAATGTAAGCAATGCCATGTAAAAGTAAGGGGAAACATCAAATGTTGTCCGCTTTGTCAAGGCGAGCTATCTGGTACAGCAGAAAAAAACGTTTTTCCTAAAATAGAATTGCAAAATTCCCTTCGTCAAAGAATGTTTCGTGTGGGACTTTTTATTACTTTAATTGCAGTGGCAATTTGTATTGGTATTAATCTTTCTCGTCCGCAAGATGGTTGGTGGGTTTTGTTTGTATTAGCTGGAAGTGCTTGTTTTTGGTTTTCTGTGAGCATTGCTATGGAAAAATGGTATAATATTCCAAAAAATATATTGTGGCAAGTAGTCATTCTTTCTGCATTGGCTTATGCCTGGGATTATAAAACGGGTTACAGGGGCTGGTCTTTGGAATATGTATTGCCTTTTTTGTGTATTGGTTCTATTACAAGCACCTGCTTACTTGCTTATTTTTTAAAGTTGCACACCAGAGAATACATATTGTATTTAATTTTAGATGGGGTGTTAGCTGTCATTCCTTTGATACTTCTTTTAGAACATAAATTAAATGTGTTATATCCTTCTGCAATTTGTGTTTCGGTGAGTATTATTCTTTTTGGTGGTTTATTTTTGTTCCGACGAGATTTATTTTTTTCAGAAATACAAAGGAGGACACATCTTTAATAAAATATAAAAACTTTTACTTCTTTCTTGAAAGAAAGAAGCAAAGAACTTTTGTGCAAAACTTCGTTTTGTTGCTGTGCGATGAAGTGGAATAGTTGTTTTAGTTGAACTACAACGCACCACCATCGGTTAAAATTCAGAATCTGTTCTGTGCGTGGAAGATAAAGTTTTTGGTCAAGCTCTTTTCAAAAAGCTTGTAGGAGTTTGAGGGTGCAAAACGTCCAGTGGACGTTTGTTCTGCACCGACCGAAGCGTAGACAACTGGCATTTCGCTGCTGTGTTTTGGAGTAGAATAGTTGTTGTAGATGAACTACAACGCACCACCCATCGGTTAAAATTTAGAATCTGTTCCGTATGCAAAAGATAAAGTTTTTGGTCAAGCTTTTTTCAAAAAGCTTGTAGATTTGGACGAAGTGTAGTGCTATAATAAAGTTGTAACAGAAGTGGCTAATAAGATATAATTAAAAGAGGGTGTTAAGTAAATAATGAAGGAAATGAAAAAGAGAAATTACAATGAAATTTGGCAAAAAGAGCCATGGTTAAATCAACCATTTGTAAAGAACGGGATACAACACATGTTTTTCTTCTAAATCGTGCAAACCAATGTCTTTGACGGAAGTTATTTCTTTCAATAGGATGTGTTTGTTTTTTACTTTGTAATAAAAACTCTT
>CAJUKL010000049.1 GCA_910587195.1 uncultured Clostridia bacterium | reverse complement strand
GATGTGGAACAAATTGGCGGCTCCGAAGAAAAACCTGGTGATGGCGAGGAAGAAACAACTGAAATTGCTAAAGCTGACATTGCAAAATTGCAAGTAACTGCACCTAAAGCAGCAGGCGAAGATGTAAAAATTACAGGACTTCCAACAGGTGTTACAGCAAAACCTGTGAAATGGACAAAAGTTACCACGCCTGACACACCTGAAACAGTAGCAGAAGGTGATACATCAAGTGAAAGTAAAGAAACAGTAACAGCAAATGTGGAATTAACCCCAGATACAGGCTATGCTTTTGCAGCTAATGTTGCTGATTTAACAACTAAAGATTTAGAAGAATGTGGTGTTACAGTTTCTGATGTAAAAGGCAGCACAACAAGTGTGACCTTTACTGCGACTGCTGAAGTTGCGGCAGAACAGCCAAACATACCTCAAGTATTGAAAATAGTTACAATAAGCGGAGATAAATTAGTGCAACAAGGCACAACATTACCTTTGACAGCAACTTTGAAAGATGCTGCTGATAAACCATTTACAACTAAAGTTAGTGTTACGATGTCTGTAGATAAAGAAGCAGGTACTTTTGTTTATGCTGATGGCAACACTGTGACAGGAGAAGTACCATTAACTCCAGATACAACTGGAAAAATTACACTTCCAAGTTTCAAAGCTGCTGCAACACAAGCAGATATAACTGGTGTTACAATTACAGCTTCTGTGAAAGCAGACGAAGCAACAACAGTTGAAGGAAAACTTGAAGGTGTTACAGTATCAACAAAAGCTGTTGCAAAATTGGCAACAACAGGAAGTAACTTTACAATAAAGGGAAATACCATTATAGTGCCAGCAGGTACAACAAAAGATGACATTTCAGCGGACAAATTTACCCTTACATATAACGATGGCACTACAGATGTAACAGTAGATGAAAGCAAATATAAAATTGGTGTAACTTTAGATGAAATTGCAGGAACTGGAACATTGACAATAACTATTACTGATGCTGCCCTAGACTTGACAGTTCAAGAATATGACATTGTTGTAGGAAAAGCAGAAGATGTAACAGCAACAGCTACACCTGTAATATTTAATGCGGGTGTAACAGGAAGCAATACATCAACAGTTACATTGATTGGTGCAAAAATAAAAACAGATTATAACCTTAGTACTGCTACAGCAGCTAATAAAATAACTGTTACTCCAAGTGAAAATACAAACACATTAGAGGGTACAGTAACTGCAGAAGCTGGAGAAGGTACCTTTACAGTTGCATTTACAGAAAAAACAGAACCAAGCACCCGAGAAACAGCAGGTGGTTCTGGCGATAATGCAAGCACAACACCAAAAACTGAAACATTTACTGTAACCATTCCTGAAGGTGCTTTGGATGTTGATGATACACATGCATACCCAACAGCAGGCGACTTGACTGCAACAATCACTGTAACATTGTCTGAAAATGGTGGCAGCGAAGGAACCCCAATTGCAGCAACTGACATTGGAGCAATGAGTGTAACAGCAACAGCGGGAACAGCACCAACTACATTGACAATAGAAGGTAAAGATGCTAATACTTCAGCACCTGTAACTAGTAAAATTACTTGGGCTACAAAAGGTGATAATCCAGAATCAACTACTACATTAACTGCAGGACAAACTTACACAGCAACTGTAACATTAGCACCAATCGGTGGTACAAATACTTTTGCAGAAAACTTTAGTCTTGCAGGGAAAAAAGTAACAGTGAATGGTGCAGCAGCAGGTGCAACTATTACTGACACAGCACCTTTGGGCATACAACAAGATGGAACATACAAATTTACTTTTGAAGCAACAGCAGAAGCAGCAAAACCAGCATTTGCAGAAACAAACGGACTTACTGGAACAGTTGGCTCAGAAACGGCTACAGAAACACCAAGCGTGACGACAGGTGGAGAAAGTGATGTAACTGTTAATGTGACAGCAAAAGTAGACAATGCACCTACTGGCAGCAAAGTTAAATTTAGTGTTGCAGGTAAAGATGGCGAAAAAAAAGAAGCTAAAACAGACTTTGATGCTACTAGTACAGGTGGTGCAACTATTAATGCAAATGATGGCACAGCAACAGGTATTTTGACCGTTGCAGCTGCAGAAGATGTAAACTTAACAGTAACTGCTGCATTGGTTGACAGTAAAGGTGATACAATAAATGGTGCTGATAATCAGCCTCTTACTAAGACAATGGATATTACTGTAACTAACCCTACTATCAAGACAGTTGACTTGAGCGAGTCAAGCATACCTGCATTAACAGTGGATGAAGAACTTACAGCACCTAATGTGACAATACCAAGTGGCGTATTATACAAAGAATCTGAAACGGTTGATGAAACAGCAAAATGGGTAACAATAGCTGGTGATGGCACTGCTACTCCTGTTGACAAAGTAGGTGATACAGATGATCCTGCAAAAGTTTTGCCAAGTACAAAATATGGTATTTCAGTGACATTAGAAGCCAACACTGATGCTAATAATGGTGGCGTGGTAGGTGCTAAATTTGATGATAATGCAGATTATTGGACAATAGACAAAGTTACACCACCTGAAGGCATGGAAGTGAAAAAAGCTACTCTTGCAGATGGAAAATTGACTGTAGTATTTGCTTTTACAGCTGCAACAGACCCATCAGAAGCATCAGTTGCAAGTGATGCTAAACTTACTATGGCTGAAGGCAATAAAAATGTGAATGATAATCAAGAAATTCCGGTAACATTAAAAGGTTGTAAAGTTAAAACTGGTGGATTAACAAACCAAGATGCAAGTAGCTGGATTTCATCTGATTCTTTGACTGGTAACTGGACTAATGTTACAGCTACTGGTAATGCAGGTGAACAGACAATAACTTTTACATTTGGAACTCTTTCAAGTGATTTATCTAATGAACTTTCAGGTAATAATAATAAAATTAAAATTGCAATTCCAAAAGATATGTTAGAGGGTTCTTCTCTTACAGATGGATCAACACTTGATGTAGAGGTTCCAGTTGCTCTAGCATCAGCTGCCGACCCAGTAGAATAAGAAAACTGACAAAAACAATTGAAATTCAATCAAAAAAACCTCGCTCCGCACAAAGAGCGGGGCTTTTTTTTCCAAAAACTTGCTTTCTAGTGCATTTTATACTATACTGATAAAAAATCTTTTTTTGATAAGGAGGAAAATGCGAATGTACTGCAAAAACTGCGGAAAGGAAATTGACAACAACCTCGTACAATGCCCTTACTGCAATACTCCACTTTTGCCACAAAATACCATTGAGGACAGTGGAAGTATTTGGTGGGGCGTTTTGGGCTGCTGTCTGCCTATTGTTGGACTGATTTTATTTATTGTGTGGAAGGATACCAAACCAAAATCTGGAAAAAAGGCCGGCATTGGTGCCCTTATCAGCGTCATTTTGGCGGTTGTGCTGTATGCCCTCTTTTTTATTTTGATAATGGGGATTACAACTAGTTTGGATCCTTTACTTAATTTATAAAAAATGCGTCTAAAAACTACAATCCTTCTCTCGCCTCAAAAAATGCCCCCAGATGACAGCAAAAAAAACAGTATAGAATTTCTTCTTTTACCGCTTTTTGGTTCTCTCACAGCCAAAAAATGGGGTTTTTTATCCTTTCCAAAATCATGCGGAAACTGGCATTTTTTTTAAAGCTCTTTTTTGGCTGTCATAGCCTTCCGGCACGTTCCTTTTTTTGGAAAGGAAAACAGTTTCCCATTTGTGCCCGCTGTACAGGGGAATTGGTCGGAATACTATTAGAAGCGGTTTTTTTTATGGTTTGGCGTTGGTATGCAAGCTGGGGCTGGTGTGTAGTTTTTGCTGCACCTTTGGTGATAGATGGATTTTTACAGGCAAAAACAAAATGGTTTAGCAATAATGCATTGCGCTTTTTTACAGGTGCGTTTTTTGGTATCGCTTTTGTATCTATTTTCTTGCGCATTCATTTCCTTTTTTTGGAAATTATAAAAGCTTGGCTTTTTTAAAACCAAGCTATACTTATTAAAAAAATGGTCTATGATACACTGGATAAAAGTCAAAAGTTCTTGAAGGAACTTTTTTCACTTGTGAAAAGTTCCTTCAAACTTCTTCAAAAACACGCTTACAAGCAAATTAGAACCTTGGACTTCGTCCAAACCTACAAGCTTTTTGAAAAAAGCTTGACCAAAAACTTTTTCTTTTGCAAACGGAACAGATTCTAAATTTTTTTTCGATGGTGCTCCGTTGTTGTTTCTCTAAAGCAACTATTCAATTTCAACACACGGCAGCGAAACGAAGTTTCGCACAAAGTTCTTTGCTAAGCTTTCTTTCAAGAAAGCGTCAAGGGTGTGTACAATTACAATGGTCATGATGGTCATGGTGGTCATGGTGGTCATGATGGTGGTGTTCTTCTTCCTCCTGTCCATAGCCGTAGGAACTCATTACAGCTCCAATTCTATCCAAAATTAAAACTTTTTCTGTGGTATTGTCTAGGGTGGTTTTTACCATGGAAAGTAATTCATCTACTGTAAAGTTAAGCGGAAAAAGCCCCAATAAAATTTGCATGGTTATTTTTCTATCCGCAACAGCTAAAGTTCCCAAATAGGTTTTTACTTCTTCAATAAATTGATGGATTTTGTTTTTTCTACATTCCTGTGGCGCTTCTTCTGCATCTTCTGGTACATCAAATTGTAATAAATCTTCATCTAAATTACTAAAATAACATTTGCGCACAAAATCTTCTGTCCACAATATCTTTCTAGTATCCTCACCAAATTCAGAAAAATCATTTACCTTTTGGAGATATTTTATTTGTTTTTCATTAATCTCTTTCGCTTTATCCAAAACAGCTTCAATTTCATTTTCTAAAGAGGTCTTTAAACGTTCCCAATATGCTTCTTTTTCTAGTTCGGAAAAAACTGGCATTTCACAAACAGTATGATAATAGTCTGCATAGGCAACGTTTTTTTCAGTCAGTTCCGTAAAGGAATAGCCGATATAAAAAAGAATTAACAAGGAATTTGTGTCATCTAAAAGAGAAGAAAGCATGTCCTTAATGGCACTTAATTCATTAAAAATAGTGTCAAAATCCTCATATTCTGCTTCTAATTGCTCATCATTGTATTCCTTTGGAGTGCTATCTTTGTGAGCAAGCAACCAGTTTGCTATATCTGGAAAATATTTCCCAAAATTTTTGTTTTTTTCTGGAATAATCGAATAAGCAAAAATATTTAAAGAACGTTCTATTATTTCTTCTGGCTCAGACTGGAAGATAGAGTCCATATTTTTTTCCAAAATATTATAATATTTAGCACGTGCCATTTGGAATGGTAAACACTTTATAATATCTGACATACGAACTCTTTGCTCTAATTCGTTTGGAGCTTCTTTCAAAAAGCCAACACAGTCTATATAAAATGCGTTCCAATCAATATTTTCTTCTTGAAAAAAATTGTCTTTTTTAAATTTTCTAATATTAAATTCGTTATTGATTTTGATAGAATACAGATTCCAAAGAGAAATGTATTGATAAATGGTTTCATAAACAAAAAGAATATCCTTTTTTAATTGTATACAATCTTCTAATGCGGCAAGTCGTGTTTCTTTTTTTTCTAAAATAGATTCTAAATCTAAAACGTAATGGTGGACTTTATTTTGTAAAGCCAAAATATCCTCATGGATTTCATAATGAATTTCTTCTTGCTTTTCTAGGGCATTGTTTAAAAGAAGTAAAAAGCAAGCAACTACTTTTTGCTCAATTAACTGCGTAGAAAGATTTTGGATTTTTTCTTCTAAATTTGACAATAAAATGTCCCCTTTCTATTGGTTTTTATTATTTTTCCTATTATAAAGCAAAAATAACATGGATACAATATTTTTAGGAACAAATTTTAAAAATACGCATAGAATAATAAATGATTCTATATAAGTTGTATAATTCTTACAGATGGAGAATAAAATATCATATTTTTATAAATTTGACTTTTTTATTTTATTATTTTTTGATAAAATAAAAAGAGATTTTTTAGCTATTTTTTATGATAAAAAATATCATGAAATAAGAGGGGGAAAACCATATGAAAGAGGAGAAAAAAAATTGTTTTCAAAATAGAGAATTGTCTTGGCTACAATTTAATGAGAGAGTATTGGAGGAGGCAGCAGATAAAAATGTACCACTTTGTGAAAGGTTATCTTTTTTATCTATTTTTCAAAGTAATTTAGATGAGTTTTTTATGGTACGAGTTGGTTCTTTGTGTGACCAGATGCTTCTTTCCGAAACGGCAAAAGACAACAAAACCAATATGACAGCACAAGAACAAATTACAGAAATTTTAAAACGTTGTAAAGAATTAGGTGTAAAAAAGGATAAGATTTATTTAGAACTATTAGGATTGCTGGAAAAAGAAGGCGTGCGTATTATCAATTTTCAATCTATTTCTAAAAAAGAAACAGAATATTTAGAAAATTATTTTGAAAAAGAAATTTCACCTTTATTATCTAGTATTGTAGTAGGAAAAAAACAGCCTTTTCCTTTTTTAAAAAATAAAAATATTTATGTGGCAGCCATCTTAAATACCAAAAATGAAAAAGAAAAAATTGCAATTATTCCTTGTAACACAGGTGTCTTTGAAAGACTTATTGCACTTCCTTCCAGAAGGGGAAGCTTTGTCTTAGCAGAAGAATTGATATTGCACTTTTTACCAAAAGTATTTAAAAATTACAAAATTAATGCAAAATCTTTGATTCGTGTTACAAGAAATGCAGATATTGATGCAGAACAAATTTATGATGAAGATTTAGACTATAGGGAACATATGGCAGAAGTTGTAAAACGTAGAACAAAATTATCTCCTATTCGTTTGGAATATTCCAGAGAATTAGATGGGGCAACCGTAGCAACTCTTTGCAAATATATGGGCTTAAAAAAAGAACAAACCTTTTATTCTCATGCACCCATTGATTTATCTTTTGTTTCTAATATCAGAGATTATTTAAGGGGAAACGGAGATTTATTTTTTCAAAAAAGGGTACCACAATCTCCTGCTTCTATCAACCCCAAAAAAGCTATCATAGAGCAAATTGAAAAAAAAGATATTTTGCTTTCTTATCCTTATGAAAGTATGCGACCATTTTTACATTTACTTAGTCAAGCAGCAATAGACCCAAATGTAGTTTCTATTAAAATGACCTTGTACCGTTTAGCAAAATCAAGTAAAATTGTGAGTGCATTAATCGAGGCTGTGGAAAATGGAAAACAAGTAGATGTTTTGGTAGAATTAAAAGCAAGGTTTGATGAAGAAAACAATATTGAGTGGTCAAGAAGATTAGAAGCAGCTGGTTGTCATGTCATTTATGGTTTAGATGATTTAAAAGTACATTCTAAACTTTGCTTAATTACCTTGAAAAAACAAGGAAAAATTGAATATATTACACAAATTGGTACAGGAAATTATAACGAAAAAACAGCACAACTTTATACAGACCTTTCTCTTATGACAGCAAATCCAGACATTGGACAGGAAGCCTCTAGTGTTTTTCAGGCGATTGCTTTAGGAGAAGTGGTAGACAATGTGGAACATTTGATGGTTGCACCAAAATGTCTGCAAAATAAGGTTTTAGACTTAATAGAAAGAGAAACAGAAAAAGCTAAAAATGGACAAGAGGCTTATATCGGTATCAAAATGAACTCTTTGACAGACAAAAAAATTATGAATCAACTGATTAAAGCATCTCGTGCAGGTGTTAAAATTGATTTGATTGTAAGAGGAATTTGCTGCCTACGTTCCAAAATACCAGGATATACCGATAATATTAGAGTGATTAGTATTGTAGGCAGATATTTAGAACATTCCCGCATTTATATTTTTGGCAAAGGAAAAGAGGAAAAAATGTATCTTTCTTCTGCTGACTTAATGACAAGAAATACAGTGCGCCGTTTGGAAGTAGCTGTTCCTATTTATGACAATGCTATTAAAAATAGAATTAGAACGATGTTTCAAACTATGTTAAATGATAATGTAAAGGCAAGGGAACAAATGCCGGATGGAAAATATGTAAAAGTAAAAAGAGAAGGAGAAGCATGTAACGTTCAAGAATTTTTATTTGAACAAGCCTATGAAATGGCAGGAAATCCTTTAAAAAAGGAACAACAGGAAGAAGAAGTGGTGGAAGACCAAGAAATGGCAGAAGTAACAGAAAAGCCATGGGAAGAAAGTTCTGAAGTGCCAGAAGAAACAGAAGAACCAAAAAGAACAACAAGCAGAGCCAAAAAAACAGAACCAAAATCTAGTAAACCAAAAAAAACAGAACCAAAAAGAAAACCTGGTAGACCTAGAAAAACAAAGATAGAAGAAAAAAAGCCATTAGAAGAAGAAAAAAAGGAAGGTTAAAAATAGACCTCTATTTTTAAAAAATATAAAGATGTAAGAAGGGAGTTTTTACAATGTATGGTGTAATTGATGTGGGTTCTAACACAATTCGTTTATCTATTTATGAGGTATCAAATGGAGAAGTGTATCCTATGTTGAATAATAAAACAACAGCAGGACTTGCCGGATATGTTAAAAAAGGAAAAATGACAAAAAAAGGAATCCAAAAGGCTTGTGATGTTTTAAATCGTTATAAGGAAATGATGGAACATTTTCCATTAGAGGAACTTTTTGTATTTGCAACAGCTTCTTTGCGAAATATCTCTAATACAGATGATGCTTTACAAACCATTCAAGCAGAAACAGGACTTTCTGTTGATGTTTTAACAGGATATCAAGAAGCAACTTTTGACTTTATTGGTGCAGCACATTCCATCAATTTAGATGAAGGTGTTTTATTAGATATTGGTGGGGGCAGTACAGAAATTTTGGTTTATGAAAGAGGAGAAATTCAAAATGCTGTTAGTTTACCATTTGGCTCCTTATCTATGTTTACAAACTATGTATCTAGTTTGTTTCCTACCAAAAAAGAAAAAAAAGAAATTGAAGCAGCAGTTTTAAAAGAAGTAGAAAAAATCAAATTTTTGCAAAACAAAAAATTTGATACTGTTGTTGGAATTGGTGGCTCTATTCGAGCAACCAAAAATATGAATAATAGTGTGTTTGAATTGCCAAAAGAAAATAATGTTATCATTGCAGAAGATGTTCCCAAATTATTAAAACAGTTCAAAGGCAATGAAAATGAAGTATTAAGAAGGGTATTAAAAGTATCCCCAGACCGTGTGCACACATTGATACCAGGCATGATTGTTATGAATACTGTTTGTGAATATGTGCAATGCAAGGATATTATTATGAGTGCTTTTGGTGTTAGAGAAGGATATTTATATCAAAAATTATTTTCAAAAGAAAAAAAATGATAAAAGATAGGGGAAGATTGGATTGCATTATAAAATGATTGTGTTGGATTTAGATGGCACATTAGTAGATTCTCAAAAAAATATTTCTGAAAAAAATAAACAAGCCTTACAAAAGGCAATCGAAAAAGGTGTCAAAGTTGTGTTAGCATCAGGCAGACCCGTCAAAGGTGTATTGCCCAAAGCCAAAGAATTACATTTAGATAAAAGTAATGGGTATATTATTGCCTTTAATGGTGGAAGAATTATTGATGTAACAACGGGAGAGTGTTTATTTGAAGCAGATTTACCAGAAGGATATTTAGAAAAAGCCTATGATCTTTCCAGAAAGTGTAATATTGGTCTTATGACTTATGAAGGAAATGATAAACTGATAACAGAAGACGATAATGAATTTATACGATTAGAGGTAAGAGTAAACCAATTGGAGAGAGTTGTTCCGCAAAATATCAAAGAATATGTTACTTTTCCGGTAGCAAAATACTTGTTAGCCGGAGAACCAGCAGATATAGAAAAAGCAGAGCCATTATTTCAACAGATGGCAGGAGAAAACTTAAATGTCTTTCGCTCAGACCCTTTCTTTTTAGAAATATTGCCACCAGGCATTGATAAAGCCTATGGTTTAGAAAAATTGATTCATACCTTAGGTATGCAAAGAGAAGAAGTCATTGCCTGCGGAGATGGCTATAATGATATTACCATGCTACAATTTGCGGGGCTTGGTGTTGCTATGGAAAATGCACAGGAAGCAACAAAAAAAGCAGCAGATTATATTACATTGTCAAATGATGAAGATGGAATTGCTCACGTAATAGAAAAATTTATATTAGAAATATAAAATAGGGACTGACATGAAGTATTGATACTTCATGTCAGTTTAAAGTTTTACAATAATTCGATTTCTGCAACTTCTTTATCAGGCAGAGCTTGTTTTGAATTTTTTACAAATTTTTTTACTTCTGCTGTAGCGCGATTGATAGGGATATTCGTACCAGCACCAGCAACGCAGCCACCTGGACAAGCCATACCTTCTATTAAAGAACCATCCATTTTACCAGTCTTGGCAATCGTCAATATCTTTCGACATTCAGATAAACCTTGCGCATGTTCAATCAGCACATCAACATCTTTATAATATTCATGAATACATTGCTCAATCGCATCTGCTACTCCTCCAGATACAGCATATCCACGTCCTGCACCTGTTGCATCGTTCATAGGTACTTCCTTATCAAAAGTTTCAAAATCAATTTCTTTTGCTTCAAACATAGCAGAAAGTTCTTCAAAAGTAATGACAAAATCCACATCACTGCGAACGCTTCTTCGTGAGGCCTCCAATTTTTTAGCAGCACAGGGGCCAATAAAAACCACTTTTGCATCTGGATATTTTTGTTTGATACTTCGAGCAGTTGCGACCATAGGAGTCAATGCATTTGATATTTTATTAATAATTTCTGGGAAATATTTTTTTGCCAGCATAGACCAAGAAGGACAACAAGATGTTAATAAAAAAGGCAATTCCCCAGAAACAACCTTGTCAACATAATGATGTGCTTCTGTCATGGCACCAATATCTGCACCCATTGCCACCTCATAGACTTCTGAAAAGCCAAGTTCTAATAATGCAGCTTTAATCTTTGCTGGAGATACCTGTGAACCAAATTGCCCGATAATTGCCGGAGCAACTTCTGCAATCACATTTTTTTGTTGTTTCATGGCACGAATAAGCTGAAAAATTTGAGATTTATCAGCAATAGCACCAAAAGGACAATTTACCATACACATCCCGCAGGAAACGCATTTATCGGTATTAATACGGGCACGTTTTAAGTCATCGCTTTCAATAGCATCTACACCACAAGCGGCGGCGCAAGGGCGTATTTTTCGCGCGATAGCGTCATAGGGACAGCTTGCTTTACATTTGCCACATTTAATACATTTTTGCTGGTCGATATGGGAGCGTCCATTTATCATAGAAATAGCGTCTGTAGGGCAGACTTCCTGACAAGGGTGAGCAACACAACCACAGCATTGGTCAGTGATTAAATATTTGTTGGTATCGCAAGCATTACAAGCAGAAGGAATCACCTGTATCAAAGGTGGCTCGTAATATTTTTCTGCAATATTGCTTTCTTCCAAACCGCTCGTAATATGTACGGGCTGGTTTTCAGGGCGGAGGGACATTCCCATAGCAAGACGCACCCGCTCAGAGGCGATTGCTCTTTCTCTGTAAATACTTTCTCTGTAATGGGGGCTGTCACCAGGAGATAAAATATAGGGAATTGCTTCAATATCGTCATTGATATTTTGGGAAGAATAAGCGACTTTTGCAATTTCCTTAAAAACTTGTTTTCTTAAGCGAGTAATCGGTGTGTCAAGACCTCTCATTATTAAGACCTCCAGTTCATTTTTTAATAGTATAGACTTGTTTCAAAAAGAATAAACATTTCATATTATCTTTTTTTTTACATAAGCTAATACTAAAGCGAATAAAAAAAGGAGGTTTTTTATGAGAAAATGGTTTTGTTTTATCCTCTCGCTGTTTTATTTGGTAAGCATAGCAATTACACCAGTTTTTGCAGAAGATTTAGGATTACAATCCAAAAGTGCGATACTGATGGAACCAACGACAGGCACAATATTGTATGAAAAGAATAGTCATGAAAAATTGCCGCCAGCGAGTGTGACAAAAGTGATGACGCTTTTACTGATATACGAAGCAGAAGCGGATGGAAAATTTACTTGGGAGGATAAAGTAACAGTAAGTGAGCATGCGGCATCTATGGGGGGCTCTCAGGTGTTTTTAGAGCCACAGGAGCAACAGACAGCGCGCGACATGACAAAATGTATTGCGATAGCGAGTGCGAATGATGCAGCGGTCAGTATGGCGGAATTTATCGGGGGAAGTGAAGAAGGCTTTGTGCAAAAAATGAATGAAAAAGCAGCAGAGCTTGGTATGGCAGACACACATTTTGTAAACGCGTGTGGACTTGATGCAGATGGACATGTAACAAGTGCACATGATATTGCGGTGATGTCGAAGGAACTGATTACAAAGCATCCAGAGATATTTGAGTTTACAAAGACGTGGCAAGATAGCATTATACATAAAACAAGGAAAGGCGAAACAGAATTTGGTTTAACTAATACAAATAAGCTGTTAAAATGGTATCCCGAATATGCGACAGGTTTAAAAACGGGGTCAACAGGAAAAGCCTTATATTGCTTGTCTGGAACGGCAGAAAAAGATGGTTTGCAGCTTATCGGGGTAGTGATGGCGGCACCGGATTTCCGGGTAAGGTTTCAGGAGGTCATTCAACTGTTTGAATATGGCTTTTCGCAGTATGAAATCAAGCCTGGAAAAAAACAAGGGGAAATTGTTGGCAAAATACCGGTTTATAAAGGGATAGAAGATAGTATAGATGTTGTGGTAAAGGAGGAAATTTCTCTTTTGGGGCAAAAGGGGGAAACACTGGAAACAGAGCAGGAAGTGTTAAGTTCTTTAAAAGCACCGTTTGAGGCAGGCACCAAAGTGGGGGAGATGGTTTATAGCATCAATGGAAAAGAGGTAGGACGTTGTGACCTTGTGACAGCAAAAGAAATGAAAAAGGCAACAGTGGAAAAAATGCTACACAACCTATTCCAAAAATGGTGTTTATAAAACCTTGAGGATGTTGTCCTCAAAAACCTACTTCTTTCTTGAAAGAAAGAAGCAAAGAACTTTGTGCAAAACTAGCGTTTTGCTGCCGCGTGTTGAAGTGGAATAGTTGCTTTAGAGAAATAACAACGGAGCACCATCGGCTAAAAATTTAGAATCTGTTCCGTTTGCAAAAGAAAAAGTTTTTGGTCAAGCTTTTTTCAAAAAGCTTGTAGGTTTGGACGAAGTCCAAGGTTCTAACTTGCTTGCAAGCGTGTTTTTGAAGGGTCACTGAACGTCCAGTGGACGTTCGTCCAGCAACGACCGGAGCGAAGCGTAGACTTTGGGGAAACTTTTCACAAGTGAAAAAAGTTTCCCCAAGAACTTCCGGCTTTCGTCAAGTTTATCATAAACCATCTTTCTAAAACAACAAAAAACCCCACTCTCCTGCGAGAATGGGGCTTTTGTTATTTGTTTTTTATTGCTTTTGTCAGTTTTATAGTTATGCCTTTGGTGTCACTTCCACTGTAACTGTCACATTTACATTTTCTGCATTTTCTGCTAATGCATATCCTGGTTTTAAAGTAAGATTAGCTGCAGGAATTTCTACAGTGAATGTTCCTCCAACAACTGGATCAGTACTTGAAGCGCTGTCATCAACAGAGAATGTTATTGTTCCATCAGAACCTATTTCACCTTTCAAGTTACTGCTGCTGGAAGAACTATCTTTATTTACTGCTACATTAGAAAGACTGGTAATCTCTTTAACGCCTACCAAGCCATCTACAGCAGACACGTTGTTATTATCTGCTGTATCTTTGTCAAATGTTAAGGAAATTGCACTATCAGCAGCTTTTGCTTCTGACACTGTCACAGAAACAGTTACTGTCAAAGGAGCTGGTGCTTGGTCACCTGTTGCAAAAAACGCACCTGTTGTCTCTACTTCAAAACCTGTATCATTTGGCTTATCTGTATTTATAATGACATCTGCTCCACCTTGAGTATTTGTCTTGAATGTCTTGTTAACACCATCTTTAATTGCTAAATTATATGTTGCTTTGTATACACCTGGTTTATCAAATGCAGTTGCGGTTACTTCAGAAGAATTTCCATCTGCTCCATAATACTTCCATCCAGTACTATGAGGTGTTTCCTCTTGGTATTCAACATCATCACCTGTTGCTGCTACCAATGTAGGCAATTCAAAGTTTTCACCGTTATGACCAGTTAAATCTGCAAGACCTGTTATGCTTACTGTATCAACGGTTTGTGCTGTTTTTGGTGTCACATAAATTGTTGTAGATGCTTTAGTTGTTTGACCAATTTTAGGAGTTACAGTCAAATTGTTTGCTTCGTCTTTTGCCACTCTCACCTTAACTGTTACATCTTTTGTTTCTGCTCCATCCACTCCACCAGCTGCGTCTGGAACAAGTTCACTTGCAGCTATTGTTTTTGTAGTTTTATTTTTTTCTAAAGCATTACCATTAAGGAAACCAGTTTCAGTAGCTACTGTTCCATCTTCTCCAGCTCCTGCTAATGTCAATATTACATTATCACTATTTGCTTCAAAGTTTTCTGCAGTTAATGTTAAAGTTACATCTACATAGTTTGTACCTTCTGCTAAGTCCTTAAGGTTTACTGGGCTTGCTTCCGTTCCACTGCTGTTATCTGCTATAGCAAGAGTTACATTTGGTTGACCTTCTTGATTACCATCTTTTGTAAAAGTAATTGTCAATGTTTTTGTTACCACAACAGAAGGTACACTTTCTCCTGCTTGTAAAGTTTCTTCTGTTGATTTACCTGTATATACAACTTCTACCTGAACAGATTTATTTCCACCACTTACATCAATATTTGCTGGTATGTTTAATGTAATTCTATTAGATCCTAAACTTCCAGCTTCAAGTGTATTTGTTACGGTATCTTTACCCTCTGCTGTATCATCTTTAATTTTAACATTAGTTGTATTTGTGTCTTTTATAGTCCATGTAACAGTTGCGCCTACTTCAGCCTGTGCTAATGCTGCTGTCAAGTCTATTGTTGTTGCTGTTGTAGGTGCTGTCATAGTAATTGTGTCGTTTTCAATAGCAATATTTTCACTGTTTGCATCTTCTGCTGTGATGCCCGTGATACCTGATGTTACTACTTCACTGCCACCTTTTTTATTTACAGTTACATCTACTGTTGAATCTAATGTTTCACCATCAGCAGTAGTTGGCTCTACCTTAAAGCCTTCTTTTGCTTCCAAGTTAGCAACTGGAATTGCTAAGGTATAGGTTACTGTTTTATTTTCATCAACTGGTGCAGTTTCACGGTCACTTGTAAATGTCACAGTTATTGTAGGTTTTGTTGTTTCATTTCCAGCAACATATGTTGCAGATTTTACTAACAATCCATCTACTTGTGGTGTTCCTGTTAACCATCCTTCTATTATACTTTTATCTGGAGCAGTTTTAAATGTTGCACCATCTATTGTAAATACAACTGTTCCTTCATTTTCTGCTACATTCTCTGTAGTTGGATCATCATCTGTTAATGTTACTGTTGTTGGATTTGCTGCTATGGTTGCTGTTTCTTGTTGTGCCACAGTCACAGTTGTTGTACCTGTTTTAGTAATTTCAGCGTCGCCTTCACCATCTGTGCAGCTTGCATTGATAACGATTGATTTTGCTGTTTCAGCTTCGTCTACTGTCAATGTTGCAGTTGCTTTTCCTGCACTATCTCCTTCACTACCTGTTGTTACTTTAATAGAGCCATTTTCTGGAGTTACATTTTCAGCTGAAAGTGCTGTACCTTCTTGATATGTTCCATCTAATGATAATGTTACTTCTTTTCCTGCCATTGCAGCACCAGTAGCGTCAGATACTGTTACAGTAATTGTTTTGGTTCCACCTAATTCTACATTACCAGTTGGAGTTACTACTACATCAACTTTGTTTAATTTTCCTGCATCTGCTTCGTCAATCAGTGAAAGGATAAATTGTTCTGATTTAACAGCAGCATTATCAACTAATTCTGCTACTATGGTTACATTTCCTGCTTTTGCAGTTGCTGGTATTTTCACATTAACAGTGTCTGTTTGAGCATTTGCTTCAATAGAATTTGTTACTTCGGTTTTACCATTCTCAAATGTAACACCTGTTTCGCCTGGTGTTAATGTCCATTTAATTTTTGCATTTTCAGGCATACTTGCAATGTCCACACTTAATGTTGCACTTTGTTCTTGTTTATTAGCCTCATCAGTAGCTATAATGATATTTGTATCATTTTTTACATCTGTTCCTGAAGCTGTAATAGCTGAAATTGTTGGTTCTTGTACAGGTGGTATAGTACCAGCTTCTACTACAACACTAACTTTCGCTGTCACATCAGCTGACACCTTATGTGTATCATCCGCAGTAATGTTTGCTGCAGGAATAGTTACAGTAAATTCATTTGTTCCTGCTTTCACTTCCTTAGTTGCAGTAAATGTTACAGTTACTTTGTTACCTTCTGTTGTTGCTGCACCAGTCAAACCAGTTACAGATGTTATAGATTCAACTTTGATACCTTCTGCTTTTATTTCTGTTACACCATCTACAGTAAATGCATAAGTTTTTGTTCCTTCTGTACCTTCTGTAAGTGTTTTGTCATCTGGTGTTACGTTTCCTGCTTTTACTTCTATTTTTTCTTCCTCGCCATCACCAGGTTTTTCTTCGGAGCCGCCAATTTGTTCCACATCAGGAGCCTTGGTTGCGCCAGTAGTATCAACGGTGTCAGGGTTTGTAGCTTCAATCTTGGAGATAGTACCATCACCAGTAACTTCAGTTTTTCCGGAAGAAGTAGAAGTGATTTTGTCAACTTTAGCACTTTCTGCAACGTCTACAGTTGCTGTTGCAGAGCCGCTAATAGCCACTTCACCAACGTTAGCAGTACCTTTTACTTCGATTTCAGCTTTTGCGCTGCCACTAACTGCAACATTTGTGACAGAAGCGCCATCTTCTACAGTTACTTTCGCGTCACCAGTAACTTCAACTTTTGCAATAGCTGCGTCTTTTTCCAATGTAATTTCTGCATCTTTTTCAGCAGTTATGTTTTCCACTTTACCGTTAGCCACTTTAA
>CAJUKL010000048.1 GCA_910587195.1 uncultured Clostridia bacterium | reverse complement strand
GCAAGCCCGACAAAGGGTGGATTTCCCCGTCCCCGTTTGGTCGCTTGACGGGGGCGTTTTCCAGAATCCGCTGTACGTTTTCAAAATCGGTGCGGTCGATAACCGGCGCATGGACATTTTCGGTAATCTGCCACTGGCTTCTGTCTACATAGTGGTTTCGTTTGTCGCGGAAATGCTTTGTGGTCTTGAAGTTGACTACATCTCCGCAATACTCCTGCCTTGTGAGGATACGGGTCAAGGTCGCCTTATTCCATTTGTAGCGGTTTTCCTCGTTCAGCGTCCTGCTTTTTGCCGTTCCCCGCCCCCGGTCTTTCATGTAGAATGTGGGTGTCGGGATTTGCTCATTTTTCAGATATACGGCAATCTGGTTTCGGTTTTTCCCGTCCAGAAACAGGCGGAAAATAAGGCGGACAACTTCGGCGGCTTCTTCGTCAATCAACCAAAAATCCTTGTTGTCGGGGTCTTTCACATATCCATAGGGGGCTTCGGTTGCGATTGGCTTTCCGCTCATGCCTTTGGTCTTAATGCCCGTTTTTACTTTCTTGCTGATGTCCTTTGCGTACCACTCTGACATGATATTGATGAACGGCGCAAACTCCAACGTGTCGGGCTTTTCGCTGTCTATCCCGTTGTTTACCGCGATAAAGCGCACGTTGTTTCTGCGGAAAATCTCCATAGCGTTTCCCACTTGGAGATAGTCGCGCCCCCAGCGGGTCATGTCTTTCATAATGCACACGCCGATTTTGCCGTTTTCCACGTCCTCAATCATGCGGGAGTAGGCAGAACGGTCAAAAAATCTGCCGCTTTCGTCATCGTCAATGTAGTGCCGGATATTGGTTAATTTTAACTGTCTGGCATAGCTTTCCAGAAATTTCTTCTGGTTCTGTATGGAGTTGCTTTCGCCGCCGTCCCTGTCCTCGTCCCCCACGGATAGGCGGGAGTAAAGGGCTGTGATTTTGCTGTAATCATTCATGTGCATATCCTCCTGCGTCAATATAGGTGTTGCTTACAGTTAAGATTATGCACTCCACCTTGCGGAACCGTACTCCATGCCATGCCGGAACTTCTTGGCGTTCTTGGCTTTGAAATACACCACAAGGCGGAGCATGATGCCGCACCCTATCCCTATCAGCAAATCTTTTGGGTGGAAACTTGGTAACGGGTTGGAAAATAAATCCTCCATCCCCGCCATGACCGCCATCATCTTTGCGGAAGCGTCCTGCCCCGGCGATACCCGCCACAGATACGCCACCTTGTCGCAGAAATATCCGGCAAGCACATAGGGCAGGTTCATCAGGACAAGTTTCTTTTTGTCAATATTCCCGGTTTTTGCCTTGAGTTTTTCAGGGATTGATTTTAAATCTTTGGCTATGCCGTTTATAATCTTGCTCATAGGCTCTGCCCCCTGTCCTTTTTCTTCTCCCGGCTGCCTTCCCGGTTCTTGTTTGTCCTGCGATACTGCGTCCTTGAAATGCTTCAGCTTCTCCCGTAAAGAAACCCTGCCTTTCTTTTTCTCGTTGCCATAAATAAATTCCTTGAATGCCTGTGCTACCGCATCGGCATCCCTGCCCTTAAAAAAGACCAGATATTTCGGCGGTTCGGTTGTCTTGTCTTTCTTTATGGCAAAATCAACATTGTACTTTTTTGCGACACGCTCAAAAGATTTGATGTTGCCGTCCGTGACTTCAATAGACGATACCCCCACGCCATCGCCAACGAGCTTTTTCACAGAAGTTTTCCCATGCGTTTTCCGGGCATTCTGCCCTGATTTCTGCTTACAGTGGTTCAGGTACATCTTCATTGCAGATTTCAGCACGTTGGCATCTAATTTTGCGGTCTTAATCACAAGGGCGATTGTTTTCTGTGTGACTTCCTCCTGCATTAAGCACCTCCCTGTTATGTTCCTGTGAAAGTCCATGCACTAAGGCGGAATCCCCTGGCAGATAATGTAATAAATAATTTTCTCCTTTAAATACACTTATTTCTCCTTTCCACTTCTGGACATAATGTCCAGAAGTTATCATTTTTCTTTTAAGCAATAGATTGTATAAAGATTGACAGACATCTCACCATTGCCATATTCCACATCATCAAGTAATAACGCCTGAAACAGCACGTCCCCTACTCCGTCAAGCAGCACAATTTTCTGTTCCGGTTCTGTAAGGTGTCCATATTCTACCCCGTCCGCAGAAGCCGATTTCCTTGCCGCTTCACAATAAGTAAACAGACCGAGGATATATTTGTTTGACATGATAAAGGCATAGGTTTCCTGCCCGTTGTGGGTCAGCCGGTATTTCTCCGCCTCCCCCTCCGAGAGCGTGAAGATGCACCGCACTGTTTCCAGACAAAGCCCCCTGCCATAATTTGGCTGTAACCGCTTTTTATACCGCTGTACCCTTGCATAAATCCCCTCCCTGTCCATGACGGAACGGGTACGCTTAAACTGTAGGTTTTTGCAGAGCATATCCAAGTCCATATACACGTTGTTGATTATGGTCTTTTTTGCATACTGCCGGAAAGTCTTTATCCTTAACATCCATGCAAGCACTTCGTCCAGCTTTTCCTCTGACGTAATCGGCTGGAAAGGCTTGCTGCCAAACTCCAGCCTGTCAAACATAAGCGGACAGCTCCCCTTTTTGACTTCACGCTCCATTGCCCTCTTTACATCCCGTAATGATTCCAATACAATCCCTCACTTCCCGTTTCCTGATATACTGCCCGGAAACAATAAAAAAGGACGGCTACAAATCTGCTGACTCATAACCGCCCTTACACTGTTCCCAATTTATCATTTTTTTAAGACAGAGGGCTTCACCCTCCGTACCTCCTGCAAGGCTTGAAAATGCCACCCGCCGCACTTTGGCAGGCTCATATTGTTTCGCAAGGGTGACTTCCAGCTTGTCCGGTTCTGTGAATCCTAAACTTGCGGTCAGGCTTCCCTGTGCGTCCGCATCAATCACTAAGAATTTCTTTCCCTGTTTTGCCAGCCCAATCCCTAAGCTGCTTGTTGTGGTGGTCTTGCCGACACCGCCCTTTTGGTTTGCTATTGCTATCACTTTACATACACATGGTCTTATTCCTCCAGTTTGTTTATTTTTCCTTTACATTCGCTTTCTGCACTTCCACATAAGCCCTGTAAAACCTGTTAGTCCCTTTGTTCCTGTAAAGTTCGGAAAATTCCGTCACGACAACTTTCGTCTGTCTTTTTAGGATTTTCTCGAACCACTTAATATCATTCCTTGTTCCCATCAGTCGAATTTTCAGCACGTTTCCTCTCCATTTCTGCAAGGATTTCCTCTACAGACCTTTGTTCCCGGCAGTATTCCGGATAACGGAGCTGGATGCCCTGCCAGAAGTACAAGGCATAGCCGCAGCAGAAAATATCGCTTACGGAATACCTCCTGCACTCGTCAGTCTGCTCGTCCCTGCGTTTATAGTCATCAACGCCTGGCGTACCGTCCGTGTAAAGGTTAAATGCAAGCCTTACCACCCTGACACTCCCGCTTGTCTGCCAGCCCTGATGCAGACACTCTGTTTTGATGTACCCAGACTTCATATCATAAATCTGGCTGAAATGATTCCTTGTGTCCTCTGAAATACCGAGAATGTAAATCAGTGCCTTATGGTAACAGTCTTGATACCTTGCCTGCTCCAATTTTTCATAATAAAATTTCTCATGTTCCTCGTTTGCAAAAACCATGTGTGTGTTGTTGGCGCTCTGCGCCTCTGCTCTTAACGCTGTGTTGTTCATGTGTGAACCTCCTTAATTTAATTTCTGATTTTTTAACCATAACAACAGAAAAAGGACACTCTCCGTATAATTGGAAAATGTCCCTTTAATAGCATTAACTATTAAGTTGTGAGTATACATCTATTCTCTGTTCACACCATATAAGTCCAAATATATCCACCAAAGACTATCAGTTTTGATGTCAAACTGATGTAAATTGAAATAAATATCTAAAATATAAGGCTGTAATCGTTGATTTTACGGCATTTCATGTTTTGTCGGCAACAACCGTTGCCAAATTGTTGTCATATATTTATTAAATAAAACAATTATATTTACTTATATTTTATATTTTTTTAAAAAATGCTATAATTATTAATATCTTTTATGCTTAATGTTCTTTTATTGTTTTATGATAAATAACAAATGAAATAATTGCTGTAAAAACTTCTGCAATCCAAAAAGCATTCCATACTCCAACTGCTCCTAAAATTTTACTAAGCAAAAAAGCTGTTGGAATAATAATGATAATATAACGAGATAAAGAGATAATCAAAGAAGGAATACCTTTTCCTAATCCTTCTAGTGCACCTGATGAAGTAACCGAAACAGCAGAAACAATAAAACCTGCACTAATAATACGAAGTGCGATTTCTCCATTAAAAATTGTTTCTGAAACATGGGTAAATAAACCTATCAATTGACCAGGAATAAGTAAACAGATAATTGTACCTAAAACCATAATCATACTACTCATACAAAGGACAATATTATAAATTTGCTTTACTCTTTTGTATTCTCCAGCTCCATAATTATAACCAATAAGAGGACGCATTCCTTGAATAACGCCATTAGCAGGAAGATAAAGAAAAGTTTGCAGTTTATAATAGATTCCTAAAATCAATATATATACATCAGAATATGCTGCTAAAATAGCATTTAACGATGAAATTAAGACAGAAGGCAAAGCCATATTCAATGTTGCTGGCACACCAATAAAATATAGTTTGAAAACTATTTTTTTATCAAAAGTAAGATATTGACTACTAATGCGAACACGAATAGGATGTATAAAATAGTTAACTAAATAAATAAAAAATGTAACTGTTTGTCCGACTCCTGTTGCTAATGCTGCTCCTTCTATTCCCATTTCAGGAAAAAAACCAATTCCAAAAATAAGTAGAGGGTCTAAAACAATATTTGTAATACAACCACATATCATACTTATCATAGTTATTTTCATATTACCTACAGCTTGAAAAATTTTCTCAAATGTTCCACCTAAAATAATTATTAATGTAAAAGAAAAAACGATTACAGAATAACGAACACCAAAATCAATCACGATTTCTGATGATGTGAACATTCTTAAAAAAAATGGAATGATAGAAATTCCACTAATTGTAATAATTATACTATGTATTAGAGCAAATACCATACCTTGTGTAGCTACTGTATTTGCTGTTGAATATTCTTCTGTACCTAAATAAAAAGCGATAACTGAATTAATTCCTATAGCAAAACCAATAGCAACTGCGGTAATAAAATTTTGAACAGGATAAACCAAAGATAATGCAGTCATAGCATTTTCATTAATTTGAGCTACAAAAAAACTATCTACAATGTTATATAAAGAATTTACCAACATTGATAACACCATAGGAAGTGACATTGATAATATCAATGGTAATATGGGTTTTTCTTTCATAAATTTTTCGTCCATTTTATTTCCTCCAAAAATTTTGTATAAAAATATTGTAATAAAATACAAATTATATAACAAAAAAGCCACACAATTACTATAGAATAATTATGTGGCAAAAAGATGATAGAATCAGGAAAAGTCCACTGAAAATTTTACAAGAAAAATTATAGATTAATTCTTTTTATTTGTCAATATGTAATAGAATTCTTATAAACTCCACTATTGATTATCATTTTTATTTTTTGTATAATATAAATAAAAATTTATGAAATAATATTTTCTTGTTCACTATCTAAGGATTTTTCCTATCATTTACATGTTAGCAATTTATCCTTTTCTGTAACAGATTTTGGGGATTCTGCTTGTATTTCTGTAAAATCATCCGAGTTTAAAATAAGTACAGGTGTTACAACAGGATAACCTGCCTCTTTTATTTTTTCAAAATCTACTTTAGCAATACAATTTCCTTTTTTTACTTTTTCTCCCACTTTTACTTTAATATCAAAATATTTTCCATCTAATTTTACTGTGTCAAGTCCCATATGTATCATAACTTCTATACCATTCTCACTCTTAAAAGCTAATGCATGTTTTGTATCTGCTACAAGAACGACTTCACCATCTACTGGGGCATATACTTCAGAATTTTCTGGAATAACAGCAACACCTTGTCCTAATGCTCCTGATGAAAACACTTCATCAGCTACTTCATTTAATGGTATCATTTTTCCTCTTAGCGGAGAATAAATTGTTTTTTCTGTTTGTATAGATTCATTCAATTCTTTTTTATTTATCATAGTTTCTTCTGCATTTGCAGAACTATCGTCTACAATATTTTCATCTTTATATCCAATCAAATAAGTCAATACAGTTGCTCCTACAAATGCCACCAAACAAGCTACAAGAAACATAATAAAGCCATTTCCTACCCAACATGGAAGCGTTAAAAGTCCTGGAATAGGTGCTCCAATTCCTGCTGCTTTAGAAAATGCAGCAATTACAGCACCAACTGCACCTGAAAGCATTGCAGCATAAAATGGCTTTTTATATTTTAAAGTAACACCATATATAGCTGGTTCTGTAATACCAAAAACTCCAGACAATGCTGCAGAGCCTGCAAGTGATTTTACATCTTGTTTCTTTGTTTTTAAAAATACTCCAAGTGCAGCCCCTGCCTGGCTAAAAATAGCTGGGGCAACAAGAGAGCTAAGTGTATCTGCACCATAAAGTGATACATTATTCAACATAATAGGAACAAATGTCCAATGAACACCAAAAATAACAAGCACTTCCCAAAATGCACCTACAATAATACCTGCCAAAATTGGAATATCTGCTATCATTTCATATGCGGCTGCAAGCCCATTTGCTACAGTTGTTAAAACAGGGCCTATTACAAGTAAAGAAAGTGGTGTCATAACAGCCAATGCAATACAAGGCATCATAAAGGAATAAACTGCTTCAGGAATAATTTTTTTTAATATCTTTTCAAGTTTACTTAAAACAAATACTGCCACAATAATAGGAAGAACTGTACTATGATAATTCAAAAGAACCAATGGAATACCTAAAAATGTTAGTGCAACTTCATTATTGATAGCAGTAATAATATTAGGATATACCAAAGAACCTGCTAATGTTACTGCAAGAAATTGATTTGCACCAAATCGCTTTGCACTAGAAAATGCTAACAAGAAAGGCATAAATACAAAAAAAGCATCCGCTGCTGCATAAAGTACAATATACGTTCCACTGTCTGTACTCATTCCTGCTGATACAGCAATTGCCAAAATTCCTTTTAATACACCACTTCCGCACATAACCATTAAAACAGGTGTAAAAATTGCTGCCACAGTTGCAATAAATGCATCAAAAACATTTTTATTCTTTTCACTGTCCTTGTCTTCTTGTCCTAATGTTAAATTTTTATTGTTTTTTAAAATTTCCTCATAAACCAAAGAAACTTTATTTCCAATAACAATTTGAAATTGACCACCAGATTCCAAAGTTTTAATAACTCCTTCGGTTTGTTCTAACATTGTACGATTTACGGCATCAACATCTTTTAAACGGAATCTTAATCTAGTTGCACAATGTGCAATATCAATGACATTATCTACTCCACCAATATATTTCATAATATCAGATGACATTTTTGAAAAATCCTTTGCCATTTTTTCGTCTCCTTTCCTATTTAATCCAACTCTTTTCCATTGGAAGCAATCACACGTTTATACCAATAAAATGATTTTTTCTTTAATCTTTTAAAACTACCTTCTCCCTTGTTATTTCTGTCTACATAAATAAAGCCATATCTTTTTTTCATTTCTCCTGTTCCATTAGAAATTAAATCAATGCAACCCCAACTAGTATATCCCCAAAGTTCAATACCATCTTCTTCTACTGCCTTTATCATTTCTTTTATATGACTTTTTAAATAGTTAATTCGATAATCATCTTGAATAAAACCATTTTCATCTGGAATGTCTTCTGCACCAAAACCATTTTCTACAATAAAAAGAGGTTTTTGATAGCGGTCGTATAGTGCATTTAATGTGATTCGTAATCCTAATGGGTCAATGGGCCATCCCCAAGCACTAACTTTTAGATACGGATTAACCAATGTAGGAAATACATTCCCTTCTGTTATATCTTTTTGACTGGTGTCTGCACTACTTACACGGGAGTTATAATAAGAAAAACTTATAAAATCTGCTGTATATTTTTGTAGTAATTCTTTGTCACCTTCTGCAAAAGGAATAGATATTCCTTCCTTTTCATATTTTTTTATTAAATAGTTTGGATAACCTCCTCTTACTTGCACATCAAGCAAAGAATATCCATCTCTATCATCGCAAATTGCCTGCCAATAATCTTCAGGTTTGCATGTTTCAGGATAATAAGGTCCTGCTGCAAACATGCATCCAATATTATTTTTAGCATTGATTTCATGTCCTATTTTTGTTGCCAATGCACTTGCAACTAGCTCATAATGAGCTGCATTTGCAATTACTTGTTTTTGATTTTCTCCCTCATCAAAATAAATACCTGCTGCACAAAATGGTAAATGATATATCATATTTATTTCATTAAATGTAATCCAATATGTAACCAAATGTTTAAAACGTGTAAATAATGTTGTTACCAGTTTTTCATAAAATGAAATCATTTTTCTGTTTTTCCATCCACCATATTTTTTTACTAATCCAATAGGACAGTCAAAATGTGATATTGTAACCAATGGCTCTATACCATATTTATGGCATTCTAAAAAAATATTTTCATAAAATAAAAGTCCTTCTTCATTTGGTTGCTCCTCATCTCCATTTGGAAAAATTCGTGTCCAACTAATTGACATACGATATACATTAAATCCCATTTCTGCAAATAAAGCAATGTCTTCTTTATAGTGGTGATAAAAGTCAATGGCATTTTTTGCAGGATAAAAATATTTATCTTCAAATTCAAGTTTTTTTATTTTGCCAGAAGCAATTGCAAAACGTTCTTCTCCAATAGGAAGTAAATCAATATTAGCAACTCCTCTTCCTCCTTCTGTATATCCTCCTTCACATTGATTTGCTGCTGTTGCACCACCCCAAAAAAAATGCTCTGGTAAGCTCATTTATAACCCTCCTCTTGTGATTTTCATAAACTTATCATAGCATTTTTAAATAATTAATATGAGAAAGTTTCCATTTTAGAAACTACTTATATTTTTTATTATTTTTCAATTTTTTCAGTTTGGTATCTTCTAAGCTCAGCAATAATTATATCTATTACAAATCGTATTGCAAATTCATTAAAAGTTGTATTTAATGTAGGAACAATTAATTTATTTTTAGAAAATTCAATGCTCTTATTGCAAGTAATAAGCCATGTATCATTTGGCATATTTAAAATTTTCTTAATTACACTTTTATTAAATTCAAAACTTCTTCCATTAATACTGATAATAAGTATCATAATATTTTTGTTATAACAAAATTGTCTGGAAAAATCAGTATTATTAATTCCTATAGGAATAGCAAGATTTCCTAACTCTATCTGCAAAATTTGACAAATAGATCGTGCTTCTCCTTGTGCAAAAAGATAAACTTCATTATGTTTAGAAATGCTTTTTATCAGTTGATTCAAAATAGCATAATCTATTTCTTTTTTTATCCATTGCAACATTTTGGTATATTCAAAAGTAAATTTTGTAACATTTTCTTTCAAATCAAATTCTGTAATAAAAATTTGTTTTTTTTGTATTTGTGCTTCTAAATAATCAATACAAGCATCTTTAAAATCCGAATAACTTTCATAACCTAATTTTTTTACAAATTTAGAAATTTGCCCTTTTGATACAAAACAAGCTTGAGAAACTTCTCCAATAGACATATTAGGAATTTTTTTCATGTTTTTTTTTATGTAATCACTAATAACATACGCTGAATCATTACAGTCATAAGAATTAAGTATATCATTTAATTTACTGTCAATCATAATAAACCTCCCATTTCACTAATATATTAAAATAAAATTTATTCTAATATGTAAAGTTAGATTTTCTCTTTTTTAATATAATCATAAATGTACTATCATAATTTTTCAATAAAATATTTTCTATAATTATTATTTTGTGCTTCTTTCATAATGTTATTTTTTTATGTATATTTCAAAGATATTTATATAAATTGGAAATAATTAGAAATAACAAAAAATTGTATATAAATATGATTCTGCATCAACTACAAGCACGGGAAAAGGATATCTCTTTCCTTGCTTGTTGGTGTTCCTCCAAACCCCTGGTGCAAATTTTTTTAAAATTTGTAAAACGCCTTCAGCATGGCTTTCCTTTTTTTGGAATGTTATTTTCGTTATATTATATATAAATTTTACTATTAAAAATAAAATTATTTTCATGTAAATAGAGCAACTAAAAAAATTTTAAGTTATATATTTTCTCATATAAAAAATGATAAAATCTTTAGTATTAAAAATAAAAACGACAAAAAATATATTTTGCCGTTTTTACCGTTTTTATTAATAATAATTTCTATTTATTTTTTTTAAAACGAATTAATTCTACACCTGTTTGAATTTCTCCACTAGCAATGATATCAATATTATAATCGTCTGAGTTACAAATGACCATAGGTGTTACAAGAGTATAGCCAGCAGATTGTATTGCATTCATATCAAATTCTAAAAGGATATCACCTTTTTTGATAGTATCACCTGTTTTTACTTTACAATTAAAATATTTTCCTTCAAGTTTTACAGTATCCATACCCACATGAATTAAAATTTCACTATCAGCAGCACCAGCAATACCTATTGCGTGTTTTGTACTTGGAATGGTACTAATAACACCGTCACAAGGTGCAAAAACCTTTCCTTCTTTTGGCATAATTGCAACGCCCTGTCCCAATATACCTTTATTAAATACTTCATCTTCTACTTCTTCTAAGGGTATTACTTTTCCGGAAAGTGCAGCACACAACACAACTTCTTCTGAATTTTCTAAAGTAGAAACAGATTCTATAGTTGTCTGTATTGGTGTAGTTGTTTGCTCTGCTTCTTCAGGTACTTCTTTATAGCCTATAGTATAGGTTAAAGCAAATGCCACAGCCATAGCTACAACATTGACAAACAAATAGATAGGCAGTTGATTATTTAAATATAGCAATGTTCCTGGAATACCTGTCAAAGCCATACCAGTTGCTTTTAAACCAAGTATGGATGCTAAAAATCCACCAACACCACCAGCAATCATAGACATAATAAAAGGTTTTCCTAATCGTAATGTAACACCAAATACAGCAGGTTCTGTAATACCTAATGTTGCAGAAAGTGCAGAAGGATAAGCAATTTGTTTCATTTTTGTATTTTTTGCTTTGATTGCTATTGCTAATACTGCACCTGCTTGTGCCATATTACCACAAGTACCAATAGGATTTAACATATTCCAACCTGTTTGAGAAAGCATACTGATTTCGAGAAAGTTTAAAATATGATGAATACCGAATATACCTAATAATTGTCCGAAACAGCCATAGATTAAGCCACCAATTCCCAAAGGCAACACAAGTAATTTTTCTACAACAGCTAATACAATTAATTCAACCTGATGGAATATAGGTCCAATTACAAAAAGTGCTAACAAACTACTAGATAATAATATTAAAAATGGTGTAACAATTAAATCAATCGCATCTGGAATTTTCTTTTTTAAAAATTTTTCAATTTTACTTCCTACTATACCAGTAATAAATGCAGGTAACACAGAACCTTGATAGCCTACAACTGGTATAAATCCAAAAAAGTATAATGGTGATGCTGTTTGTTGTCCAACTTCATAAGCATTTGGTAAAGAAGGGCTTACCAACATCAAACCGATTACAATACCAATCACCGGATTTCCGCCAAATATACGGAATGTTGACCAACACACTAATGCCGGCAAAAATGCAAATGCTGTATCTGTTAACACTTGTGTAAAAAGAATAAAATTGTCTGGAAGACTATCTGATGACATACCAAATATTGATAAAAATGCCTCTTGTGTTAAAAGTCCTCTCAAACCCATAAATAAACCAGTTGCTACCAATACAGGAATAATTGGAACAAATACATCACCAAATGTTCTGACAGCTCTTTGAAATGTTGTTCCTTCTTTTTTTATAGGCGTGGCATTTGCTGTTACACTAGTTCCTAATATAGACTGTACTTCATCATAAATTTTGTTTACTAATCCAGTACCAAATATAATTTGATACTGTCCAGAATTGAAAAAGCTACCTTTGACTTTATCAAGATTTTCAACTGCTTTCATATTGATTTTTTCTTTGTCGGCTGTAATAATACGTAATCTTGTAGCACAATGGGCAACAGATTGAATATTTTCTTTGCCGCCTACTAATTCAATGACTTTTTCTGCTATTTCTCTGTTTTCCATAGTCTCTCTCCCTCTCTTTTTTATAATGTGAAATACTCTAATTTTTCTCCTTTTTCCAAGCCAGCATATTCTATTTCCCTATTTTTGCTGTCGGTAAAATATCGCATGGAAAATACAGCAGCTCCATTATTTACAAATATTTCTGCTGAAGAATTGTCACTAAAAATTTGTAATTCTAAAAGTTCAGATAACAGGAGCTGTTTTGTTTGCAGTTCGCCGTTTACCCAATTTTTTCTACTCACCTCCAGTATTTGGGTTTCTGCATGATATGTAATACAAATAGTGCGGTTACGTAAATATAATGTAAAAGAATGACTTTTATTTTGTATCAAATGTAACTCAAAATGTCCCGTTTCTGCCTCAAATTTTCCCTGTTTTGAAGTATAGCTTTGTGCATGATGTCGCAGTTGAAACACTTCTTCTATTGGTCTTTGATACAACATATTGTTTTCCCATGTTAAAACACGAGGAAGTGTTAAACAATGTATATAGCCAAATTCTCTAGTAGGACAAAGTGCTTCTTGTTTTTCGTCCATTCTTGACATCCAGCCTGCCATAATTCTCCTGCCTTTCTTGTCTAAAAATGTTTGGGGAGAATAAAAATCAAATCCATAATCAAAATATTTCCTGCATTGACTTGGAGTAAATGACATTGTATTTTCATCAAAATTTCCTGCAATATAACAAGCGTAACTGTCTACTTTTTCCTGTTGCCCCTGAATATTTTGAACAAACATTCTCTTTTGAGGACAACAAATTAGAATGTCTTTATCTCCTAATTGAAATAAATCAGGACATTCACACACTTGGTCTAAATCATTGTCATATAAAATACGCTCATATTTCCAATGAAGTAAATCGTTAGAAGAATATAATGCTACTGCTCCAGTTAAATCGGATTTTTGTGCACCAACTAGCATAAACCAATTTTTTTGCCCACGCCACACTTTAGGGTCTCTATGGTGTTCTGTAAAGCCGTTTGGTGTATCAATGACTTCTTTTTGCTTGATAAATGTTTGCCCATTTTCAGAAATTGCAATACATTGACGGCTTTTCCTAATCCCATTGTTTTTATTACTACCCGTATAAAATAAATATAGTTTGCCATCATATTCAATGCTACTCCCAGAATGGACACCATTTTTATCTTCTTCTCTATCTGGCAATATAGCACTTCCTTGACTTTGCCAATGAATCATATCTTTAGAAGTAAATAGTCCCCATTCTTTGTAAGAGTGGTCTAAGCCAAAACGATTCCATTGATGAAAAAAATAATATATTCCTTTGTATTGTATAAAACCATTCGGGTCGTTAATAAGCCCTCGACTTGGTTCAATATGATATGTCATTTTATACAAATTATCCATACTGTTTTTGATACATCCTTTCTATATCAATGATTTATAAATCCTTATTTTCAACTGTATTGTACCATCTACAATATAAAAACAGCTATGGAAAATACAAACGATAATATGGAAATTTCTAATATTTTTAGTAAATTCTATTTTTATTATGTTATAATGCAATTATGAAATGTTATAATACAATTATGAGAGAATATACAGACAAGATAACAGATAAAAGTAAAAAAAGCATTTCTGATTTTGTATTTTATAATTGTGGTATAGAGCAATGCAAAGGTGGTCAGCTTTATGGTCCAAAAAGACGAGAATATCATTTTATTCATTTTGTTATAAAAGGGGAGGGAAATTTAAAAATACGTGATACAATCTATCACATTCATCAAAATCAGATTTTTGTTGTACCTGCAAATGAAATTTCTACTTATTGGGCAGATGACAAAAATCCTTGGAAATATTGTTGGATTGGCTTTTTAGGTATACAGTCAAATCAGTTTTTAAATTCGTTAATGCAATGTGATAAAAGAAAATATGTTATTGATTGTCAAAATAGCATGTTTTATGAAAAACAAATTGAATTTATATTAAATATTTCTGGGAAACAGCTTTCTACTCATTTAAAAGTAAATGGTATTATGTATCACATGATAGGAACACTTTTAGAGCAGCTAGGAGCAAACGACCCAGAAGATTTAGATGTTTCTATACCATATCAAGCACAGCAATATATGGAAATGTACTATCATAATGATATTCAAATTGCAGATGTAGCTGCATCTGTAGGTGTTCATGCAAATTATTTGTCTCATATTTTTCAAAAGCAGTATCATGTAACACCGAAACAATATTTATCTAATTTAAGAGCAAAAAAAGCTTGTGAATTATTATTGTATACAGAGTATCCTATTTATATTGTAGCAAATTCTGTCGGTTTTACAGACCCTTTAGCTTTTTCAAAATTTTTTAGACGTATGGTAGGGATTTCACCGTATTATTATCGCATACAAAAGGAGGAAAAATCATGCAAAAAATAAGTATTTTATATGATAAGGAAAAACAAATCTTTCATATTTCAAATAGCAAAATTAGTTATATTATGGAGTTGAAAGAGAATGTGCTACTACATCGTTATTGGGGAAAAAATTTACACAATTATTATGGTGCTAACTGTGTTCAACCAGTAAAAAGAACATTTGCTGCACCATACAATCAGCAAAATCCTTTGTTTTCTTTAGAAATAGAGCCACAAGAATTTTCTTTCCCAAATCAAGGAGATTATAGAGAGCCTTCTGTATCTGTACGTCAGAAAAATGGTATCCGTGTCGGACGAATGAAATATCAATATTATGAAATCACTGACACATTACATATTCCAGAAGGCTTGCCTCATATTCGTGAAACGGAACAAAAAGCAGCTAAAACACTAGCAATTCACTTTTTAGATACTATCAGCAATATAAAATTAATACTTTATTATTCCATAGTAGAAGATAGTGCTGTTGTTATTCGTTCTGCACAAATTTGCAATCAAGGAAATCAGCCTGTATGGATTGAAAGAGCATTTAGTGCATTAGTAGATACAACATATCAAAAACAGCAGTTCATTACTTTTTATGGTACACATCAAAAGGAATTTCAGTTAAATAGACAAGAAATCAAACATGGTATATTTTCTATAGGTAGTACACGTGGAGCAAGTAGTCCACAATATCCGCCTTTTGCTGCTATCTGTACACCAGAAACAACAGAACATAGTGGAGAAGTGCATGCTTTTCAATTAATATATAGCGGAAATCATTATGTATCTGTAGAACGAAATCAATACAATCATTTGCGTGTTGCTATGGGGATACATATAGAAGACTTTTGTTGGAAATTACTTCCAAATGAAACATTTCAAACGCCACAAGCAATTTTAATATACAGCAATAAAGGATTAAATGGTATGTCACAAGAGTTTCATAAATTGTATACAGAGCGTCTGTTTCCTCCTCAATGGGCAAAAAAGAAACGTCCTATCCTGCTCAATAGTTGGGAAATGTGTTATTTTGACGTTTCAGAGAAAAAAATGCTCAGTGTCATGCAAGAAGCAGCAAAACTAGGATTTGAATTGGTTGTTTTAGATGATGGTTGGTTTGGATATCGCAATAATAGTAAAAGTTCTTTAGGAGATTGGACGATAAATGCTGAAAAATTTCCAAATGGATTGACACCATTATTAAAATGTGCTGAAGAAAATGGCATACAATTTGGTATTTGGTTTGAACCAGAAATGATTTCACCTAATAGTATATTGATGGAAACACATACAGATTGGCATATGCAAAAAAACAATTATACACCACTTTTAGGAAGAAATCAATTAGTGTTAGATTTAACACAACAACAAGTTCAAGATTATATTATAGAAACATTAAGCAATTTTATAAAAAAATACCCTGTTTCTTATATAAAATGGGATATGAACAGACATATGACTGACCCAAATTCATTATATTTGTCTGAAGATAGTAAAGGGGAATTTTTTCATAAATATATGCTAGGATTATATCGTATATTGCAGGAGTTGACAATGCAATTTCCAGATGTACTTTTTGAAAATTGCTCTAGTGGAGGTGGGCGATTTGATGCAGGTATGAGTTTTTATATGCCTCAAACTTGGTGTAGTGATAATACAGATGCACTAGACCGCCAAAAAATACAATATGGTGCTTCTTATGTGTTTCCTCATTCTGCTATTACTGCTCATATTTCTGCTGCTCCAAATCATCAGACAGGGCGAAATATTCCTTTTGCAACTCGTGCAGCAGTTGCATCTTCTGCCAATATGGGTTATGAATTAAATATATTAGAACTCTCATCAGAGGAAAAAGAACAAATGATAACACATTTATCAGAGTATAAACAGAAAAGAGAACTGCTTTTTTATGGTGAATTTTATCGCCTTTGTTCTCCTTTTACTGATGATAATTGTGCATGGATGATAATTAACCAGGAAAAAACACACGCTGTTATTTATTATTTTATAAGAGAATATGATGTTTCAGCACTATCTTATATTTTAAAAATTCCATATGTGGATTCTCAAAAAGTTTATGTGGAAAAAAATACTGGGCGTAGCTTTACTGGAGAAGAATTAATATATGTTGGTATTTCTATCAGCACTCTAAAGGGGGATTTTCCAGTAATTGTGTTAGAATTCAATGAAAAAAAGTAAAAAGAGTATGCGATTTGCAAGCAAATTTGCTTAGACACTAGCAACAAAATGACAACATTTTCTGAAATTACCCACATAATAATTATTTCAAATTCATAAAACCTTACTGATTTTCAAAAAGAATTGAAAGTCAATAAGGTTTTTTGAGAGTGTTAAGTAAATAATGAGGGAAAAGAAAAAGTAGAATTGCAATG
>CAJUKL010000047.1 GCA_910587195.1 uncultured Clostridia bacterium | reverse complement strand
CAATTCATCCCCCACCTAAGAGGTGGGGGAATTCTTGCTGAAATTAGTTAAAATTAAGCTTTCTTGAAAGAAAGCTTAGCAAAGAATTTTAACAACTGTATACAGTACTTAAGCAAAGTTTTTAGAAGAACAACAACACACCAGTTGTCAAAATTTAGAATCTGTTCTGTTCACAAAAGAAAAAGTTTGACAAAAAACTTTACTGGAAAAACTGGCGTTTTTCCTTATAAAATCAATATTTTTAAGGAAACGTAATTTCCGTTTAAAGTTCTTTCACTTCCTTTCTTTCAAGAAAGGAAGTGGAGTTTGAGGCAAAGCCTCAAGGTCTTTCCTCTTTTAATGCTTCTAACAAGGCTTTACCAAAAGCACTTAATTCTTTTTGTTCTTCTTTTTCCACTCTTTTTTGTTTTTTCATATAATCTTGCACAGTGCTTTTAGAGGCTCCTTTTTGGTCTGAAATTTTTTTATGGAGTGAATCCGCTTTTTCCCGAAAACCGCATACACAAACATAAGTTTTTTTCTCTCCATCCCCAAATAATTCCATGCGTTTATGACAAACAGGACATCGCATATTTGTTGCTCTGCTAACATGGATTCTTTCACCACATTCCCTATCTTGACATACTAGCATTTTTCCTTTTTTTCCGTTGACAGCTAACATAGGCTTTCCGCAAACAGGGCATTTTGTTCTGGTTAAATTATCATGCTTGTATTGTTCTGTGCTATCTTTGACATCTTTTATCAAAGCATTCGTATAGCCTTTAATTTCTTCCATAAATTTATTTTTTTGTTGTTTTCCCTTACTAATGGCTTCTAGTTCTTTTTCCCATTTTGCTGTTAAAAGTGGTTCTCTTAAATCAGAAGGCACTAAACCAACAAGCTGTATTCCTTTTGAGGTTGGATAAATAGAAGTCCCTCTTTTTTCAATATAAAAAGAAGAAAATAACTTTTCTATAATATCTGCCCTTGTAGCAGGCGTTCCTAGTCCACCTTCTATATATTCTTTCATATGGTTATCTGTTAAAAATTTAGAAGGATTTTCCATAGCAGAAAGAAGACTTGCTTCTGTATAGCGAGCAGGTGGCGTTGTTTTCATTGGTTTTAGCTGAATGGATTCACACAAAAAAGTTTGTCCTTCTTTGAGGGCAGGCAAGGTTTGTTCTTCCTCCTCTCCTTCTTCTGCCACATTTGTTGTAACAACTTTCCAGCCTTTTTCTATTACAACACTTCCTGTTGCAATAAAACTTTCTCCCATACATTCCAACGTTGCCCTTATTTTTTCATATGTATAATTGGGGTAAAAACAGGTCAAAAATCGTTTTACTACAAGCAGATAAATTCTTTTTTCTGCGGTACTCATAGAAATAACATCTGCACTTTGTTCTGTTGGAATAATAGCATGATGGTCAGTAACTTTACTATTGTTAATACAAGCTTTGGTAATTTTCTTTTTATTTTTTATAATTTCTGACACAAAAGGCACAAAATCCCCTTTGGATACCGCTTTTAATCTATCAGTAAGTGTTGGTACAATATCCTCTGTCAAATAGCGAGAATCTGTTCTTGGATAGGTTAAAGCCTTATATTTTTCATATAAATTTTGCATAGCGTTTAAAGTTTCTTTTGGGGACATATCATAAAATTTATTTGCATCTCTTTGTAATTCTGTTAAATCATACAGCATAGGAGGTGGTGTCATTTTTTTTGTGCGAGTAACTTCTTTTACTATAAACTTTTTATTTTTAATTTTTTCCAAAATATTTTTTGCTTTTTCCTTATCAAAAATATTGGTTTGTTTTTTACTATCCTGATACGTTACAAAAAAATTTCCTAAGTCTGCTCGAATAATGTTATAATCTTTTGGAATAAATTTTTTAATCTCCTGCTCTCTTGCCACAATCATTGCTAAAGTAGGCGTTTGCACACGTCCTGCCGAAAGTTGTGCATTATATTTGCAAGTCAGTGCCCTTGTGACATTTAAACCTACCAGCCAATCGGCTTCTGCTCTTGCCTGTGCAGAACGGTACAAAGATAGATAGTTTTTTCCATCTTTTAATTTTGCAAAACCCTCTTTAATTGCTTTATCTGTCTGGGAAGAAATCCAAAGCCTTTGGATTGGTTTTTGAAATCCAACTTTTTCTAATATCCATCTTGCAACTAATTCTCCTTCTCTGCCGGAATCTGTGGCAATAATAAGAGAAGAAATTTCTTTACTTAACAATAATTTTTTGACAACACCAAATTGCTTTGCGGTTTCTGGTATAATCTTTAATTTCATATTTGCTGGAATCATTGGCAAAGTTTCCATAGACCATTGTTTATATTTTTCTCCATAGGCTTCTGGTTCTGCCAAAGTAACAAGATGCCCTAACGCCCAAGTGACAACATAGTTTTCCCCTTCTATATATCCACCCAATACTTTATTACATTTTAATACTCTTGCTAATTCTTTTCCAACAGAAGGTTTTTCTGCTAATACTAATATTTTTGACATATTAATTATCCTTTCTTTTTTTGAAAATGATAGGCACAGCTTAACAATATTTTTTCTGGTAAAAAACGTTCTCCCATATGTGTTATTTTCATGGTCATTCCTGGTATGATTATCATTTTACCTTGAAACATTTTTTTCAGTGCATAGCTTGCTACATCTTTACTTTTCATACCTTTTAATTGAAAAGAAACATTTGCTCTTTCATTAAATGCGGTATCCACAGGACCAGGACAAAGTACAGACAGCTTTACATTACTATTTTCTTTTTGCAATTCCTTCCAAACTGCTTCCGTCATATGCAATACATATGCTTTTGTAGCATAATAGGTTGCCATAAGTGGCCCTGGTAAAAACGCAGCAGAAGATGCTACATTTAACAAATAGCCTTTGTTTTTTTGCCTAAAATATTGGATAAACAGCTTTGTTAATAGATGAACAGCTTTTATATTTAAATCAATCATATTTAGTTCTTTTTCTAATGGAATTTCCCAAAACTGTCCAAATGCACCAAACCCTGCATTATTGATAACAACATCAATATCCTGCTCTTTTACTCTATCATATAATTGATAGCAATCTTCTATTTTTGATAAATCTACGGTTATAATTTGAACTTTTGTAGGTAATTTTTTTTGTATAATTTTCATTTTTTTGGTATCTCTGGATGCAATAATTAAATCATAACCTTTTTTGCTTAATAATATTGCCATATCTCTGCCAATTCCCGAAGTTGCGCCTGTAATCAATGCTTTCATGCATTTCTCTCCTTTCTTTTTTTATTATACCGAAAGCAAGCCAAAATAGCAATTTTATCCTTCGACAACAAAAAAGAGAAACCTACAAAAAGGTTTCTCTCAGCTTGTTAATAAAAATCAAGACCTTGGACTTTGCCCAAACCCACTAACTTTTTTGAAAAAAAGTTGAATCAAAAACTTTACCTTTCGCAAACGGAACAAAATAAAAGTTTTAACGTATGGTGTTCCGTTGTCGTTTAACTAAAGCAACTGTTCCACTCCAACACACAGCAGCAAAACGAAGTTTTGCACAAAAGTTCTTTGCTACCTTTCTTTCAAGAAAGAAAGTCGGGGTTTAAACATTTTAGTTCTGGTAGTGTAAATAATCCATCTTTTCTGATTAAAACATCATCAAAATAGATTTCGCCACCACCATATTCTGGTGTCATAATTAGTACTAAATCCCAGTGAATAGCAGATTTATTACCGTTTGGTGCATCATCATAACAGTTGCCAGGCGTAAAATGAATACTGCCCATAATTTTTTCATCAAATAAAATATTTGTCATAGGTTTGATAATATAGGGGTTAACACCAATGGCAAATTCTCCAACATATTTTGCACCTTCATCTACATTAAAAATAGCTTCAAGACGTTTTTTATCATTTCCATCAAAATCTACAATTTTGCCGTCTTGGAAAGTTAATGTTACATTTTGAAAAATAAAGCTGTTGTATTCGGAAGGAGTGTTGTACGTGATAGTACCGTTGACAGAATCCTTGACAGGTGCAGTATAAACTTCTCCATCTGGAATATTGCAGCGACCATCACATTTAATCGCAGGAATCCCTTTAATGGAAAATGTTAAATCCGTACCTTTTGCTACAAGCCTTACTTTGTCTGTCTTGTTCATTAGTTCTACTAAATGCTCCATTGCTTTTGACATTTTTTCATAATTCAAATTGCAAACGTTAAAATAAAAGTCCTCAAATGCTTCTAAACTGCAACGGGCAGATTGTGCCATAGAATTTGTGGGATAACGCAATACCACCCATTTTGTGTATGGAACACGAATATCATGATGTACAGGTTTAGAATATAATCTTGTTTGCAGAGAAAGCTTGTCACCAGGTACATCAGATTCTTCTGCTAGATTATCTTCCCCACGTACACCAATATAAGCATCCATTTGTTTCATTCGCATACTATCCACTTCTGCCATTAGTTTTTGTTGTTCGGCTGTTGCTCCAAGTAATAATTCTCTTTCAATGCTGTTGGTGCTTAATTCCACAAAAGGAATGGCTTCTACAGCATAAATTTCTTTTATCAATGCTTTTACTAAAGGGATGGGGTGAACACCATGACAACTGATAAGCACCTTTTCTCCCTTTTGTAAACGGCAGGAATGATGTACTAATTGCTTTGCTAATGTTTTAATTCTTTCATCCATTTTTTTATACTCCTTTTTTGGTTTTATTTCTGTATAAAATAAAGAAATTAATCTTATTATTTTACAATTATATCAAAAAATACAGAAAAATACATTTTTATTTTGATTTGATTTGACAAGCTACTCGCTTTGCTTTACAATAACAAGCATGTGAAGTAATCTGTGTTATAAGTGAGGAGGAATAAAACATGAGAATTGCAATGCCATCAGAGAAAGGTATGATTTATCAACATTTCGGACAGGCTACCGAGTTTACTGTTTATGAAGTAGAAGCAGAGTTAATTAAAAACAAGGAGTTTATTCCTGTGGAAGGCCCAGGTGATGAAGCTTTGGCAAATTTTTTGACATTACATTCTGTTAATATTGTCATTTGTGGCAACATTGGAAGTAGTGTAAAAAGTGCCCTTCGCGCAAAAAGAATTGAATTGATTCCGGGAATTACAGGAACTGCAGATGATGCGATTGTAAAATATTTAAGCGGGGAAAAAATGGGAAATCCTGATATGGAATGTGTTCACCAGCAGGAAGAAGAACATAATCATCAATATGAACACCATTAAAAATACGAATAGGAGATATTGATATGGGGCATATTTTAAATATTATTTTTCCAGATTTATATATTTCATCGGTCTATGAATTACCTTTAGAGGAATTAAAAAAAAAGGGGATTCGTGGGCTTGTGTTTGATATTGATAATACCATTGCCCCTTATGATGTGGCAGAACCAGATGATAGCATTGTAAAATTTTTTGCAATGCTCAAAAAACAAGGGTTCCGCATTTGCATTTTATCCAATAATGACAAAAAAAGAGTTACAAAATTTAATGAAAAATTGCATGTTTTGGCAGTCCATAAGGCAGGAAAACCCGGAATTAAAAAATTAAGAAAAGCAATTTCTGCAATGAAACTGACAGAACTAGAAACAGCAATGATAGGTGACCAAGTTTTTACAGATATGTGGTGTGGACACAATGCTGGATTGTATTGCATTATGACAGCACCTATTTGTGACCGTGACCAGTTTGTTACAAAAATCAAAAGAGGACTGGAAAGGCAAGTCATGAAAATTTATTTTAAACAAAAAAAATTTGAATAGAATATTATTTTTTTATTGAAAAAAACAATGTTTTTCAGTAAAATAAGAAAAGATATAGTATAAGGAGGAAATTACATGATTTCAGCAGGTGAATTTAGAAACGGTGTAACAATTGAATATGAAGGTGACATTTTTATTATTTTGGAATTTCAACATGTAAAACCAGGAAAAGGTGCCGCTTTTGTTCGTACTAAAATTAAAAATCTTAAAACAGGTAGTGTGGTAGAAAAAACTTTCCGCCCAACTGAAAAAATGCCTAGAGCACATATTGACAGACAAGATATGCAATATCTTTATACAGATGGTGATTTATACCACTTTATGAATGTAGAAACTTTTGACCAAATTGCAGTAAATTCTCAAGATGTTGGTGATACTTTAAAATTTGTAAAAGAAAATGAAATGGTAAAAATTCTTTCTTATGAAGGACAGGTATTTGGTATTGAACCTCCTTTATTTGTGGAATTAGAAATTACAGATACAGAACCCGGCTTTGCTGGCAACACTGCACAAGGTGCAACAAAACCTGCTGTTGTAGAAACAGGTGCAACTGTACAAGTACCTTTATTTATTAACCAAAATGAAGTAATTAAAATTGATACACGTACTGGTGAATATTTAGGCAGAGCGAAAGAATAAAAAACAAGCAACCATTTTTCAATACAAGGGAGGCTGTAAACATGGAATATTTTGAAAAGAAAATTACCTATTTGCGAGGACTTTGTGACGGCAGCGGCTATCCCCCAGACAGTAAAGAAGGCAAAATTTTTCATGCGATGTTAGATGTTTTAGATGATATTGCTTTTATGTTAGAAAACTATATAGATGATGACATAGATGACATAATGGATGATGAAGATGAAGCTGAATATTTATATTCTTTTATTTGTCCGGAGTGTGGTGAAGAAATTCAGGTTGATGATGAAACAATGGAAAATGAAGAAGAACTTATTTGTTCAAAATGTGGCAATATTATACCTGTTGGCACCCCCGACTTACTTTCTTGAAAGAAAGTAAGCAAAGAACTTTTGTGCGGTGCAAAACATCCGGTGGACGTTTGTTCTGCACCGACCGGAGCGAAGCGTAGACAACTGGCGTTTCGCTGCTGTATGTTGGAGTGGAACAGTTGCTTTAGTTGAACGACAATGGAACACCAGTTGTTAAAATTTTCGATTTGTTCCGTTTGCGGAAGATAAAGTTTTTTGTCCAACTTTTTTTCAAAAAAGTTGGTGAAAGAAAGGTAGCAAAAAACTTTTGTGTAAAACTTCGTTTTGCTGCCGTGCAGGAAAGTGGAACAGTTGTTGTAGTGGAATGAGAACAGAGCATCATCAGCTAGAAAATTCGTTCTGTTCTGTATAAAAACAATAAAGTTTTTGGTTAACATTAAAAAAACTAGGAAGCTTCTCTATAAAAAAGAGGAGCTTCCTAAAAAAATAAGAATGAAATGGGTTGGCAAATTTTATTTATTCATGGGATTTATCAATTTGTAGTTCTGTAGAAGTTTCATCTAAATTATGTTCCCATAAATATTTTCTTGTTTCATTTACAATAACACCACTTAAAAGTAATAAAGATATTAAATTTGGAAATGCCATACAAGCATTTAAAGTATCTGCAATATTCCATACAAGGTCAAGTGTGGTAACACAGCCTATCAATACCACAAACACCCATACAATTCTAAAAGGTAAAACTGCTTTTTTACCTGCCAAATATTCCCAAGCTCTTTCACCATAATAAGACCAGCCAAGTATAGTAGACCAAGCAAAAGTAATTAAACCAATCGTCAATACAACAGGACCAACACCAGGAATTGCATTAAATGCAGCTGATGTCAAATTACCACCAGAAAGTCCTTGCAATCCAACAGGGTTTTTTAGTATGCTAGAAACCAGTACAATACCTGTTAAAGCACAAACAATAACTGTATCCCAAAAAGTTCCTGTCATACCAACCAGTGCCTGACGAACTGGATTTCTTGTTTGTGCTGCGGCTGCGGCAATCGGTGCTGAACCTAAACCAGATTCATTAGAAAATAAACCTCTTGCAATTCCAAAACGAGCTGCTGTAATGACAGTTGCACCGACAAAACCGCCTCCTACTGCACGCTCTGAAAATGCACTAGAAAAAATTTCATGTAAGGCTGGTAAAACATAATCACGGTTAATATAAATAATAATAATACAACCAATAATATAAAAAAATGCCATCAAAGGGACAAGTCTTTCACAAACTTTTGCAATTGATTTTACACCACCAATCACTACAACACCTGTCAATACTGCTAAAATAATTCCGGTAATTTTGGTGGAAACATGAAAAGTATCCTGCACCATAACCGCAATCGAATTACCTTGTGTCATATTACCAATACCAAAAGCAGCCAGACCAGCTAAAAGTGCAAAAATAATGCCACATACTTTGCCAAACATTTTGCCATAATGTTCCCCGACACCTAATTCTAAAGCATACATAGGACCACCAAGCATAGTACCATCTTTTGTTTTTACTCTGTATTTAACAGCAAGTAAGGCTTCTCCATATTTTGTAGCAATGCCAACAACACCTGTTAGCCAACACCACAATACTGCGCCTGGTCCACCTGCTGCAATCGCTGTTGCAACACCTACAATATTACCTGTTCCAATGGTTGCAGCTAATGCTGTTGTCAAAGCACCAAATTGGCTAATATCTCCTTCTGCTGTATTATCTCTTGTTACAGAAAGTCGAATTGCTTTAAAAATATGTAATTGAATTCCTCTTGTTCTAATGGTTAAAAAAACATGTGTACCAAATAATAAAATTAACATAAAAGGACCCCATACCCAACCATTGACAATGCTGACATAATCATTTAAAGTTTTTGCAAATTCTCCCATCGTATTCCTCCCTTATTTTTTTGATTCTGTCATAAGAAAAAGGAAAACAAATAGGTGTGGATGAAACCTGTTTCCCTTTTCCTATTCTATGACAAAACCTATTATGAAATAATTTTATAATAGCAATTTTGTTACTCTTTGTAATATGAACAAATACTATAACAAAATAAACAAAAAATCAAGTTAATTTTTATGCATATTTTATTATGTAACATGCATGATTTTATAAAAAACAATGTTTTCAATGAATAATATTTTAGTTATTTTGTTTCTTTTTTTAAACAATGATAAAAAATAGACAATGTTTTTGTGGAAAAAAATAATTTTTTTTTAGATAAGTTATCTTAACATAAAACAGTGTGATTAAAGTTTTTTATCTTATCTTTTAATGCCAAATAATATAAAAATTTTTTTTGATTTCAGTAAAGAAAAAATAAAAACTTTTATTTTTCTTTTGAATGAACATCTTTTCAAAAAAACGTTTTTTCTTTATTTTTCCATTTTTTTGCTATTTCTATCTTTTTTTAATACATACTTAAAGATAGAATAAAATTCACTTCTATGTCGAGTGTTAAGTTGTTTTAAAAATTTTAGGGGGTGATTTTAATGTCCTTTAATTATTATATAGATTATATAGCAACTTTATATATATTATATTCAGTTATGACGATAATTCTATTATTGCCGTCTTACTTTGTAGATAGAAAAAATAGGTTAATACCTAAACAAACATCTAAGTATATGACATTTAAAATGCTGATTGGTTACTGTAGGATTAGAAGTTCTGGTGGTATAATATAAGGAAGGACACCCGAGGAGTTGGAATATTCCGCAGAAATAGAAGAAACCATTCGTTTTTTTCAAGAACATCATTATGTGTACACTGTTAGAAGTACCATTACAAAAGAAGGAGCTGAAAAGTTATATGAAATAACAAAATATTTTGGAGAGTTAGGTGTAAAATACTTGGTTTTTTCTCCCTGTTATAATTTTGGAAGAAGCGATGACAGCAATTTAGTTCCTGACCCACAGATATATTCTGAAAATTATATGAAAGCGGTAAAATTCGCATATGAACATGGAATTAGATTAACCTCGAATTCTTTTCGTTTTCCAGGATACCATTATTGTGGAGCTTTAAGCGGTTTCAATATAGCACTAACTACAGATAATTATATTTCTTCCTGTTATGAAGTAGTTAGTTCAGAAGATAAAACTGCTGACGCATTTATTGTAGGACAAATAAAGGATAGTAAAATTGATTTATTCAGAAACAAAATAGTAGATTTGAAAAATATGGAAAATTCAGATCCTCAATGTATAAAATGTAACTACCAACTTGTTTGTTGTGGAGGATGTCCAGTCAAAAAAGTTAGAAATAGTAAGGAATCTTTAGGAAATTTATGTGCTATTACTAAGATATTAGTTCCTAAAATGCTTGATTTTTTACAAGAAAATCCAAATGCCGCTTCTTCTGTATTAAAAAATGTTAATTTAGAATATGATATTAGAAATTAACATTTTCTTTTATAGACATAAAAATAGAAAATTTTTATTGTGCTGTCATTGTAATGATAGCACTTTTTTTATATAATATTATTAAGGGGTGGAACAATGAACACAAACAAGAAATATAAAGACTCTGTTTTTACACGATATTTTTCAGATAAGCATAAACTGAGATTACTTTACAATGCTTTAGAAAATACCAATTATGGAGAAGAAACAGAAGTCAATATCATTACATTAGAAGATGTACTTTTTATGAATCAGAAAAATGATATTTGCTTTACTATAGATAATAAATTTATTATACTCATAGAACATCAAAGTACCATCAATAATAATATGCCTTTAAGGTGTTTACTCTACATCGCTAGAGAGTATGAAAAACTCATTGACAAAAATATCGTTTATAGAAGTACATTACAGAAAATACCAACACCACACTGTTATGTATTGTATAATGGTGTTAGGAACTATCCTAAAGAAAAGATATTAAAACTTTCAGACGCTTTTTTAGTACAGCAAAATCCTCCAGAATTAGAGTTGACTGTTAAAGTTATCAATATCAATTATAAAGAAAACCATAGTATTGTACAACAGTGTCAATATTTAAAAGAGTACAGTTATTTTATATCAGTCGTAAGAACTTATCTGGAAAAAGGCTTAGAATTAAATGACGCTATTATTCAGGCTGTCAAAATCTGTATTGATAAAAACGTAATGAAAGAATTTTTAGAAAAAAATTCAAGTGAGGTGATAAATATGCTGTTTACTGAATTTGATATGGATACTGCAAAAGAAATTTGGAAAGAGGAAGCAAGAGAAGAAGGTAGAAAAGAAGGATTTACAAAGGGAGAGATAAAAAAACAGATAGAAATTGCTAAAAATTTACTTGCTATACTAGATATTAAAGATGTTAATATGATATCAAAGGCAACTGGTTTATCTATTGAAGAAATCAAGAAACTGATGTAACCATTACAAAAAAAGAAATATTTCTTTTGCTAATTGCTTTAGAGCGAGGATATCTCCACATCATGGTTCATCTTCATTTCTATAAATTGGTATTTTTGACAACATTTTATAAATTTTTGACCTTGCAATGGCAAGGAAAAACAACAAAAGAGCCTTTTTTTCTTTTAGAAAAAAGGCTCTTTTTGTATACTGCTTTTATCATTAGCAAACAATAATAGTTCTATTGCTTTAACAGGATAATTTTTGCTGTTCCATGGTATTCCACTTAATCAGTGCAAAAAATTTAAAGTAGACAGAGAACACAGCAAAGCAGTCATTTTATCAAATGTTATAAATTTATTCTGTTGCTTTTTGAAACAGAAAACGATTTTCTACAATTTTTGTTGTCAATTTTTTCTCATCTAATAAATAAGAGAGATAAGAACGTATGGTACTACCTACCAAAACATATTGGCTGGCATCCATAACCAAATGGTAATAGTCAAATATCTTTTTTAATAATTCTTCTGCAGTGGAAGGTGTTTGACAAAACTCTAAAAGTAAATCTATAATCTCGTATACTTTTTTTCGGTTTACATCTGCAAGTGCAGCAATGTTTTCTGTCGCTTCCGTGTGTGCCGGAATATATAACTTTCCCTTTAATGTACTAATAAAATCCAGAGTTTCTAAATACTTTCTAACATCATAAATAAAAGAAATATGATATTTATTTAGAATTGATTCACTAGAAACGCAATCTGCTAAAAAATAAATATTATCTGGTGTTTTAAAGCCAATCATATCCCAAAAATGACCAGGTAAAGAAAAAACTTCAAAACCTTCTGGTAAAGCAGCATCTACAATATTTTTTGTTTGGCTTTCCTGTGCCATAAGAAATTTATGGCGTAATGCCGCAAAAGGATAAGCACCATAAAGAAAAGAAGGCTCTAATATAGGGTGCTCTATGACTGCATTTTCCATGGGAGTACAATAAATAGGACAGTTAAAACGTTTTTGTAAAAATTGATTACCACCGATATGGTCTGCATTGGAATGGGTATTTAAAATTGCTTTTAACTTCCAGTTTTTTTGTTCTAATATTTTTTTAATTTTTCTGCCGGTTTCTTTATCATTGCCACTATCAATGACATAAATACCATCCATATCTTCATAAATTCCTATTTTTGCAGGGCATTCTATATAATAGGTATGTTCCGCTGCTTGTACCAATTCATACAACAAAATCATCTCCTTAAAAAAATCAATTATTTTTCCTATTTTCCAATATAGATTTTAGCTGATAATTCCCTTATACCATTATTTATTTCAGTGATATTTTTCTGTGATTTCCTTAAAATTGACCAAAATTTTTACTTTCTCACTTATATTTTTATGATAGCAAAACCCCATGAAAATATTCACGGGGTTTTTTTAGATTATTTCATAGAATCAGTAGCACCAAGTACATCTTTAATTTTCATTTCAACTAATTGTTGAATCAATTTTCTTGCGTCACCGCAATAACCTCTTGGGTCAAATGCTTCTGGTTTTTCACCAAAACTTTTTCTAATAGCGGCTGTCATAGCAAGTCTTAAATCTGTATCCATATTAATTTTGCAAACCGCCTTGGAAGCTGCTTTGCGAAGCATTTCATTAGGAACACCTTTTGCGCCAGCAATTTTTCCACCATATTGATTGCAAGTTTCAACAGAAGATTCATCAACAGCAGAGGCACCATGTAATACAATAGGGAAGTTGTGGAATCCAGCAGCTTCTAACTTTTCTGTAATGGTATCTAAACGGTCAAAGTCTAATTTTGCTTCACCAGAGAATTTATAAGCACCATGGCTTGTACCGATTGCAATTGCAAGAGAATCAACGCCTGTACGTTTTACAAAATCAACAGCTTGGTCTGGGTCTGTGTAAGTTGCATTTGCAGCATCCACTTTCACATCATCTTCCACACCAGCCAATTTGCCTAATTCTGCTTCCACAACAACACCATGTTCATGAGCAAAATCAACCACTTCTTTAGTTTTTGCTACATTTTCTTCATAATCATAATGAGAACCATCAAACATAACAGATGTAAAGCCAGCAGCAATACATTCTTTGACAGTTTCAATATCTGGACCGTGGTCTAAATGTAAAGCAATATCAATACCTGTTTCTGCTACAGCAGCATCAACCATAGCTTTTAAGTAAAGAGGACCAGCATATTTCAAAGCACTTTTAGAAACCTGCAAAATAACAGCAGAATTTTGTGCTTTTGCAGCATTCACAACACCTTGAATAATTTCCATATTATTGATGTTGAATGCACCGATTGCATAATGTCCTTCGAAAGCCTTTTCAAACATTTTTTTTGTTGTAACTAAAGCCATTTAAAAACACCTCTCTCTTTCTTTTAAAAAAAATATAAATACCTTCTTTTAAATTATAATACAGCATTTCGTTTGTGACAAGAGTTTTTCGTATTTTCCAAAAAATATGGTATACTTTAACAAGAAAGGAGAGAAAAAAATGTATTTTATAACAGCAATAGGGATAATTTTTTTGGATATTTGGACAAAATACATGATTTGTCAAAAGGTAAAAGAAGGGAGAAAAATAGAAATTGTAAAAAAACGGCTTTTTTTATGGCACATAAAAAATAAAGGTGCAGCATATAATAGTTTTGAAGGGCATATCAAAGAAATTAAAGTTGTTTCTATCCTTGGAATAGCTTATTGTATGTTTCAAATGATAACAGGAAAAAATAAAACAGGATATGCTTTTGTGTTAGGTGGGGCAATCGGTAATTTTATAGAGAGAGTAAAATATGGTGCAGTGACAGATTTTTTATTTTGGGATTTTCCTTGTAAAGCAAAACATTCCTTACTAAAAAAACTTCAAAAAAATAAACCTATTTTTAACATTGCAGATATTTTTGTTTTGCTTGGTGCACTTATCATCGTACTTCAAACAATATTTCAAAAAGAAAATTAAAATTAGGTATTGTCATAATCAAAAAAACATACTATAATATAAATGGTAAAGCAAATTGTTACAAAAAATAAAAAGTTTTGACATTCGCTTATTTTTAAATAGAATGATTTTGTTTTAAATTCCTGAAGTGTTCGACAATCCTGCCATAATTGAACCTACATGACTTAAACGGGATTCCTATAGGTAAAAGATATGTCAGGCCTCAAGCTAATTCCCTTTGGGCAGAGGAAGACAGAGTCTTTGCTGCGGTTGCCCACCTGGCGTAGGCTAGGTGTCAAGCGGTAGGAACCGGCATTTTGGGATTAAAAATTGTACTCTATTGTCATTTGACGATAGAGTATTTTCTTTTGGTTTTTATCAATGATATTGTTGCTCCTCTAAAGCAAGAATTTAGTTCCAACACACAGCAGCAAAACGAAGTTTTGCATAAAGTTCTTATGAACTTAACAGAAATCAGAAGTGCTGGAGGAACTTTTTTCACTTGTGAAAAGTTCCTCCATATCTACGCTTCGGTCAGTTCTAAACGAACGTCTACCGGACATTCAGAACCCACTTCAAAAACACGCTTACAAGCGTAAAAAGATTAAGACCTTAGGGACTTTGTCCCTAAAACCCTACAAGCTTTTTGAAAAAAGCTTGACCAAAAACTTTGCCTTTCGCAAACGGAACAAATCGAAAATTTTAACAACTGGTGCCCCGTTGTCGTTCAACTACAACAACCACTTAACTCCAACACACAGCAGCGAAACGCCAGTTGTCTACGCTTCGCTCCGGTCGGTGCAGAACAAACGTCCACCGGACGTTTTGCACCGCACAAAAGTTCTTTGCTATCTTTCTTTCAAGAAAGGTAGTTATTCTTCTTCTAATTTTAGTACACTCATAAAGGCTTGCTGTGGCACTTCTACACTACCAATTTGTCGCATCCGTTTTTTGCCTTCTTTTTGCTTTTCAAGTAACTTTCTTTTTCGGGAAATATCCCCACCATAGCATTTTGCAAGAACATCTTTTCGCATAGCGCTGACGGTTTCTCTTGCAATGATTTTACTGCCGATACTTGCCTGAATTGGAATTTCAAATAATTGTCTTGGGATTTCCTTTTTAAGTTTTTCACATATCTTTCTGCCTCTTTCAATGGAAGTTGATTTATGCACAATAAAGGAAAGAGCATCCACCACTTCCCTGTTTACTAAAATATCTAATTTCACAAGTTCACTCGCTTTGTATCCAATTAAACTATAATCAAAGGAAGCATATCCTCTACTTCTGGATTTTAAAACATCAAAAAAATCATATATAATTTCATTTAAAGGCATTTCATATAACAACATTGCTCTGGTTTCATCTAAATATTCTGTGCTGATATATTCTCCTCGCCTTTGTTGACAAAGCTTCATAATTGCCCCAATATATTCTTTGGGAAGCATGATTTCTGCTTTTACAATGGGTTCTTCCATATGTTCTATTTTTGCGGGGTCAGGCATATTGCTTGGATTAGAAATTTCCATTTCTGTACCATCTGTCAAAAATAGTTTATAAATAACACTAGGTGCTGTTGTAACTAAATCAAGGTTATATTCTCTTTCCAATCTTTCTTGCACAATTTCTAGGTGAAGCAATCCCAAAAAACCACAACGGAATCCAAATCCTAATGCAACAGAGGTTTCTGGTTCAAAAAATAATGCAGCATCATTTAATTGTAATTTTTCTAATGCTTCCCTTACATCAGGATATTTTGCACCATCTGCCGGAAAAATACCACAATATACCATAGGATTTACTTTTTTATATCCAGGTAAAGCTTCTTGTGTAGGGTTGTCCGCTTCTGTGACAGTATCTCCAACACGGGTATCTGCTACATTTTTAATACTTGCTGTAAAATAGCCTACCATGCCTGCCTCTAATATTTCTGTTGGGATAAATCTACCAGGACCAAATACACCTACTTCTACAACATCAAACTCTTTTCCTGTTGCCATCATTTTGACCTTACTGCCTTTTTGTAATGAACCATCAAAAATTCTCATAATGACAATAACACCTTTATATTGGTCATATACAGAATCAAATATCAATGCTTTTAAAGGTGCATTTCTATCTCCAGAAGGTGCTGGAATATCTGTTACAATTCTTTCCAGCACATCTTCAATGTTAATGCCATTTTTGGCAGAAATCATTGGGGCATCTTCTGCCGGAATCCCTATAATATCTTCAATTTCTTGTTTTGCCATTTCTGGATTTGCACTTGGCAAGTCAATTTTATTAATAACTGGTAAAATTTCTAAATCATTATCTAGTGCTAGATAAACATTAGCAAGTGTTTGTGCTTCAATACCTTGTGCTGCATCTACAATCAAAACAGCACCTTCACACGCTGCTAAACTTCTGGAAACTTCATAATTAAAGTCTACATGTCCAGGTGTATCAATTAAATTAAAAACATATTCCTGCCCATCTTGCGCCTTGTATACCAAACGAACTGCTTGCGCTTTAATGGTAATTCCTCTTTCTCTTTCCAAGTCCATGTTATCTAATACTTGTTCTTGCATTTCACGTTCTGTCAAAAGACCAGTTTTTTGAATAAGTCTATCCGCTAATGTAGATTTTCCATGGTCAATGTGCGCAACAATACAAAAATTTCTAATATTTTGTTGTCCTGTCAAAGACATAGTTTTTCTCCTCTCTTTTTCCATAATTGTATTATTATATCACATTTATAAAAAAAGGAAAATGAGATTTTAACAGAAAATAGGGTAACCACATAAAAAATATTATAACTTTTGTAAAAACTGGTTTATTATGGACTTGATGAAAGTCGGAAGCTTCTGCAGGAACTTTTTTCACTTGTGAAAAGTTCCTCCAGGTCTACACTTCGTTCCGGTCGGTTCTAAGCGAACGTCCACTGGACGTTTTGCAACTCAAACTCTTGCAAGCCCTTTAAAAAGGGCTTGATTTTAAACTTTTCTTTTTGCAAACGCAACAGATTCTAAATTTTTTTTATATATACTTTCTGGAAATGGAGATGAACCACGATGTGGAGATATCCTCGCTCTAAAGCAATTAGCAAAAGAAATATTTCTTTTTTTGTAATGGTTACATCAGTTTCTTGATTTCTTCAATAGATAAACCAGTTGCCTTTGATATCATATTAACATCTTTAATATCTAGTATAGCAAGTAAATTTTTAGCAATTTCTATCTGTTTTTTTATCTCTCCCTTTGTAAATCCTTCTTTTCTGCCTTTTTCAATACCTTCTTTTCTGCCTTCTTCAATACCTTCTTTTCTACCTTCATCTTTCCAAGTTTCAATAGCAGTATCCATATCAAATTCAGTAAACAGCATATTTATCACCTCACTTGAATTTT
>CAJUKL010000046.1 GCA_910587195.1 uncultured Clostridia bacterium | reverse complement strand
GCAATTCATCCCCCACCTAAGAGGTGGGGGAATTCTTGCTGAAATTAGTTAAAATCTCTATTCTTCATATATGAAACCTCATTTCACTTTACAGTGGTATCCTGCTTTGCAACCAGCAGAACGATATTTTTTGCAATAAGATTGTGGAATAATCCTCCCATCTCCCATGTCACGATAACCAAACTTTTTTTCAATATTATCTTTTCCATAAGCTGTTTTTCCACAACAAGGACATTGTGCATATTCTCCATATGGCATAATTAGTCCCTCCTAAAATTTGATATTAAAAGTTCTTTTATTTTGTTTCTTGACTTGCCATTGCAGTTAATCATACGAGCAGCTTCTACTCTTTTTATATTATAATCTTTGTATATCGTATCAAAAAAATCATCATTCTCATTCACATTCTTAGGGTCCGAATTACTAACAAGTACTTTTGCACCTTTTTGATGAATAGTATGAATAAAATTTGCAAGTTCTTTCTGTTTTTCATCATTAAATAAATCTGTTGTATAAGCTGTAAAATTCGATGTATCTGTAAGAGGTCTATATGGTGGGTCTATGTAAACAAAAGTATATTCATCAATAAAATCTACCGACTTTTTGTAATCTTCACAAACAATATTTACATTTTTTAATTTTTCTGATACCACATAAATATTTTCTTTATCACATATTAATGGATTCTTATATGCTCCCATCGGAACATTGAATAATCCTTTTTTATTTACCCTAAATAAGCCATTAAAACAAGTTTTGTTTAAAAAAATCATTAATGCCGCTTTTTCTATTGCCTCATTATCATTCACTTTTAAAAAATTAAATCTTTCTCTTTTTTGTAAATAGTAGTTTTTTCTATCATTTATCGTAAGAGAAATAAATTCCATTTGCATATTAAAAAGAATTTTTACTAGCTTATTTGGATTATCGCGTATGATTTTATAAGTATTTATCAATTCTCCATTAATATCACTAATATAAATTTCTTCTAAATCGTATTTTGAAAGTATATCAAAAAGCACGGCTCCACCACCTACAAAAGGTTCTGCATACTTTGTTATACTTTTATTCATAAATGGATAATAATTTCTAATTTCTTTTAAAAGTTGATTTTTTCCACCTGCCCATTTTAAAAACGGCTTCACGTTTTTTGCATTAATCAAACGATTAGAATCATTAGAAATCAATTTTACATTATCTGTTATCGTATCTATAGTTTGATTTTTAAAATTATCTATTTTTTTTGTAGGTATTAATGCCATATAGACACCCCTTTATCTTTATAAATATTGTTATACACTAAATTAGAAATAAAAGCAACATTTTTCATCAAAATATATATAATATTACCAATTAATATAACAAGCCTTCATTACTTAAAATCAAAAGTTCTTTTTTATCTGACTATCTCTCTATGTCTTTATGTTGTTCTATAGTTTGTTCATATACATTCGCTTTTCGTTCTAATTCTTTCAGCTTCTCTATAATACTCTCTTTTTTGGCATATTTTTCTTTTTTCCATTGTTCCACAACTTTTTTGCTTTCAGAATACAATTTTAAAAATGTTTCTACATCTTTATAACCTTGTTGGTGAACCATTTTTTGTAAATTTTCTTTGCTAGCACTGATAGTTTCCTTGCATTTTTCTATTTCTTTCTGGAGTATTCTTTTTTGTTTTCCTTTAAAAAATCCCCTTATATTCTTCAGTTTTTCTTCTAATTTTGGCAACTCTATATTTTCTAACTTTTGTATCTCTTCTACTTGTATATGTAATTTTAAATTTAAAGCTTCCATTTTATTAAATTGTTCAATGTCAACATTTAAAGTAGGTTTTAACTGCATTTTATGTTTTTTAACAACATCTTTTAAAATATCATTCGCATTTACTATGATATGATAGAATAGTTCAGGTTTCCACCCTTCCATTTGCATAGAGTGTTGTATTTTTGTCGTTATCTCATTCTTTCTTATTGCCTTTATCTTTTTATCACTAATACCAACCACAAGAGCCACATCAGCGATTTTATTCCACTCTTGCCTAATGGCATTATCTTTTTTTATTTGTTCAGCTTTGGGATTGTTTTTGCCGATTTTTTTGGTTGCGATATAAACACTATCTCTATCAAATACAGTTAATTTTTCACTTGGATTTTTAACATAATAATTTATCATATTCGTGTAATACTTCTTTATTTCTGGTAAAAATTTTACATCTTTAAAACACACTTTTTTATTTCCAAAAGAGTGCCTTTCATATATCTCTCCTTTAGAAATGATGGTGCAGCCCTTTCGTATTTTTCCGAACTCGTCTTGAATTTCTTTTTTTGTTCTTACTTTTTTTCCATATTCATTATAAAACAGATTTCTTGATGCAGTTTTGAATTCTTCTTTTTCAAGCAATTCTCTTTCGCTAAAAATCAAATGAATGTGGTAGTTTGTTTTCTTTTTATTGTGATGGAGTGCAGATACACATTCCACACCATATTTTTGTTTGAATTTCTCTGTAAATATTTTCAATAATTTTTCAGGCTGATATTTTATAAAACTTTCAGGTAAGGCAATAATCAATTCTCTTGCTTCAATACATTTTCCAGCAGAACCGCTTTTTTGAAAGTCTTGCTGATTTTCCATAGCAAGAAATTTCCAAAAACTTCTTTGTACTGTTTCACAAGTCGCATACAAATTTTCTTGTCTTTCTGGATTTGTAATATAATCTATTCTACCTTTTACATTACTTAGTTTCGATAATTGTATAAATGAATTTCTTGCGATATTCTTTTTTCTCCTTTCTCAAAAATAATTGACAAACTATCTCTTTTGTACTATTCTAATGTTAGTGATAAAAAGCTCAACGCAGTTGCGAAATAGACCAAGTGTATAAACCAAAGGTTTGTGCAATGGGTGTATTTCGCTCTCAAACGCCGAGAGCTTATTTGTTTTCATCAGTTAATTTTTATATGGAACTATATATAAAGAATAAACTCCAAAATGATGCGTATATGCGTATACTTTACTGTTTCGTTATCAAAAAATATTGACTTTATCAGCTTTTTTAAATATACGCATTATTTTTATCATTCGCATTAAAACACGTGTGCCAATACGTTTTTTTGCACATTTTCTATGCTCTAAAAATGTTGATTTTACAATGTTTATACGCATATACGCTTTTTTTGCTATGTCCTTATCTTTATATAAATTCCTTTAAAGCCTCTTGCTTTTTTACCTGTTTCTGAAAGAATATTTGTAGAATATTGTATGTTGTATTCTTTTTCAGACTGTTTTAAATAACTAATAAAACTCTTTGCAGATATAGGTTTTTCTACATTTTCATCACACCAATGACAATAGCAACCATACAGTTTTTTAGATGTTGTCATAGTAGCTGGTTCTAGTTTTACAAAATCGTCTGCTTTCATAAAACTGATGATATTGTTACCATCTTCCATAGCACGATACAAATTTTGACTTGCCTTTTCGCTGATAGTAAATTCATAATCATTTTTTAAAAGCCTTTTTAATTCTTCCAAGCACCATAGAAAGATACCTTCTTTTTCTGCCCTTAATTTCTCTATCAAAAATGGATTATCCTTTCTATTTTTGTCTTTTTCTTTTGTTGTCAGTACAATTTGCCTTCTAAAAAATCCATAGGAACGGTCATATAATGAGTTTAAATTGCCATTCCCAAAGCAAAGAAATCTAACATATAATGTACCTTGCACACTCTGCTTTGATTTCCTTTCTAAATCAATTTTATCTTCCAAAGTGACAATAGACTTGATGTAATTTGTTTGAGGTAATGCCTCCATTTTCATATCATCATCTACCATAAGCAATTTATACTCTAAATCTGCCCTAGCAAATTTATTTATTTCTACCTTTTGTATACTGCTTGTGTTCATATTATTGCCTAATATACTTCTTAAAACCAAGCCTACTCTTGATTTGCCTTCTCCACCTTTTCCAATCAGCAACATCATTTTTTGTCCTTTTGTAGAAGGGATTAAGCAATAACCCATATGTTCTTGCAATGTTACAATATCCTCTTTTTCCAACAATTCCTCTAAAAAAGCAAGCCATACTTTTGGTTGTTCTATTTGTGGATTGTACTTGATGGGCAAGCGGTTTAAACAAAATTCTTTTTTACTCGAAAACATTCCATTTAAAAATATCGTTCCATTTTTTACATGAATCCTATCTACTTGTATGGGTAATTCCTCTGAATAGCTCTCAAACCTCAACACTTCCAAAAGCTGTTTCACTTTTTTAGAAACATTTCTTGCAACATAATTTTTGATGATGTTGTAAATATTTTTTTCTATTTCTCCATCAGATACAAAGCCATCTATGCTAAAAAAAGAGCCGTTGATACATTTTAAATCATATTCCTGTAAGTATGCCTCACAAAATTTTACCTCATCAATGTTATTTTCTTCATCTAACCAAGTAATACCTTGATTTTTGTAATCTATATTGTTTAATTCAGTCATTGTTTTGTCCAATTCCTGCAATGACTTCTCGTTGATATTCTCCCATTCTTTTTTCAATCTGTATCACCTCTTTTCCATATTGTACTAAGAAGTAAATTTTTTCCTCTAATATACTATTTTCCAAAATGTCTTGATACCATTTTATTTTTTCGATATTATTTACTGCCTCTAAAAACTCCTCATAAATCATATCATTTGGAGCTTTTGGTGCATAAAATTCTTTCCAAAATGCCAACCAACTGCTGTAATCAGACAATATTTTCTGACATCTCTGTTCCCATTTTTCAAAATCTTTTTGCACTTGATAATTATTTCTAACAGTTTTTTCTTTTAGAGCTGCTTTTTTATTTTTATTCTGATAAGCGTTTTTCTCTATTTTCTCTATCTGTAATCCAAAATCTAAAGCCAATTTTTTTGCCGCTTCATACTGTGACAAATTATGTAACTTTGCTACAAAATTGATTACATCGCCTTTTTCACCACAACCAAAACAATAATATCTTTCTGCTACTTTCATGCTTGGGTGTCTGTCATTATGAAATGGACAACATACCATATTATTTTGATTTACATTCAAGCCATAATGCATCGCAGCTCGTTTCGTTGTAACACTTTCTTTTACCTGTTCAAAAATATTCTTCATAAAGTACCCTCTTTCTTTATAAAAGTCCCTGAACAGATGTTAATTAAAAAAATTTGTCTTTTTTATTATTTTATGATATACTGAATTTGCAGATTCGGTATATCAGAACATCTGATTATCAGGGACTTGTCCAAGTAATTTAACTTGGGCATTTTTCATTTGTCTTTTTTTGATTTAACAGTTCTGCAACCGCTTTTTGTTGGCTAGGATACAAATGTCCATATGTATTTAATGTGATTTTAATATCTCTATGTCCCAGCCTTTCTTTTATAATCAATGGCTGTACCCCTTGATAAATAAGGTACGCTGTATGGCTGTGCCTTAACGAATGCAATCTAATCCTTTTCACGCCTGCTTTCACACAATGCCTTTTCAATTTATGTTGTATTGCTTCTGCTACAATAGGGAACAGCCTTTCATTTTCTGGAAGTTTATAAAATTTATCTGCATAATTTTTTATTTCTTCTGTCAAAAATGTTGGAATGTCTATTGTTCTGATGGACTGTTCTGTTTTTGGCGTTGTAATAACATCTTTTCTATTGATTCTGTAATAAGTCTTCCTAATATTTATTTGATTACTTTTAAAATCAATATCTTGTAATGTTAAAGCAAGCAGCTCCCCTATTCTGCAACCTGTCCAAAATAAAATTTCAAATATAACATAATATTTGCTGTCTTTTTCGATTGTAGCAATAAATTTGTCATATTCTTCTTTTGTCCAAAAATCCAATCTATCTGCATCAGACTTTCCCATTTTCTTTACTTTTTTGCAAGGATTGCTTACTAAATTGTAAATATTACACGCATGAGTAAATAATGCTGTCATCTGATTTTGAATCATTCTCAAATAAGTTTGAGAATATCCTTTTTCTCTCATCGTATTTTGCCATTGTATCAAATCTGCTGGAGTAATACTATTCATTGCCTTATTTCCGAAGTATGGAACAATATGTGCTTTTATCATGTACTTTTTATTTCTGATACTTCTTTCTTTTAGCTCACTCTTTTTATCTTCAAAATAAATATCTATAAAATCAGATACTTTCATATTCATATCAGCATGAGCTTTGTTTAAAAATTTCCTTTCCCATTCCTGTCCCTCTTTTTTTGTGGCAAATCCTCTTTTCTTTTTATGCTTTTTTTCTCCTGTCCAATCAGTATAATAAAACTGTACTGTCCAAGTATGCGTTTTGTTGTCTTTTGTTATTGACATTTACATCTCTCCTTGTTCGCCATATGTTTTTTCTTCCCAATAAGGTCTTGGTACTTTTCCAGCTACAATAATATAGCCATTTTGTAAAAGTTCCTTGTTCATCTGTCGTACTAATTTGTAGGCATGAGCTTTTGAAATACATAATTTTTCTGCAATTTCTTCTGCAGAAACCATATATTTGTTTTTATTCATAATATCACCTTTTTCAATATTATTTATATTTATTATTTATAATGATATATTACCATTTTAAATAATAAAAGTCAACACTTTTTATTCTTATTTGTTATAGTTATCATTCTTGATAATATTTTCTAGCTATGCTATACTGTAATTATCATAAAATTTAGAAAAGAGGTGCTATATGGAAAATTCTAATACAATAGGTTCTCGTATTAAATCATTAAGACAATCTATGAAATTAAATCAAATAGAATTTGCTAAGACACTAGGAATTAAACAATCTACTTTATCCAGTTATGAAAATGGTGTTGTTTCTCCTTCTAGTGACATATTGCTTACTATTGCTGAAAATTATCATATTTCATTAGATTGGTTATTTGGACTATCTGATAATCAAGTCAATATGTCTTCTATTGCTGATTTTGCTTCTTCTTTATTTCAGCTTAATGACAAAAATGAAGTTAGATTTGAATTAGATATCAATGAACATCTTCCTAATGATTTAGAAACAGAAAATAATCGTTGGACTGCCTCTATTACATTTTATGGAAATGATAAAGAGCATGATTATAATGCTGTTATTTGTCAATTTTTATCTTCTTTTAAAGAAAACAGAGATTCATTTGAGCATTATTTTACAACAAAAGAATTGTTTGACTTATGGAAAGAAAAAGAACTGCAATATTATAAAGAATTAGGTTTTACTCAAAAAAAATATAAAGAATTAGATAATAAAACTCGTCTTCAATTACAGAAAGAATATCTTTTAAAAGAAGTATTACAACATCAGCAAGAAACAAAAAAGAAACCATAAAATAAATGGTTTCTTTTTTATAATAATGAATAGAGCTATATTAGTCTTTTTCATTATTTTCAATATTAAATTCTTCTAAAATTCCATTTTTTATAACATCATAATACAATCTATTTTGCAATAATAATAAAAGAAATTCTGAAAAAGATTTTAGAGATTTTTGCACTGCCTCCTCAAATAATTGCTCTACATTATGGGGCATATTATTCTTTTCAGTGAAAATTTTTTTTGCCTGATAATAAAGCAATTCCATAAAAAAATAGTCTGTATTTTTTAAAGAAATATCATTTTGTTTCAGTTGCTTCATTATTTTTTTATACCATAAGTTTTTTCTTTCCATATATTTTACATCTGAATTTCCTATCAAATAATCTACAGATACATCAAATATATTTGCTATTCTTATAATATCTTTTAAACTAGGGTGGTTTCTTCCATTTTCATAATTTGCAATAGTTGTATATCCATAATTCAGCATACTTCCTAATTCTACTTGTGTTAGATTTTTTTCTTTTCTTAATTCTTTGAGTCTTTGTGAAAACTTCAATCAAAACATCTCCAACTCTTTTTATTAAAATAATCTATTTTTTTCTAAAAATATTATATCATATTATGAATATAATCACAATGATAAATACATAATGTTTATAATCATTCTGTTGTACTTCTCCATTTTAGCTAATAATAAAACAATGGAGATGATGATAAATGATAGATTTTAGTCCTATGTGGAAGTTAATGCAAGAAAAAGGAATATCTCAATATTACTTATTGAAAAAAGTTGGTATTGATAATAAAACACTATATAGTATAAAGAACAATGGAAATATAACTTTATTAACTTTAGAAAAACTATGTCGTGCAATGCAATGTACTCCTAATGATATTGTGAGATTTATAGATGATTAATTAAATAATCAATACTTTAAACGAAAATAATAAAAAATAGAGCCAAATTAGAGCCATGCCCCATCTTTTGTGATAATATTTTTTTATTTTATTCTTTGTTTCTATTACTATTATCATAAATTATAAAAAAATAAAACCCCTGAAAGCCTTATACTTTCAAGGGTTTTTCCGTTTTTACACAAACTATCTATTGACTAGATAAATATTACTCAATGATTTCAGTAACAGAACCAGCACCTACTGTTCTACCACCTTCACGATATCCGAATAACGTTTTTTATGATATTTTCTATATTTCTTATTACCAAAAACAACAAAAAATAGCTGTTTTAGCATAGTATATTTTCATTTACAATATTTCTTGGCACCGTTTTGGCACCACTAAAATTAACTCTCCTTTTTATTGTCAATCTCCTTTATCGCTTAAAAAATCAAATATAATAACAAATATTCATTTCATATGCATAGTGTCATTACGAGAAAGCAAATATACACAATACTGATTCATACTAATGCCTTCTTTTTTAGAATGTTCTGCAAGAGATTTATGCAGGCTGCGAGGAATACGTAATTTAAACTGTCCTGAATATTCTTTCAAATTATTTGGTTGTTGTATTTCAATTCCTTGTTCTAACGCTACCTCCAGCCATGTTTTTTTAGCATCCATTGCATTTGCTATAGCAGATTCTATTGTTTCACCACAAGTAATACAACCAGGAAGCTCAGGAAAAGAAACTACAAAACCACCTTCTTGTTTATCTTCCACTATCTCCATACGATAGGATATTTGCATATAATCATCTAGTGTTTTCACTATTTTTCTCCTCGCTTTCCACAATTTGTTTTACCATTTCTACATAAACTTTTTTAATTGGCTCATGTTTTGGTATAGTAATCGGCTGACAACCTGCTTTTCTAAATGTATAATGACTGCTGCCACCTTTTGGAGCATTCATTTGATATCCATAACTTTCTAATACTTTACGCAATTCTTCAAAACGAAGGTCTTTTGATAACGAATAAATTCGTTTTAATAGTTTATCCCATTTTGACATCTCAAACACTCCTTGCTCCTATTATACATGGTATTTTATTTGGTGTCAACATATTTTTATATCAATTCAAATAATTTTTATCCTAAACAAACAGCACAAAATTTTTCTCCAAATTCACTTAAACCATACATTCCCTTTTTTTCAGTAAGAGTATCTTCTTCATAAAATAAAAATTGTGGGAAAGCTTTATGTTCTCTTAATTTTCTATAAAATTCTTTGTTTGTAAGAAAATCATAATAAAACACTTCAACCAGCCCAAGTCTATGTAAATTGTCTAAATATTCTGGAAATTTTTTAGGATATTGGCAATCAGTAATATAACATATATCACTGAAATAAGGCATAAGGTCCGCACCTTTATTATTTACTTCCTGTCTAATCTTTAACATTGGTACATACTGTTTTGGAAGAGAAGAAATTTCATATAGATATTTTATCATTTTACACTCATCAGAAGATAGTTGCTTAATAATTTCAACAAAAGCAGGATGTTCGTCCACAATGTCACTATTCATCGAAGCACCAAGCAAATTTGTAAACATTTCTCTTAGTTCTTCTTTATGAGAAGTATATCTCATAGCTTCAATTAAAGGAACCGCTATTGCTGGGTCTGGTGACTTTATTTTTTCTTTTGCAATTTTTCTTTTCTCAAAATATTGCGGAATGGCAATATCTAAATATTCTGCAATTTTATCATATCCCCAAACCATTGCAGAAATTGGTGATAGTGCAACTCTTGTTGCTCCTTGCAATACTTGTCCCACTGTGCTTAATGTTGGATGAGCTAAATCATCATATAAATCTTTAATTGGTAATTGCTTTGCAATTTCTGCACCAAAAGTTTCTTTTTCGTCCATATACATTTTTCTCCTTTTCTTTGTATTTATAACATATTTTGTTGAACAAGTGCTTGATATAACTTCATCAATTCAGCAACACATTTGCTTTCTGTCATATCTTTGACGGAAAAGCCATACGCTTGCATAACGGCTCTATCATTTTGCTGATGAGCCTTGCGGAGTTCTGGTGGCATTGTTAATTCATCATACAAATCCGCTAAACTACTGTCAGGATATAATGCACGAGCATCAAGTATTGCCTGTGCAGTCTGCTCAATTTTTGATTTTTGCTTTTCTGTAGGAGTACACCAAGGGAAATTATTATAAACCCCAGAAGAATATTCGTAATCTGATTTCAAACGTCCAGAAACAACTCGCATCCATGCATTATGGACATTTGACATCAAAACCCCAAAGACATATAAATCACCATGGGGTATGATAATAAGTTTATCGCCACAGATACTTTGTTTATCCAAAAAAGCAATGGGAATATACCTTCTACGTTGGGATGATACACGTGGAAATGCAAGGTATCTGTCCTTTGGTTGACAAATTGTCTGAAACAACATCGGCGTTAATGCTGCTTTCCTTGTGGAAGCGTTACGACTTGCAAGACGCATTTCTTGAACTGCACTAACTCGACTCTTGACATTTGGCATTTTATTTAGCTCAGCAGGAGAACAGTCAACAAGCCATAGGACATACCGAGGCTTTCCTTTTAACAAGTCACTCCCCATGTAATATTTCTTGAGATACTTTGCTGCACTAGGTTCTATTGCCTCTAATTCATCTTTTTCCTCTTGCGTCATGACCAAATTGTTTCCATCGTAAGCCCGATTTCCGTTAGATATTTGAGGAACATCACACAGTGGTTTGCTTAACCGAAGAAGAAAACATTCAGGGGCTGGCAGTAAAAATGCATTGATATAATTCGTCTTCGTTGCTTGATTTTTTGTATTATACAGAAACCTTTCATTAGGACAAGTCGTGGAAAAACCGATAATTACGCAATGCACATGAGCTTTTTGCACTGTTTCGCTGTCCCAAGAAAAAGGCTGATATGCAAAATCAATTCCTATGTGATAGTTCTCTTTAAGTGCCTTCCATAAAATTGGGACCTGTTCTCCTTGGCAAATTGAATTTGTAGAAACAAACGCACAAAGGATAGAGGTATTTTGTATAAAGCTCGCCGCCTTAAAATACCATCCACCAACATAATCAATAAATCCAGCCTTATTGACTGTTTTTCCATTTTTGTCAGTACAGATGTTGATAATATCATTCTTTTGCTGTTCCGATTGGTTGCGTGCACCTACAAACGGTGGATTCCCCATAATATAATGTAATTCCTTTTTTGGTATAACACTTTCCCAATCCATTCTCAATGCATTACCTTCTGTAATATTTGCATAGCTTTTTAATGGCAAAAAATCAAGTGACATATGCACAATATCCTCTGTTTCTTTCATCATTTGACTTTCGGCTATCCAGAGTGCTGTTTTTGCAACTGTCACAGCAAAGTCATTAATCTCTATTCCATAAAATTGCCCAATAGACACCTTAATAGGATTCGTGCTACCTAATATAATTTGTCCCTCTGTTGTTCCTTTTTTGCAGTCTATCAAAAGTTTTATGACTTCATTTTCTATTCTTCTCAATGAAATGTATGTTTCTGTCAAAAAGTTTCCGCTGCCACAAGCTGGGTCAAGAAATTTCAATTCTGACAATTTTGTTTGAAAATCATTTAATCTTTTTTCTCTTGTTTTTAGCATCTGAATTTCTTTTATTTTTTGCAGTTCCTCTTTTAACTCGTCCAAAAAAAGCGGGTCAATCACTTTGTGAATGTTTTCGATTGATGTGTAGTGCATACCGCCCTTTCGCCTTGTTTCTGGATTTAATGTACTTTCAAATACCGCACCAAAAATAGTAGGGCTGATTGCTGACCAGTCAAAATTTTCACTTGCTTTATATAAAATCAAATCAATAATGGTTTCATTTAATCTTGGAATAATAATATTTTCATCTGCAAATAATCCACCATTCACATAAGGAAATGCAAGCAAATCTTCGTCCAAATAAGGGTCTCTTTTTTCTATTTCAGTATCCAAAATTTTAAATAAATTGATAAGTGCTTGACGAGCTTCTTTTTCGGAATAGCTTTTTAAATAATTATGAAACATTTTATGGCTGCCAAAAATTCCAGCATCTTCTGCATACAAACAAAATACCAATCTAACGCAAAGAGTATTCAAATTTTTGAGTGTTTCAGGGTCATCAGGGTCTTTGTATTCTTTTAAAAAAGCGTCATAAAGCGTTCCTACAATTTCGCCTGCTTGTAATGAAATTTCCATTTCCTTTTTAATATTTTCATCACCAGTATCTACCAAAAATTGTAGTCTGTAGTATTCCGTTCCCAAATTTTCTAAAAGTACAATTTCTGGCTCTCCTGTAGGACGCTCCATATCATAGATATAAAATTCTTTAAAATTACAAGTTACTATCCAGCGTGGTCTTTCAGAATAAGGTAACTCGGCAGAGTATCTCTTTGCTTGCTGAAATGGTGTCAAAAGTGTTCCATCTGATTGCTTGATAGGCTTGTTTAAATCTTTTCCTAAGCCTTTTTGTTCAATTAAAACGTGTGTCGCTGGTATAAATCCATCTATAAAACTGGTGTGGTCAAGGTGTACTTGTTCCTCAAATGTAATAAATTTTTCAGGCTGCTCCACACCATATACATTTCTTAATAAAGCAAGCCAAAATGGCTGACTTTCTCCTTTTTCATAGCCTTTTCCACTCCAATCTTTGACAAATTGTTTTGCTGCTGCTCTTTGTTCTGCATCCGTCATGCAATCTCCTCCATATAAAATTACTATATAGTAGTATATCATATTTTGTCATTAATCAAAATCTTTTTTCAATCAAAATAATTTTGAAAATGGAAAATAAAAATAATTTTTTTAGAGTCAATTTTTGAATTAGGAAATAATTAGAAATCATAGAAAATTGTATACAAAAAGATATCTGCACCCATTGCAAGCAGGGGAAAGGGATATCCCATTCCACGCTTGTTGGTGTTCCCCCAAACCCCAAATGTAAATTTTTTTGAAATTTACAAAACACCTTCGGCGTGGCTTTTCCTTTTTTTGGAATGTTATTTTTATTGTACTGCATATAATTTTTACTATCAAAAATAAAACCGTTTTTGATAAAATTTTTGTAAAAAAATTTCTTCATTAGCAGTTCAAAATAAAAAATTTTTTTACATTCTTTTTTATACTATAAAATAATAGTGATATTAAAAAATAAAATTATTAAAATATAAATTTTACAAAAAAATTCTTTCTCAATAGCTGAAAAGAAACGTTTTTCTCACTTCTTTTTTGCTACTAAGAAAGAAGGTCATGTAATATATTAAGTGAAAGAAAAAATATAGATAAAAAGGTTAAATAGAAAGACCAAATTCAAAAGTATTAATAAATAAACCGATAATAATATCATGCATATATTCTGCTTTGGAATAACAAATCGTTTTTCTTGCTAACCTTTTTATTCTTGTTCTTAAAGTAAGATTTTTCCTTTCTATTTTTTGTGTATTCTTCTTTCCAATTTTATGCTTTTCTTTTTCTATATATTTTTTGTAACTTGTCCAGTTATCACTATAATATATTTCTATTTGAAATGCTTCTAAAAGTTTCTTTAGTTTTAAAAATACAGTATCCTTTCTTTTTCCGAATGTATATGCTACTATTTCTCCTGTATCATGGTTTATAGCATACCATAACCATCTTTGATTCTTTTTATTTTTTACAAAGCTCCATAGTTCATCTACTTCTACTTTTATGATATCAATACAGATAGGATTTGTTTTTCCTTTCTGCTTTAGCAAATTAATATTTACATATTTTATATATTTTTCTTTTTTTTATGCAATTCATTACGGTTGTGGTACTTATTTTTAATACCCTTGAGATATCTCTGATACCACTACCGTTTAAAGTCATAGGTATTATTTTATTTTTTACTTCAGGTTTGCAAGCATTGTAAGTGTAATCCAATATGAAACTTGATTTATGGCACTGTTTATTATTACAGATATATTGTTGTTTTCCTACTTTTGATGTACCATTTTTTGATACATTTTCACTTCCACATACAGGGCATTTTACTTTTACTACAGACATTAAAAATCTTCCTCTCTTAACTTTTATTTCTGTAGTATTCCCTATTCACTTATTTAAATACATAACCAGAAAGAATACCATTTATATAAAAAAATGCTATATGCCTTATTTTTAAGCATTGTAATAACAGCACTTCTGAAGGCTGTTTTTATTTTATCAACTTTATATACTTTCATTTATACTCATTCCTGAAAATGTTGTATATACAAAGTTTTCAAATATCAGTTACATATATCTGTTGCAAATTATTGCTTTTTGTACTTAAAAAGGTAATTTCTCCTTGTCAACCAAAAAACAGAAACGTGTCACGTTTCTGTCATTGGTTATCAAAGGAAAGGCATTACCAACGAAAGCTGGAGTGCATTCCTTTTTTATTCAAATATTCCTGTCTTGCTTTTTCTTTTTCTTCTTCAGTAGGTGCTGTTTTATATTTTGTGTACAATTCTCTTGCTACCAAAGCATCCAACTTTTGTTCTAATTCTTTTTGTATTTCTGAAAATAAATTTTCTCGTTCAAAAAAGAAATATTTTATGAGCATCATAAAAAGTTCATGTGAAATCTGTACATTTTTCATATTAATTTATTCCTTTCTTCCATCAAGTCCGCAATGCAAGACCGCAAAATTTTATAGTAATTTTGCGGTCTTCCCCTTATAGCAATTCTTCCAATAATTTGTTAAATACTAATAAAAAGTATTTGTATAATATATATACTTTCTACATCTATCTATCAAATTTTTTATTAATAATAGTGAAAAATACTCATAAAATATATACATTTTTTATATTTGTTTATTTGTCTTTTAATCAAGTCCGCAAGACCGCAAAATTTTGTATCTTTGCAATCTTGCATTCTTCATCTCTGCAATTCCAAAAATGCAAAATCCTATATCTTGCAATCTCATATTTTTCATCTCCGCAATTTCAAGACTGCAAAATCTCTATATCTTGCAATCTTGCGGTCTTCCTTTTTTGCAATATAATATTTCATAAATATTAATAAATATTTTTTATATAATTTATATATTTTTTATATTAAAAACTAAATTTATTGTTAATAATAATAAAAAATATTTTTAAAATATATATTTTTTATCATTATTTACTATTTTCTTATTGAAACCGCAAGACCGCAAAATTTTTATATTTTTTGCAACCTTGCAACCTTTTGCAATGTTGCGGTGTTCATTTATTGAATTCCCAATACCACACATCATTAATTTTTTTTGCTTTTATTTTTAATTCTTTTTTCGCAGTTTCTAATGTTCTCCTAGAAATACCTTTCTCATCAGCCATACTAAAAATTTCACTACTTTGTGTCATGTTTGAACTTTCTGAAAGTTTTCGTAACATTTGTTTTGCCTGTTCCAGCTTATTTATTTTAGGGACAATTCCACCTAATACTTCATCAGCAGTAATTTCATAATCCCCTAGCCATTCAAATCCTTTTTCGGATAGTCGAAATGCTTTGGAATGTCCAAAAGCTGCAATATTATTTTTTATTTGAACAACAGCTCTAATATCAGGCTCTCCTTTTACTCTACCAACCAGCAATACACTTCTTGCTACCGCAAAAAAGTCAATAGAGCCCATACCTCTATATACTGCTTTATTTCCTGCTGCCTTATTCATATGCCCAATTAAAAGAATAGCACATTGATATTTTTCTGCTAACATTCCCAACTGCTTTGTTATATTTCTTGCTTCATTTGCTCTATTCATGTCTATTCCTCCGCCTAAATATGCCTGTATTGGGTCTAAAATAAGCACTTTTGCATTCGTTTGTATCAGAGCCTTTTCTAGCCTTTCATCTGTCATAGACAATAATTTGCTGCTTTCATCAATCACTAATATTTTACTGCAATCTGCTTCCGCATTTTCTAGTCTTGGCTTTACTGTATCTGCAAGACCATCTTCTGCTGTTTGATATATAATTGTTACAGGCTCTTGTGTCATAATTTCGTTTTCTAATCCCTTACCATTTGACAGCTTTGCTGCTATGTTTAATGCAAGTGTCGTTTTGCCATCACCAGGGTCACCCTGAATAATGGTCAATTTTCCATAAGGAATAAAGGGATACCAAAGCCATTCTATGGTCTGTGTTTGAACATCTGACATTTTAATCATTTTCACATCTGCTTCTTTCATAAAAAGTCCTCCATTTTTTTTATAAAATTTTATTGATACAATGAAGAACCTCTGTTATACTTATATTATATTGGTAGATAACAGAAGTTCTTCAGTTATCATGAGTCTTAACAGTTCCTGCTGTTAGGACTTATTTTTTTCACTGTCAATTAAATCTGCTATCTTTCTTTGCTGGTTTGGGTATAAATGCCCATAAGTATTTAATGTAATTCGTATATCTTTATGTCCTACTCTTTCTTTTATCAAAATAGGGTCAACACCTTTATTGATTAAGTACGCTACATGTGAATGACGGGTATCATGGACACGGATATACTTTACACCAGACTTTTCAATATGACGCTTCATTTTATGTTGTACTGCTTCCTGCACGATTGGAAAAAGTCTTTCGTTATCAGGCATACCATAATGTCTATCAATAAAACACTTTATTTCTTGTTTTAAAAATTCTGGTATTTCTACTGTTCTGATAGATTGTTTTGTTTTGGGTTCTGTAATAATATCTTGTCCGTTTGCTCGATAATATGTTTTGTTAATATTAATTTGATTTTTTTCAAAATTGATGTCTTGCTTGGTCAGTGCCAACAGTTCTCCTATTCTACAGCCTGTCCAAAAAAGAATTTCAAATATAACATAATATTTGCTATCTTTTTCAACAGTAGCAATAAATTTATCATATTCTTCTTTTGTCCAAAAATTTAAACTCCTAACATCAAAGCTCCCCATAGATTTTACTTTTTTGCATGGATTTATACTTAAATCATATATGCGAGAAGCATGAGAAAATAAACAAGTTAATTGATTTTGAATCATTCTCAAATATGCCTCTGAAAATCCTTTTGTCTGCATTTCATTCTGCCATTGTATGATTTGAGAAGCTGTAATTTCATTTATCTTTTCATTTCCAAAATAAGGAATAATATGTTGTTCCATCATATATCTTTTATTTTTTATTGTGCGTTGTTTCAATTCATTTTGTTTATCATCAAAATAGATGTCTACAAAATCGCTCAATTTCATATTCATATTTCTGTTGCTATTTAACTTCTTTTGTCGCTCATATTCTAAAGCCTCTCGTTTTGTTTCAAAACCTCTTTTTCTTCTTTTTTTCTTTTCTCCCTTTACATTTGTTTCAAACCATTGTGCAGTCCATTTTTTGGTATCTTTTTCTTTATAAGCCATAATGTCCTCCTTTTATCAATTTTTTAGTGACTCATAACCATAAATCTTTTTTGCTAAATAAGTTTTTGGAATTCTGCCTGCTATTGTAATATAGCCTTGTGCTGCAAGTTCTTGATTTAATTTTTTTACTAGCTTGTAAGCGTAAGATTTGGAGCAATTTAATTCTTGTGCTACTTCATCAGCACTCATCATATAATGATAATTTGCCATATATTCGACCTCCTTTTTTCAATCAAAACTCATTACAATATTTATATTTATTTATTGTACGAATTTCGTATATTTATAGTAGCACTTTATTTTTATTGTGTCAACATTTCATAAAAATATTTTTTATGTTTTTCGTATATTATTTTATTAAAAATTTCCTTTTTTATTTCTATTATTTATGATATGATAATTTTATGAAATTCGTAATTATTTTTTATAGGAAAGCAGGAGATTTTTATGGGAGATGGAAAAAAACTAAAAGCAATACTAGATAGTCAAGGTACCAATGTCCGCAAAATTGCAAAAGCTACAGGAATCAGTGCCACGACACTTTATTCTATTATTCAAAAAGATTCCAATATACGCTTTGACTTTGCATTGCGTTTAGCAAATGAATTAGAAATTGATGTAAATGAAATATGCTCTGCTAGTCCATTTTCTGGAGCCATTACTGAAGAAGAAATATACCCAACACTACCTGATGGCTTACATGGTGCTTTAGATGGAAGTCGAGTAAAAACTTATTTAAAAAATTCTATGTATCCTCTTATGTATCTAT
>CAJUKL010000045.1 GCA_910587195.1 uncultured Clostridia bacterium | reverse complement strand
GTAATAAAATTAAAATCCAAAAATTAAGTCCTTTTCTCAAAAAGTTTACCTTTTGAGAAAGCTATTGATTCAGAGATAAAAGGACAAATTTTATAGATTTTTACAAATATACTATAGCATATTTTATTCAAAATGTCCAGTTTTTTTTTTGAGAACGTCAAAAAATCTTTATTTTAAAAACAACAAAATTAATAAGGAAATATTTTTTATTTTATAAAACTTTCTTGCAGATTTTTTCCAGTAATTTACATGTAAAGTGATGTCAAAAGCAGCATGAGGAGCTTCTTAAACAAGAAATTTCTTAAAAAAAGGCGGTCAAATGACCGCCTCTCTTACTTTTGTGCTTAATTACAGCCACAGTTGTTATTATTGTTGTTGCAGCCGCAATTATTGTTGTTATTGTTGTTGCAGCCACAGCCTTGGCTATTCCAGAAGTCATACCAAGCATCAGCATAGTTACTGCAGCAGCTAGAGCAGTTACATCCGCAACCTCCACAAGAATTACATCCGTTGTTACATCCATTACATCCACACATTTTTTATTTCTCCTTTCAAATTTGTTTTATAGTACATACTATGCTTGTTTCCAAAAAGTGTTACTGTATTTTTTAAAAAAATAGTTGTTGTTACAGTGTATCATTTTTAAATTGACCAATTTTCTTGACAATGCCAGCTTTTTGCAGTATTATAGTATTGAAAAGCTATGTAAGCCATAAGTTCGTGCGAAAGCACAAAAAAAACCCACAAGAGATTCCGTCTCTTGTGGGTTTGTCGTTTACTTCTTGTTAAACCGTGTAATCCATAGACCCACCTCCTTCCTGCTGGAAAGAGTCGACAGCAATTTTAATTACATTCGCCAAAATCTGACAACAAAAAAAGACCGGAAAAATCCGGTCTTAATTTTTTGAAAATTATTGTAACAACTGAAGAACACCCTGAGGAACTTGATTTGCTTGTGCAAGCATAGCTTGAGAAGACTGAATAAGAATGTTGTTCTTTGTATATTTCATCATCTCGTTTGCCATGTCTGTATCTCTGATACGGCTTTCAGCTTCTGTCAAGTTTGTGGTTGTTTCTTCCAAGTTAGCCAATGTGTGGTCTAATCTGTTTTGAGTAGCACCAAGTAAACTACGTACTTTGGAAACTTGTTCAATAGCTGCTTTTGCTTTTTCCATGGATTCTGCTGCTGCAGCAGGATCCGCTACACTTAAACCTTTAACACCAAGTGCATCTGCATGACAGTCATCAACAGTAACCATTAATTGGTTGTAATCATCTGCTGTATCACCAATCTGTAACTGTAATCCAGCAGCTGCTTTAGGAGCAGAACCACTAAACAACATTGTTGTTGGAGCAGTTTTACTATCAACTTTTACTTCCATACCCAAAGCTTGACCTATTTGTTGTGCAATAGAAGCTTTGTTTGTTGCATCTCCACCTGGGTCACCAATAATAACAGTAATATCTTTATCTAAACCTGATACATCTGTTGCATTTTTGGCAATAACAAATTTCTGACCATTGATGGTAAACATTGCATCATCTAAATTTGTTCCATCATACAAATTACTTGTATTCAAATCAGCAAACTTAATAATATCTGTTGTATCTGTAGGATTTACTGAATCAGTTGCTCCTGCTGCAGTACCGCCTAATTTTGCATTGGCATTTTTTGCTGCTGCTGGATTCACTGAAGTATTTACAGTACTACCATCAGATTTTACACCAGTAATTTCCATATCTACTAATGTTGCTGTTCCACTGCCAACTTCTTTTGCAGTAATTTCTAATTTACCACCATTATCTACAACATCATATTTATCGCCTAATTTTTCATTAAGAGCATTTATTAATGCCTCATTAACATTTGCACTATTATTACCAACTGCATTAGATAGCGCTGCCCCTGTATAACCCTTATCTTCACCATTTACTAACATCGTAAAGTTAGTTCCAGATTTAATAATTTCAAAGTCTACAGAAACGGAAGTACCATCACTAAAATTAAGTGTGTATGTGTTTTTAGCACCTTCAGCATCTAAGTTTGTAACATTAGTTGTATTAGTAAATACTGCTTTACCTTGTTGTGCATCTATTGTTTCCACTTCTAAATTATCTGATACATCAAGAACTGTTTTTGCTGCAGAAGTGCTAGAAGATTTTGAAGCACCCATAGAACCATCAAGCAACTTAATGCCATTGAAGTTTGTAGCGTCAGCGATTCTGTCGATTTCACTTTCCAACTGTTTTAATTCGTCTTGAATTTTTGTTCTTTCAGTGTCAGTATAGATACCGTTGGAAGCCTGTGTTGTCAAGTCAACCATTCTGTTTAACATAGAATGAACTTCTGTCAAAGCACCTTCAGCAGTTTGTACTAATGAAATACCATCTTTAGAGTTTTGTTGTGCTCTGTTCATACCAGTGATTTGCGCTCTCATTTTTTCAGAGATTGCTAAACCAGCAGCATCATCAGCAGCTCTGTTAATTTTGTAACCAGAAGATAATTTTTCCAAGTTTTTTGCTAATGCTTTGTTGTTACCAGATAATCTGTTGTAAGAATTTAAAGCTGAAATGTTGTGTTGAATAATCATAAATACTACCTCCTTGAATTTGACGGGGAGTATCCTTTCTCCCCCATAAATAAGTTATTGTTTACCATGAGTAAAAGCCTGCCTTTTTTCTAGGAGAATATAACTTATTGTCAAAAACGAAGGATTTAACGCCTTTTTGCGCCGCCAAGGGCTTTTGTCCTTTGGATACAATCGGGTACAGGGTGATTTTTTTCATAATTCTCGCCCCGTTCAATCTTCATTTCTTTGGGTGCATCAATCGCCAGACGTAGAGAGCCGTCAATAGAAACAACTTCAACGATGATGTTTCCGTTAATCACAATATATTCTCCCGGATTCCTTCCAAGTGATAACATAGGCAAAACCTCCCTGTCGATTAAAATAACTTTACTCTGTGTAAATATTATAATACTATTCGTAAAATCTGTCAATACTTTTTTTGACTTTCAGTAAAATTTTTTAAAATCTTGGGTGTTGCTCCGCTACAGTTGATATTAAAGCAATATCCAACGACTTTAAAAACATTGATTTATAAAGGAAAAACGCTAATTTTTCCAGTAAAGTTTTTTTGTCCAACTTTTTTTCAAAAAAGTTGGTGGGTTTGGGCAACGCCCAAGACTTTTGACTTTTAGTAAAAAAAATTTACTTTGAGTTCGTTACTCTTTCGAATAATACAAGGTAAAGTTATGTTATGGGGTGATACTATGGATAACAAAGAATTGGGCAACCGAATTAAAAAAGCAAGACTGCATCAAAATCTGACGCAAGAACAACTTGCCGAAATGCTGGACATCTCTGTTTCTTATGTCAGTTTAATTGAGCGTGGCAGCAGAAACGCCACAGTCGAAACCCTCCTTGCAATCGCTGATGTTCTTCAAGTTTCTGTGGCATCTCTTTTGCAGGACAGTTTGAACAAAGACGAGGAACAAAGTAATCTTTGGCAAGAATTAACCAAAAACCGCACGGTGGAAGAAAAAGACATGATTTTACAAACAGTCAAAACAATTATCACCTTTCTCGACCACCAAAAAAAATAAGAATTTCCCTAGGTGTTAGACTTTTAGCCAGAAAGGTCAATCTTTTGTCCTTTTCTGATTTCCATATTATCTTCTTATTTTTTAAAATTCTGTCTAAAAGTTTTTTGTTTTGTAAAATGAGAGGAGTATTCTTTTATGGATAAAAAACAACTGTTAGAACAGAATTTAAACATTTTTTTGGAAAACTATATTGCTGATTTATTACATTATTATGGCAAAAACAACGAGCAGCTTGCCACACTTTTGGCACAAAAAAAAGAGCTTGCAGCACAACTGAAAAATCAAACCCATTTTTTGGAATATGAAGAACTGGAAAACGCTATTTTACATATTGTAGCGGAACTTTTCTATCAAGATGGTTTTTCTGATGCAACAGAGTTCAAAAAAAAATTATAATGCTTTTGTTTTACTTTGCCCTCGACAAATAATTTAGCTTTTGTTATAATAAAAGTAGATTATTTTTTTCAGCGAAAGGAGGGTTATTTTATGATAGAATTTTTCAATATGTCACCAACTTATACCATTACAAAACAACAACGTCCGGCAGAACCAACGGAATTACCACAAACCAAAAATAATACTGCTGAAAAAACACAGCAGCCAGAAAAAAAATTAGAAAATGATAAACGCTTTGATACGCTTGAAGTGGAAAAAGAAAATAAAGATGATAAAGATGATAAAGATAATAAAGAATGTCGTACTTGTGCAAAACGTCGGTATCAAGACGGCTCGAATGACCCAAGCGTTTCCTTTAAAACGCCTACAAAACTATCTCCAGACCGGGCAGCCGCAGCCGTAAGAAATCACGAAATGCAACACGTTTTTCATGAACAGGCAAATGCTAAACGGGAAGGTAGAGAAGTTGTTTCTCAATCCGTTGTTTATCACACTGGAATCTGTCCCGAATGTCATAGATTATATGTTGCTGGCGGACAAACACGCACTGTTACCCGTGCAAAAAGAGAAGTGGACACAGGGCAACTCAGTCCAAAAGGAAAACTTCTTAATGCTGGCATTTAAAAAACTTTATAAATAAGTAAGGTGGGTTATGATAACCCACCTTACTTAGGAGTTTCAAGGTTTTTAAGATTTTCAGGCTTTTATCGCACTTCTTTAAAAAATACTTTTTTCATATCGCACTGTAAGATGACGCCCATTTCTTCCAAAACCTCACCTAATGCAATTAAAGTTTCCAGCATATATGCTACATCTGCATTTTCTCCCATGTGTCCAATACGGATAACTTTTCCAGCCAACTCTCCAAAGCAGCCCGAAATCATAATATTATGCTCTCTCATTTTTTGCAATAATTCTTTTGCATCAATGCCTTCTGGCACCATAATCGCTGTAACGGTGTTGGAAAATCCCGCTTTGATATACGTTTTTAAACCCGCTGCTGTAATCGCTTTTCTGGTAGCGCTTGCAATTTTTTTATGTCGCACAAAAATATGCTTATCTTTTATGACATTTTCTAATGCTCTGCCAAAGCCATAAATATCACTAACGGGCATTGTATAAGGAAACCATTTTTTTTCATAGTAATCCACAAAAGATAATATATTCGCATAAAAGGAAGCAATCGGCGTTTTTCTGTTTTTCATTGTTTCGATTGCCATATCGCTGACCCCTAAAAAGGTTAAACCAGTTGGTGCAGAAAGTGCCTTTTGAGAACCTCCACAAAGAATATCAATCTGTGCTTTGTCAACATTCAGAGGCTCTCCAAAACTTGCAGAAACACTGTCCACCACCGTCAATATATTATATTTTTTCAATACAGGACAGATACTTTCCACATCATTGAGCATTCCGCTTGGTGTATCGCAATGCACTAATGTTGCATATTTAAAGTCATGATTTTCTTTTAAGTATTCGTCCAATGCTTGTACATCAATGGGCTGTTTATCATCTACTGTATAGAGAACCGGTTTACCACCATATATTTTTACAAAATCTGCAAAACCTTTTCCAAAAATTCCATTGTCCAGTACAAGAACCTTATCTTCTGCTTCTGTCAGCGAGGCGCAAGCTGCTTCTAGTCCTAAAATTCCTTCTCCGCTTAGTATGTAAAATGTATTTTTTGTATAAAAAAACCGTGCTAGTTTATCACAAAGTTGTTTATAATATTCACAAAAAGAAACATCCTCATCAGGACTCATTGTGATTGTACTTCTTGCCATACGCACGTTTTCCCTTACTTGTGTTGGCCCTGCTGTCATAAGCATCATTTTATTCATTTTTCCAAACCTCCTATTTGCCTTGTCAATGTTTTTCGTAATGCAACTGCTGTTGGTACTACAATCACACCTGCTACCACAACTTGTATTATATTACCCGGAATAGACATCAAAGGCGTAGCCCAATTTTGATAAAGAATAACTTCAGCAATATAGTAACCTATTATTTTAATCAGTAATGCTGCTAGGACGGCAACGCTATACCACAATGTTGTTTTTTTCTCTGCAATACTACCTACAACATATCCCATTATTCCTACAATTATAAAAGTAAAGGGTGCCCAAGCTGTCCAACCAGAAAGTAAATCAAAGAGTCCCATACCAAAAGCACCTGCGACTGCTCCTGTTTTTTTACCAAATAGGATAGCTGACAAAAATAAAGGTACATTTCCCAAATGTACAAGTCCTCCATTTGCCATAATTGGCAAGCGAATATTGATAAATGCTGTTGCAACAAATGTCAATGCAATACACATCGCATTGATTGTTAATTTTTTTGTTATTGTCATTTCTACTGTTGTGTGATTCATACTCTCCACTCCTTTTATTATATCTATTTTTTTATCTATTTTCCATAATATACTATAACAAAATAGGGCAATGTAAAATATGAATTTCCGTTTTTTTAAGATGTAAATTTTATTTTTTTAAATTGTACCCATACAATTTAGCTATTATAATATCATATTATGTGATATTATTTTACATCATATTATGTGATATAAAAAGCCTTTGAGAAATTCTCAAAGGCTTTTTGGTTTAGTTCCCTTTACTACTTAAAGGATTACTTCTTTCTTGCCAAAAAATATTATTGTTAGGTTCTGATTTACCTGTTTCTAAATCATACTGTGCATTTTGACGAATTTGATATAAATCACTTCCAGATACGGTATCTTTTTTATTTTCCTTTTTTGTCATGACTATCACCTCGACAATAGTATGGGTTCATTCCCTTTCTATTATTCTGTTACTTCATGGAAATGTTGTGCTTTTCTATTTTCATTAATTACTACTTGTGCAATGTTCATAGCATGGTCAGAAATACGTTCTAAATTTGTCAAAATATCCAAATATCTTACTCCAGAACGAACATTACAAAGATTATTAGCTAATCTTGTAATATGTCCTGCACGCAATTTATCCTCCATATCATCTACTATATCTTCTGCACGTACAGTATCATACGCATAACTTGTATCAGAATATTCTAAGGCTTTTAAAGCACTATCATAGCTTGTCCTTGTTTTTTCAATCATTTCCAGTAATTCTTTTACAGCTGAATCAGAAAAAAATACATTATCTTTTTCCAATGCTTCTGCACAAGCTGCCATATTTTTACAATGGTCGCCCACTCTTTCCATATCTGTAATCACAGCTAATAAAGAAGTTACCACAGAATTTTCTGCTTCATTAATATGGGTATTACAAATTTTTACAAGATAATCTGAAATACTATGACACAAATTATTAATGGTTACTTCTCTTTTTCGTACTTTTTCGATTTTTTTAGAATCATGTTGTAATAAAGCTTCTACTGCTGTATTTAAATTTTTTTCTACAATATATCCCATACGCACTACTTCTAATACAGCACTTTGTACTGCAAAACTTGGTGTTTCTAACAAACGGTCATCCAAATGCACCAATTCGCTTTCGTCCTGTTCTTCCTGTACAGATGCATGGTTGATTTTTTTTGCCAAAGCAATAATATATCCTGAAAATGGAAATAGTAATGCTGTTGTTGCAATATTAAATATAGTATGAATAATACTAATTTGTGTTTGAGATATGGTACCGAATCCTGCTTGTGGATTTAACATTTTAAAATATATAATACTTAAAATACTAAATAAAACAGTACCAATAATATTAAACAATAAATGCATATAAGAAGCACATTTTGCATTTCGACTTGTTCCAATTCCTGAAAGCATCGCCGTAATACAAGTACCTATATTTTGTCCCATAATGATATAAACAGCGGCATCAAATGGCACAAGTCCAGAAGCTGCCAAAGTTTGTAAAATACCCACAGAAGCAGAAGAACTTTGTATAATAGCGGTTACTGTAGCACCTGCTAAAATACCCAAAAGTGGATTATCTCCTAAAGTAATAAACAAAGTTTTAAATACTTCTGATTCCCGCAAAGGATAGACCGCATCAGACATCATTTCAATGCCGATAAACAACACACCAAACCCAATAATAATGGATGATATTTCCTTGTGGCTTACTTTTTTAGCAGTAATCATAATCACAACACCCGCCATAAGCACAACAGGTGCAATGACTGCTGGACTTAAAAACTTTGCCCATTCCACGCTGGAAACCAGCCAACCCGTTACAGTAGTACCAATATTTGCACCCATAATAACACTCATAGATTGTGTCAAATCCATTAAACCAGCATTTACAAAACCAACCACCATAACTGTTGTAGCGGAGGAACTTTGTATAATTGCTGTTACTACAGCTCCCAATAAAACACCCATTACTTTATTTTGTGTTAGTGCTTTTAAAAGCTGTTTCATTTTAGAGCCGGCAGCATTTTGCAAGCCTTGCGCCATAATCTGCATGCCATAAATAAAGAGTGCCAGACCACCTACAAATGGAATAATAATGTCTACGTAACTCATATACTCCTCCTTTTTCTTATAAAACCCCCACCATTTTCCTTTTCCGTTTTATAGAAAACTACCTAAATAAACCCAATTTAACACTTTTATTGCTAAAATTCAACAGTATTAACATAGATTTAACACAATAAAATAAAAATTATTATATATTAATATTTCTTTTTTTTGTTATTTTATTTATTTTATACAAAAATACCAATAAAAAAAGAGGCCTTATAAAAGACCTCTCGTTATTATAAATTTACCATTTTTCGCTGCTATTATCTGTTATAACCTCTAAACGGGCTGGTTTTTCATCCCACAAAATCAATTTTTCTTTTACCACAAATTCAACATCTTTTGCTTTTTCAATTTTTGTATGGAAGGTTCCCTGTTGCAAGCCGTTTGCCTCACAATGTTCGCATACTTTCTTTCCTTTTTTTCCTTTTTGAAATACTTCATAACATTTTTTCCCAGTATAATCATAAACACCAGTCAATTTTTTTCCTATTTTGTTGACATAATATAACTCATACGTTTCTGCATCGCAAACATAAATAACTTCATTTAATTCATCTAACAAATTTTGATAATTTTGGCTATTCTTTTTTAGCAAATTATTATGTTCAGAAACAATTTTTCTTTCTCCATCATCTACAATTGGCTTTCCTTCTTTAGCAATCAAAACAAATTTTTCATAAAAATTATCAGGTGTTTCTGGTTTTCCAAAATAATACCCTTGTATAACATCTGGAAATAATTTTTGCAATGTGGTACGTTCTTCAAACGTTTCCACCCCCTCCACACAAACACGAATGTTGACACTATGTGCTAACTCAATCATATTTTTTACTAAGTGCGCATTATAGCCACCTTCTTGTATGGATTTTACAAAACATCTATCAATTTTAATTTCATCTACTCTTAATTCTTTTAAATAACCAAGACTAGAATATCCTGTCCCAAAGTCATCAATCGAAATTTGTATTCCTTTTTTGCTTAACTGATAAAAAAGTAAATTAAAATAAGAATAATCTTGTAATTGTATGCTTTCTGTTACTTCCAATATAATTGCGCTTCCTGGAAGGTCTGCCTTTTTTAAAGCATCAAATACAATTTCCATTAATTTTTTGTCTTTTAACTGTATGTAAGAAAGGTTGATATTCATGCGAAAATTTGGTAAAAATTCTCTCCACTCCCGGCATTGTTTCATGGCATTTTCTAAAATCCATTTTCCTGCCTCTAATATCATACCAGTTTGCTCTAAAATAGGAATAAAAACAACCGGACTAATTTCCCCATATTGCTTGGAGCGCCAACGCATTAAGGCTTCTGATTTTACTAACATACCATCTGCATTATTAACCACTGGCTGATAATAAATATAAAATCCTTCAAAGTTATTTTTAATACTTTCTAAAATTTCTTCTTTTAAATCAATAAAGAAAAGATGACCTTTATAATCATCAATAGAGAAAAAAGACAATTTATTTTTTCCTTGTTGTTTCGACTGATTTAATGCATCCTCTGCATACTGATATAGATTGTGATAATTACCTGCTTCTATGGGATAAGTAATTGCACCTGCTGAAACAGTGCTATAGGTTTGAATAGAAAATTCTGTCTGTATTCTATTATAAAACGCTTTTGCATTTTCTTTGCTATATCCTACTAAATTAATCCCAAATTTATCACCATCTAAACGATAAAGCTGACTATCATAGTCTAAATTTTTGTCAATAATTTCTGCTAATTTTTTTAATTGTTCATCGCCAAACTTTCTGCCATACTTATCATTTACATTTTTAAAATCGTCGATGCCCAACATCAAAAAGCAACCTGTTTCTCCTTTTTGAAAAATATCCTGAAAAACCTTTTCTAATACTGTTTGATTTTGCAGACCAGTTAATTGGTCTATTTTTTTGCTGACTACATTTTCTGAAATACTGCCTACAATAATACTTGCTTTTCCATCTTCATAAGAAAGGCATTTTCCCACACAATTTACCCAAACAGACACACCTTTTCTATCAATCATACGATATTCCATAGACACCTGGTCTATTTTACCGCTTTTGACCTCTTCCAAACTTCTTGCAACTTTATCTCTATCTCTAACATCTATAATAGAAATCCAATCTTCCATTCCAAAATAAATGTCCATAAATGGTAAAGGATATTTTTCCCAAATACAAGAGGAAAAATAAAATTTTTCTTCTCTTACGTCTAATAAAAATAAATAGTCTTCTATGCTTTCTCCCCAGAAAGATAATATTTCAATATATGGCCTTAATTCCGCTCGTCTATCTTGGTCGTTTTGCAAAAAAAACACCTCCTCTATCATTCTACATATATCATTGTCTTTATTATCGCATATTTAACAATTTATTTCAATCTTTTTTACACTTTATCATAAAATAATGGCATAAAAATATAAGAAAATGTATTTTTATTATATTAAACCATACATTTTAAACATTCGTACTAATTTGCCACCCATAGGCATTGAGCGCAAATCCTCCTCTTTAATGCCTCCAATCAAAAGCATAACCAGACCATAAACAATGATTGCAAGCAAAATTGCAAGCAATGTAGCAATAGTATTACTGTTTAACAATGCAAAAAGACCTTTATAAGCAGCAAAACAAACCCCACCCATAACCGCTGAACCAAGCAAAGGTTTAAATAAAGAAGCTAATAAATCAATTCGTACACGCATAATGTGAGAGAGCATCATCAAATTAAAAATAGAAGCAACTGCATAACAGCCTGTGGTAGACAAAACCGCTCCTAAAACATTAATAGAGGGGATTCTAATAAGCAAAGCATTTAAAATCACTTTAACAATCGCACCCAAAATTGCGCCCACAACTGGCACTTTGACACGACCAATTCCCTGCAAAACACCTGTTACAGTTTGACACAAAGCTAAAAAGATAATAGACGCAAAACCTACTGTCAAAAGAATACCACCATCTGGTGCTTTGGGAAAAAGCATTTGTACAATTTGCTCACCCAGCACACCAAGCCCAACCCCAGCTGGAACAGAAATAATCATAGAAACACGCAAAGTTAGATTCATTTTTCTTTTAATTTCTTGCCTTTGTCGTAATCTCATAGAGGCTGCAATACTTGGTATTGCAGCAGTTGCAACCGCAGTTGAAATAGAAATGGGTAATGTTGTTAAAGTCACATATTTTCCAGATAACTGACCATATAAATCTTGTGCTTGTTCATGAGTATAGCCTGAATTTTCTAATATAATTTGAACCATATTGGTATCAATTAAATTTGTAATACTAAATACTGCAGTACCTGCAATAATTGGTGCTGCAGTACAAAACAATATTTTTGCAATTTCCATTCCTGTTTCTGTTGTTTCTCTATTTTTATCATATTTTGTCTTTTTATATAATACTGGTTTTAAAAGGGTATAAGAAAACATAATAACAAGCAAGCCAGCAAGGGCACCAATTCCTGTACCTGCTGTACCACCTGCTGCCCCCATTACAATGTTTTTTTGTCCTGCTGCTCTGTCTACACCATATCCAAGTAAAATATAGGCAAGATAAACACTAAAAAAAGCATTAAAAATTTGTTCCACAATCTGAGATAGCGCAGTTGGCAGCATGGTATTCATGCCTTGAAAATATCCCCGATATACAGACATAATTGCCACAATAAATATGGTTGGTGATAGTGTTAAAATACAATAATAACTTTCTGGAGAATGTGCAAAAGTAGCAGCAATTTGTTTTGCAAAAATAAACATTAACATCATAAAGAAAAAACCAAGTGTTCCAGAAAGCAATAATGAAATTTGAAATACTTTATGTGCATTGCGGTATTCTCCTGCTGCCAATCTTTCGGAAACCATTTTCGAAATGGCTGCGGGCAATCCTGCCGATGATAATATCAGCAGAAATGTATAAATATAATAGCCTGCAGTATAAATAGCATTTCCGGTATTTCCAATCATATTTGTCATAGGAATCCGGTATAAAAATCCCAAAAATCTTACCATAATACTTGCAAAAGCCAATATTGCCGCTTGTTTTACAAAAGAACCACTTTTTTTCTTCGCCATAAAAGCACCTCAATCATAACTCTATCCTACTACATTTTTATCCATGAATTCGTATTTTTCTTCTTAATCCTGCATCTAATACTTTTTTACGCATACGTAAACTTTGTGGTGTTACTTCCACCAATTCATCATCATTGATAAATTCCAGACATTGCTCTAATGACATTTGAATGGGTGGCGTTAATTTCAAAGCATCATCAGAACCAGACGCTCTTGTATTTGTGAGCTGTTTCTTTTTGCAAACATTAATGTCCATATCTTCTGGTCTTGCATTTCGTCCTACAATCATACCTGCATATACCTTTACTCCAGCACCAATAAACAAATCGCCTCTTTCTTGGGCATTATAAAGTCCATAGGTAATCGCTTCCCCATCTTCAAAGGCAACAAGGGATCCTTGGGAACGAATGGGGATTTCCCCCTTATATGGCTGATAACTGTCAAACACAGAATTTAAAATTCCATTTCCTTTGGTATCTGTCATAAATTCATTTCTATAACCAATTAAGCCTCTTGCAGGAATACTAAACTCTAAACGTGTATAACCTCCCTTAGATGGATACATATTTGTCATTTCGCCTTTTCTGCTTCCCAATTTTTCAATAACGTTTCCCACAAATTCCTCTGGCACATCAATCGTTACATTTTCCATAGGCTCTAATTTTTTGCCATTTTCCTCATGAAACAATACTTCTGGTTTAGAAACTTGAAATTCAAATCCTTCCCTTCTTAAGGTTTCAATCAAAATAGAAAGGTGCAACTCTCCACGTCCTGAAACTTTTAAACATTCTGGTGTGTCTGTGTCCTCCACACGTAAGCTGACATCTGTATTTAATTCTTTATAAAGTCTATCCCGAATATGTCTTGATGTAACAAATTTTCCTTCTGTACCTGCAAAAGGACTATCATTCACAGAAAAATTCATGGAGATGGTTGGTTCTGAAATTTTAACAAAAGGTAATGCTTCTGGTTTTTCTGGGGAGCAAATAGTATCTCCTATCATAATATCTTCCATACCAGAAATAGCAACAATTTCGCCAACACCTGCTTCTTTTACTTCCTGCCTTTGTAATCCTTCAAAAGTATATAATTTTGTAATTTTTACTTTTTTTTGCATTTCTGGGTCATGCATGTTTACAATGACTACCTCATCATTAACATGAATTGTACCATTTCCAATTTTACCAATTCCAATTCTTCCCACATATTCACTATGGTCTATAGTAGAGATTAAAGCCTGTAATGGTGCTTCTAAATCTCCACTTGGTGCTGGAATATGCTCTATAATGGTTTCAAAAAGTGGTGTCATATCTTTTCCTTCTTCCTTGAGGTCTAATGTTGCAACACCGCTTCTTGCAGACGCAAATACAAAAGGAGAATCTAATTGATTGTCATTTGCATCTAATTCCATAAATAATTCTAATACTTCATCAATCACTGCTTCTGGTCTTGCTTCTGGACGGTCAACCTTATTGAGGCATACCACAACTGGTAAATTTAATTCTAATGCTTTTCTGAGTACAAATTTTGTTTGTGGCATAGGGCCTTCAAAGGCATCTACAACAAGCACCACACCATCTACCATTTTTAGAACACGCTCTACTTCTCCACCAAAATCAGCATGTCCAGGTGTATCAATAATATTTATTTTAATGTCACCATAATGTACTGCTGTATTTTTTGATAATATTGTAATACCACGTTCTCTTTCAATATCCCCGCTGTCCATAACTCTTTCTTGTACTACCTGATTGGAACGGAAAATGCCGCTTTGTTTTAAAAGTTGGTCTACTAATGTTGTTTTGCCATGGTCAACATGGGCAATAATTGCAACATTTCTAATTTGTTCTATCGTTTGTTTCATTTTTCATTACTCCTCTTTACTGCATTTTATTTTTTCACATAAAATTCTTTATATTTTACCATAGGGTATTTAAAACCGCAATATCAAAATCAATATAAAAAGCCTTTCATAATAACTATGAAAGGCATAAGAGCATAACCTATATATATATTTCAATGCCAAAGCATGTATGAACTATACGATAATTGATTAAGCACGTGTTACATTTGCTGCCTGAGGGCCTTTTGCACCCTGAACAACTTCAAATTCTACTTCCTGACCTTCTTCAAGTGTTTTGTAACCTTCTGCTTGGATTGCAGAGAAATGTACAAATACATCATCTTCACCAGGTACGGAAATAAAACCAAAACCTTTTTCTGCATTAAACCATTTTACTGTACCTTTTTTCATGTTAAAATCCTCCTACATAGATAAAAATGCTTACTTACATATAACATATTCAATGGTATCATATATTTTCTAATCTGTCAACAAATATTTCTGAAAAAAGTTAATTTTTTCCAAAAACATTAATCTTTTCTAGTCTTTTTTGTTTTACCTAACTTAAGTCAATATTTTTCGCACCGTTTGCAATCGCTTGTCGTGCCAAAAAATCACATCGTTCATTTTCCTTGTTATTTGCATGCCCTTTTACCCATATCAGTTTAACACTATGCTTTTCTAATAATGGTAATACTCTTTCCCATAAATCAACATTTAATGCCATTTCTTTTTGATTTCTTTTCCAGCCATTGGCTTGCCACTTTTTGACCCAACCTTTTTCTATGGCATCCACCACATATTTTGAGTCACTGTAAAGCGTCACTTGACAAGGTTCTTTTAACGCCTCCAGCCCCTTTATCACCGCCAACAGTTCCATACGATTATTTGTTGTCTTTTGATAACCTTCAGACAATTCCTTTCTAGCAGTGCCATATAATAACACTGTACCATATCCTCCTGCACCAGGATTGCCAGAACAGGCACCATCTGTATAAATGATTACCGATTTCATAATTTCTCCTTTTTTAAAAATGCTTCTCCTATTATCATATCATCTGGTGTTGTAATTTTAATATTTTCATAATGTCCTTCTACTACAAAAACCACATTGCCATCTCTTTCTGCTAACACCGATTCATCTGTACCAACAAAGTTTTCTTTTTCTGCTCTTTGAAATGCCTTTACTAAAATTTCTTTTTGAAATGCCTGTGGTGTTTGTATATTCCAAACAAAATTTCTTTCTGGTGTTGTGACAATTTCATTTTGTGCATTACAAATTTTGACAGTATCTTTTGCCTTTACCCCCAATACACAAGCTCCTTTTTGTTTTGCTGCCACAATCGTTTTTGTAATATCTTCCACCGTTACAAAAGGACGTACTCCATCATGTACTACTACAATTTCTGCCTCTTTTTTTGTTGCACAAAGCCCTGCATAAACAGAATGTTGCCTTTCTGTTCCTCCTTCTACAATGGCAGACACTTTTTTAAAATTTTCCCTTTTTACAATTTGTGTCAACAACTCTATCATATCTTTTGCTGTTGCCAATATAATTTCATCAACTTCATGACATTGCTCAAATTTTTCTATTGTCCAAGTAATAATTTCTTTTTCTCCCAATTTTAGAAATTGTTTTTTGATTTCTGTTCCCATGCGGATACCTGTTCCTGCTGCCGGTATCACGGCAGAACAATATTTTTTTTTGTTCATGTGTTTCCTCCAAATAAAACCATACATTATTTGACAAAATCATTAACTCCTCAAAAAAAGGCATAGCAATTTTTTTCTATGCCCAGTCTGTCAAAAAAATTAAAACCTCGGGCTTTGCCCAAACCCACCAACTTTTTTAAAAAAAAGTTGGACAAAAAACTTTATTGGAAAAACTAGCGTTTTTCCTTATAAAATCAATATTTTTAAGGAAACGTAGTTTCCGACTGAAGTTTTTTCGCTTCCTTTCTTTCAAGAAAGGAAGTAGAGTTTGAGATGAAGTCTCAAGGTTTTTTGACAAGCTGAAGCATAGCAATTTTTTTCTATGCCTTTCTTATTTTCTATTATACCGCAACTGCGATTTTTGTAAATATCATTCTGCCTGCTGCTGTTTGCAAAACACTTGTCACAACAACATTTTTTGTTTCACCAATAAAACGGTTTCCACCTTCCACAACAATCATTGTACCATCATTTAAATAGCCAATACCTTGTCCATTTTCTTTTCCTGCCTTGATTACCGTTACTTGCATTTCTTCTCCCGGCAATACTACAGGTTTAATTGCATTTGCTAACTCATTAATATTTAAAACACGAACGCCCTGAAATTCTGCCACTTTATTTAAGTTAAAATCATTTGTAACAACAAAAGCGTCCATTTTTTCACCCATTTTTAACAATTTTGTATCCACTTCCAGTGCTTCTTTTGGGTCATAATCTACAATTTCCACTGGTACAGAAAGCTGTTTTTGAATTTCATTTAAAATATCTAAGCCACGTCTTCCTCTATTTCTTTTTAAGGAATCAGAAGAATCGGCAATATGACGTAGTTCTTCTAAAACAAAATTAGGAATCAATATTTTTCCTTCAATAAAGCCCGTTTGCAGTAAATCTAAAATTCTACCATCTATAATAACGCTTGTATCTAATATTTTAGGTCTGCCAGAAACAACTACATTTTTTTTAGAATCTGGATTTGCCAATACATTTTTTAAATTACTAACATTAATTTCATCTTTCTTTTTGCGTGCCACACGAAAACCTAAAAAACCTAATACAATGTTTAGTAAAATAATAATACCTGTTCCCAAAGGACCAAAGCCTGTAAAAGCAATTCCAATTAAATTAGCAATCGCAAGACCTATGATACAGCCCAGCAAACTAAAGCTCAATTCTTTTAGATTCATTTTTACCAGTTTTTCTTCTGTTTTTGCCATTTGTGCCATAATCTTATTTGCAACAGTAGAAGATAAAAGAAAATAAAAAATGAGTCCAAGAATAACAGATATTACTGCAGGTACATAAAACGGCAACATATAATTGATATGAAACAAATCTAACAAATACAAAAAATGAAATACCACAAAAAATGCTGCTGTCACAATCAAACTGATTACAACTCCCAGTAATCTTTTCACCTTCTCACCTCCCCCATAAATTGTGTTATAAAGATATTAACAATTCAATACCAAATTTGCAAGTAATTCTTCTGCTTTTTCCGTATCAATTTCATAAGAATATATAATTTCACTCAAAACAATTTGCTTTGCAGTGTTTAATAATTTCTTTTCAATACTAGAAAGTTTTTTTCTTTTTTCTCTTTCATTGAGATTTTTTACCACTTCTGTTACCATGTCTAACCTGCCTGTTTTTAATTTTTCTAAATTATCTTTGTAGCGTAAGCTCCAATTTTCCGGCATCACAATTTTTTTGGCAGCAACATGTTCTAATGCTTTTTCAACCTCCTCTTTGTTTGCAACTGCTCTTACACCCAGCTGCTCTGATTTATTGGCAATCAGGCGGATTTTTAAATTATTTTTGGGGATTTGTATGATATAGTACATTTCTAATTTTGTACCATGAAAGTCTTGTTCAATACTTTCTACAATACCAGCACCATACATAGGGTAAACAATTTTTTCGCCAATTTGAAACATAAAAAATCTCCTTTCTTCATTCTCCATTTTTTTCAAGACAACTTCTTTTTGTTTTTAGTATTTACAAAAACATTCCAAAAAATACAAAAAAGCAGTACAGCCCCACTGTTTCCTGCTTGTCCCACCATACTTCACACCCAAAACTAAAAATCTTCCTTTTATTAGCATATCATAAAATTTAAAAAAATGCAAAACATTTGTTTTAGCAATATTCTATTATAAAGTCAACTGTTTTTTATAGTATGGAATCGCATAAAAAATATAATAATTTGAGTTTAAAAATAAAAAAATAGTTTATTATGAACTTAACAGAAATCGGAAATTCTTGTGGAAACTTTTTTCACTTGTGAAAAGTTTCCCCCAAACGTCCTTCGGACATTTTCCCCCTTCAAAAACACGCTTGCAAGCGTAGAAAACCTTGAGGGCTAGCCCTCAAACTCCTACAAGCTTTTTGAAAAAAGCTTGACCAAAAACTTTTTCTTTTGCTAACGCAATAGAACGAAAATTTTAACCGATGGTGATGCGTTGTCATTTATCTAAAACAGCCATTCAACTCCATCATACAGCAGCAAAACAAAGTTTTGCACAAAGTTCTTTGCTAAGCTTTCTTTCAAGAAAGCGTAAAAAAAGC
>CAJUKL010000044.1 GCA_910587195.1 uncultured Clostridia bacterium | reverse complement strand
TTTTTTATCTCTGGTAGTCTGTTGTCGTTCAGCCATAACAACCGTTCAACTCCGTCGCACGGCAGCAAAACGAAGTTTTGCACAAAAGTTCTTTGCTACCTTTCTTTCAAGAAAGTAAGTGAAAAAAGCTTGCGCAAAAACTTTAACTTTTGCACACGGAACAGATTTTCGTTTTTTATCTCTGGTAGTCTGTTGTCGTTCAGCCATAACAACCGTTCAACTCCGTCGCACGGCAGCAAAACGAAGTTTTGCACAAAAGTTCTTTGCTTACTTTCTTTCAAGAAAGTAAGGCTTGTTTGGAAGCTTTTAACATACTTGTACTCCATTTTCCAGAACGGAAACGAATTACAAATAAAATTCCTCTTGCACATTCGTCTATTGTCATAGCAATCCAAATGCCAACTAACCCCATGTTTAAACAAATGCCAAAATAATAACCACCTAATACAGCTACAAACCACATAAAAATAATGCCGACAATAACAGGGAAAATAACATCTCCTACAGCTAAAAGACACTTTGTCATTACAATATTTACTGTTCTACCAATCTCTAAAAAGAATTCTATAAATAATATTTTTTTGCCTAAAGCAATAATTTCCGGGTCGCTTGTAAAAATACGGAACACTGTATCTGCATTAAAATATAAAATTGCAGTAATTCCTAACGAAATAAACATAGAATATGCTAATGTTGTCCAAACACGTTTTTGTACTTTTTCAAACTCTCTAGCACCCACTAAATAACTTACAATAATTTGTGTTGCTTGTGATAATGCAATCGAATAAACATAAGCCACATTTGCTAATATGCTACAATATACTTTTGCTGCAATTACAGTAGTCCCAAAAAGATTGATAAATTTTAAAATATATACTTGAGAAAGATTATAAGATAATTCTTCTCCGCCAGATGGAATTGCAATATGTAATAAATCTTTTAAAGTTTGTGTTGGAAATGGCTTTAATATTTTAGGTGACAACTGAATATCCATATTTCTGCGGAACAACTGATAAATAATGATTAAACCTATTAGCTTACTGATGTTGGTTGAAATCGCTGCTCCAATAATGCCAAGTCTAGGCATACCAAACAAACCATTAATAAGGATTGCATTCCCTGCAATGTTAATTAGATTCATGACAGCTGAAACATACATTACTTGTTTCATAAAGCCAAAACTTCTTAAAATTGCCGCAAACATCATATAAATTCCCTGTACCACCACAAAAAGACCAACAATAGTTAAATAATATCCTGCTTCTTTTAAAATATCATCTGGTATTTTTATCCACCTAAAAATTGTATTATGTCCGATTGCAATAAAAAAAGCTGCTAAAAGTCCAAAAATAGCAATTACAAAAAGGGAAACATTACAAGTTTCTGCAATTTTTCTTTTATTTTGTGCTCCAAGATATTGAGAAATCAAAATTGTGCTGGCTGTGCTGACAACACTTAATACAATAATAACGATATTCATAATTTGATTTCCATTTCCGATTGCTGCAACAGAAGCTTCAGAATATCTGCTTATCATAATCTGGTCAATATTTCCCACTAAAAGCTGTAACAATAATTCAATAAATATTGGAATAGACATTTTAAAAACATCTTTTGTAGAATGTTTTTGCTCCATTTTTTTCCTCTCCTTTTTTGGTTGTTGATACATTATAGGGCGGATTTCTTTTTTTTGCAACAAAAACAAAAATAAAAAAACGCTGAAAAATAGTAGAAAAATAAACTATTTTTCAGCAAAACTTTATCTTTTACATACAGAACAGATTCTAAATTTTAGTCGCTGGTGCTTCGTTGTCGTTCAACTAAAGCAACTATTCCAGTCCAAAGCACAGCAGCGAAACGCTAGTTTCGCACAAAAGTTCTTTGCTTACTTTCTTTCAAGAAAGTAAGAACAATGAGGATATAAAAAGCAGTTTTGACATTGGGGACGCCTTGCAATACAAATTTTTCTGCCATGTGCAATTACTTGCGTATTAAAACTAATCCAATGGTCTTGTGGTAATATCTTCATTAAATCAAATTCTATTTTTACAGGGTCTTTATTTTGTGTTAAACCTAGTAAGTTTGAAACTCTTTTTACATGAGTATCTACTACAACACTTGGAATTCCATAAATATTTCCCCGAATAACATTTGCTGTTTTTCTTCCTACTCCCGCCAAAGAAGTTAATTTATCAATATCCGATGGCACAATTCCATCATAATCCATTAATAATTTTTGACAGCACGCAATAATATTTTTTGCTTTGTTGTGATAAAAACCAGTAGAACGAATGTCTTGCTCTAGTTCTGCAGTATTTGCTTCTGCAAAATCTTTGATAGAACGATATTTTTGAAATAAATCTTTTGTCACAATATTGACTCTGTTATCTGTACATTGTGCACTTAATATAGTTGCAATCAGTAATTGCCATGCATTTTGATGGTCTAAATAGCATTTAGCCGGCCCATAATGCTCATCTAAAAGAGCAAGGATTGCCTTTACTTTTTGCTCCATTCCAAAATCCTCCTTTTTTTAAACCCTTGTTTACTTGGCTTGCCAATATTTTTGTTTATATCTAGGAAAATAGAGTTTTTTTAAAATTCGTTTTATTCTAAACGATAACACAAATATTTCTGCATAACAACATCTTTTTTAGCATAATCAAATAAAAGGACAGTCTGCTTTTTTTCCTTTTGAGGAGAAAGCACATCATATTGAAAAAAGCCAATATAGCAACTTTTTGAAAGTTGCTTTGGTGTTTGTTCTGCCAAATGTGGTACTTTTTGCTGTATCAATTCTGCATTGTTAAAATATTCCCAACGTTTTTGTTTATCCTCTGCATTTTCTTGAAGCCAGTCTGGTAAAGTTTTTACATTATCATTTATAAAAATATCTAGTTTTAAACACTCTTTTATTACCTCTTTGTATGCTGCTGTATTTTCTGCTTGCGACACAAAGGCATAAAATATGCTATATAATTCCATTTTACTGTGTTGTACTGCATGATAATTTTGTGAAAGCCAATATTCTCCCAAAGCCTCATAAAAATCAAAAGGAGTCGGAAAAAATTTTATAGTATATGCAATACCATAGCGTGCTTTTCCACTATTGTAATAGGTTTCTACCATATCTTCTATTTGTTTTAAGCGACAAATTTCAAAATAGGATAATTCTTTTGTATAAAGTACTTCATAAACAGCATCTTTTCTATAAACAATTCCATATTTTTCAGCGTCCCTTCTTAATCCAGAACCTTTTAAAAGTTTTAAAAATCCAAGTTGAAACTGTTCCGGCTCCAGTGCATATACATCATTAAAAGAACGACGAAAAGAAGCATAATCTTCATAAGGTAACCCTGCAATTAAATCTAAATGCTGATGAATATTGCCATAACTTTTTATTTTATTTACTATTATTTTTAAAGTTTCAAAGTGTGTATTTCTTTGAATTGCTTTTATGGTGTCTGCATTGGTAGACTGTACACCGATTTCAAATTGAAATAGTCCTTTTCTTGCCTTTTGAAGCAAAAAAAGGCTTTTTTCTGTCAAAATATCTGCTGTAATTTCCATATGAAAGTTGGTTACACCATTATCATGTTCTATTAAATAGTTCCATATTTCATTTGCATGTTTTTCATTTGCATTAAATGTTCTGTCTACAAATTTTACTTGCGGTACATGATTCTCTAAAAAAAATTGTAAATCTTTTTTTACTCTTTCCATAGAAAGAAAACGAACTCCTTGCTCTATAGAAGATAAACAATATTGACAACGATAAGGACAACCTCTCTGCGTTTCATAATATAAAATTCTGTGCTGAAATGCTGTAATATCATCATAAACAAAGGGAAGTTCGTCCAAAGCAACTGGTGCTCTATCTTGATTAGAAAAAATGCTATTCTCTTTTCGATAGCTAATACCGTTTATTTTTTCTAATGTTAAAGTATTATTTTGCAATCCTTTTACAATTTCATAAAATGTTACTTCTCCCTCTCCTCGAATCACTATATCCGCAGGAATTTCTTTTAAAGTTTCTTCTGCATTATAAGAAACCTCTGGGCCTCCCAAAATTATCATAACATGGGGTGATATTTTTTTAATATTATCCACAATTCTACTAATTTGGTGGATATTCCACAAATAGCAGGAAAAACAAATAACTTCTGCTTGATGTCTACAAATTTCTTGTAAAATAAAATCTTCCTGGTGATTAATGGTATATTCTTCTATAAGAATATCCTTTTGAAATTCTTTTGCATATGCTTTTAAAGAATAAAGGGCTAATGCAGTATGAATATATTTTGCATTTAATGCTGTTAATACTATTTTCATTATGGTTCCTCTTTCTTTTTTCTTTCTTTTTTATTGAAATTATTTTACCACAACTTTTTTAGAAACAGAATTGTTTTTGCTATTTATTTGTATTATAATTTCATATAAAATCAATTTCTATGTTGAATTTTTAAAAAAATGAAAGGAGTTTCCTATGAGAGAATTTTTAAGACAAAACAAGTTATTGCTTGAGCGTATTATGATGTTACTGCTTACCATCTGTTTTACTTATATTTTTTTTCACTATCTTTTTCGTTTTATCGCACCATTTTTTATTGGCTGGCTACTAAGTTTAATTTTTGTACCCTTTGTCAATTTTTTAGAAAAAAAAATAAAATTGCCCCGTTGGATTGGTAGTCTTGTAGCAATTTTGCTTTTAATTGGTTTTTTTATTATTATTGTATTAGGACTATGGAAAAAACTATATACAGAAGCACAACTTTTTTATCAAAACTTACCATTTTATATTAATGATTTACAAAATTCCATAGAAAAAATATCTCATAATGTAGATAATATGGTAGCACATTTTCCTGTTGACTTACGTCCTTATTTAGATTCTTCTTTTAATGTTCTTTTAGGAATATTGCCTTCTTTAATTCAGAGTGGTGGCAGCCAATCTTTTAATTTATTAAAAGCAATTCCTAACATCATTATGGTTACGATTGTATCTTTTATTTCTGCCTATTTTTTTACCAAAGACAAAGCCTTAATTTCTGCATTTTTCCATAAATATTTTCATACTTTGTTGGAAGGACAATTAAAAGAAGCCAAAGAGCATTTAAAATATTCCATATTAGGCTATGTCAAAACACAGTGTATTCTTATGTTTTATACTTTTACTATTTGTATCATTGGACTTTTTTTACTTCGTTCTCCTTATGCATTGCTTTTAAGTGTTATTATTAGTTTGATTGATGCTTTGCCCTTTTTTGGAAGCGGATTTATTTTATGGCCTGGCGCTGTCATTTATCTGATTATGGGAAGTTCTTCCATTGCAATAGGCTATCTTATTATTTATCACTGCGTAAACTTTATGAGGCAAGTTATGCAGCCTAAAATACTTGGTACACAAATTGGGTTACACCCTTTACTGATATTGATTTCTATGTATATTGGTTTAAAATGCATTGGATTTTTAGGAATGATTATTGGGCCAATTCTAGCTGTTTTACTAAAAGCTATTTATCAGGCAAGTGAAACAGTAGATATTGATAAATTATTAAAAAAATCAAAACCTTGAAGAAAAAATCTTCAAGGTTCAGTTTATCAATAAAGTTAAAACCCTGGGTGTTGCCCAGTCTACGCTTCACTCCGGTCGGTTCTAAACGAACGTCCCACTGGACGTTCAGAACCCTATCAACCTTTTTAAAAAAAGTTGGACAAAAAACTTTATTGGAAAAACTAACGTTTTTCCTTATAAAATCAATATTTTTAAGGAAACGAAGTTTCCGGCTAAAGTTCTTTCGCTTCCTTTCTTTCAAGAAAGGAAGTAGAGTTTGAGACGAAGTCTCAAGGTTTTTTTATTGTTAAGATAGTTTAAAGCGTTTAATTTCTTTTTCCATTACTTTCGCTTGTGAAGAAAGTACATTAACCGCAGCAGAAGTTTCTTCTGCAGAAGCAGAGTTTGTAGAAACAACAGAAGAAATTTGGTCAATGCCTATGGTAATTTGAGAAATCGCATTCGATTGCTCCATTGACATTTTAGAAATTTCATTTAATTCCAAAATAATTGCATCTGCACCTGCAACAACTTCATTCATTGCATCTGCTGCATCATGTGCAATTTTTGTACTATCTGCAACAGCATCTACTGTTCGCACAATCAATTCCGTTGTATTTTTTGCTGCTTCTGCACTTTTTCCTGCAAGATTTCGCACTTCATCGGCAACAACAGCAAAGCCCTTTCCAGCTGTTCCTGCACGAGCAGCTTCTACTGCTGCATTGAGTGCCAAGATATTGGTTTGGAAAGCAATATCTTCAATGGTTTTAATAATGGCTTTAATCTGTGAAGAAAATTCATTAATATGTTGAATAGAATATAAAACTTCTTTCATTTTTTCATCACTTACTGAAATATGTTTTCCAACAGAAATCACTTGTTGGTTTGCATTTTCTGCTCTTTCTGCACTAGAACTTACATGGCGAGAAACATCACCCAAAGAAGCTGCAAGTTGTTCCACCGCACTGGCTTGCTCTGTTGCTCCCTGTGCTAAAGAAAGTGCATTGTCAGACATATGCATGGAATTTTCTAATACTTTATTAGAAGATAATGCAACTTGACCTAAAGTAGAGGTTAAATTTGTTCTGATTTCTAAAAGAGAATCTTTAATTTTAGAAAACTCACCTTCATAATCATTTTGTAAGGTAAAAACAAGATTTCCTTGGGAAATTTGTGTTAATACACTTGCAATTTCATCAATATAAACAATATATTTTTTTAGCTTTTCTACTGTTTTAGAAAAAGCGATTGCAACTTGCCCTGTTTCATCAGAAGTATGTATATCCATTGTAATATCTAAATTACCTTCTGCAATAGATTGTGCTGTATTTCTTAAAGAACGTAAAGGTTTAATAATCATTTTAGAAAGAATAAAAACACAAATTGCAATAATTAATAAACTAAAGAAAAAAGCAACTTCAATTTGATTTGTTGTATTATGATATGCCACCATAGCTTCACTTTCTGGCATACAAGTTAATACCATAAATCCTGTTTCTCCAATTTCAGCCAAAGAACCATAATATTCTTTGCCTTCTATCTCAAAAATATAATCCGCATATTGAGAGGCAAGAACAGCCTGTTTAATATCATCTGAAAGATTTGTTTCTGAAATATTTTTATTAATATAAGTGCTGTTTGGGTGATATAAAATTGTTCCTGCTGGCCCTGTACAAACCAGGAAACCAGATTCTCCCACTTTATAATTATTCATAATTCTAAAGATACTTTCTAGGCTAATATCAATGGCAGCAACGCCTACAACATTACTTGTATTACTTTGTACAATAGGAGAAGCAACTGTTACAACAGTTTTACCAGTACTAACATCTGTATAAGGTAATGTAATTACTGTTTGATTTGTCGTTACTGCATTATACCAAGGTCTGGAAGCAATGTCATAGTTTGGCCCAGTAACATAGCCATCAGACATCATAAATTGCGAAGAATCAACATCCGCAACAAAAACAGCTAATACAGTATCAGAATCAATGGATTGTTGTTTTGAGAGTGTTTGATATACAGACTGGAACAGAGGTGTATCAGCAAAAGAAACATTAGGTGGTGTTTCTAACATTTCTTGTTCAATCGTACAATCAGCAGCAATCGCTTCTACTTTTGCAATATGTTTTGCAAAAAACTCATTTGCTTCATTGGAAACAGCAGTGGCATCTGCTGATAATCTTTCCACAATCAGCTGATGAGTAGATTTTCCAACAGAATTTGTAATAAACATACCAGTTAAAACAAATACAATAAGGCTAGGTAATAAAATTCCTCCCAACATTTTAAAGTGTAAACTATTTAATTTTTTTCTCATGATACACAGCCCCTTCATTTTTTTCCTTACACACAAGATTGACATTAGTATTATAACAAATACGATTCCACTTTTCAATATAATATATCAAAATCCCCAAAATTTTATGGGAAACATTATCAATTTTGAATAGCTATTTTGCAAGAAAAAAGAAAATAGGAAATAAATTATTAAAAGAATTGTATTTTTATAAAGCCTTTATCGTGAATATAGCACAAAGCAAAAAAAGAATCAAATAAAAAAATATTTAAAAAATCTAAACAGAATGTCATTTTTTGCTATAGAATATAGTAAATAGTGCTATATCAGACACACTAAAGTGTTATTCTATGGAAGTTGTATCAAACTTGTAAAAGCATAGTAAACAAGTTGTAATAAAAGTATGCTATTCTTTCATTAATATCATTTTTTGAGAGGAGCGTACAAAAATGAAAAAAAGATTTTTTGCAGCATTAGTAATAGCTTTTTGTTTTATGGGAAATGGCAGCATATTCGCTATGGAAAAAACAGATACTGGTTTATTTTATATGGGCAGGGATGCCAAATTAGACAATCCTATCTATACTGAAAATAACGATTATTATATTCCATTAAGAGAATGTGCAGAGCAAATTGGCGCAACTGTAGTGTATATTCCAAACTCCATGATAACAGTAAGTTTTCCTAATGGCATTAAAATAGATTATTTTTTAAAAAAAGAAGAAATATTGTTTAATGATTTTACAACTATAAAAACAAACAAAGCCCTTCAAAATATAAATGGTGTATCTTATGTAAAAATAAATTATTTATATGATTTTTTAAATCATTTCATTATAAAAACAGAGGAAAATGGAAAAAAAGTGATAAGAATTACAAATACACCTTCTATTTCTGAAAATTCTGAAAAAAAACAATTAGATTTTAGCAATAGCCTTTTTTTACTAAACAGCATTGAAAAAAATCAAAATGGTGTTGTTTCCCCCATTAGTTTAAAAATAGCATTAGCTATGGCAGCCAATGGTACAACTGGACAAACGCAGCAGGAAATATTAAATGTACTCGGTTATGCTTCTATGGAAAAGATGAATGAATTTTTTTCTAATGAAGTTTTGACTTGGAAAGTGCATAACAGAAAAGGACACTATCAAGATGATAAAGGAGCACTTTATCTTGCAAACAGTTTATGGAGCAAAGAAGGTAGCAATTTTTCCGAAAATTTTAAAAATAAGATAAAGACCTACCTGCATAGCAGTATAAATACATTTTCACCAGAAGATGATGTGGTACAAATCATCAATACATGGGCAAAAGAAACCACAATGGGCATGATTCCAGAATTGATAGAAGATACCACTTTTGATGTTGCTCTTATCAACACCATTTATTTTAAATGTAGCTGGTTAAGTGAATTTTCAGAAGAAAATACCAGACGTGCTTCTTTTTACAACATAGACAATACAGAATCCAAACTTGATTTTATGAATACAACGGAATATGCTGATTATTGTGAAGCAAATGGCTGGCAAATGTTATGTTTTCCTTATAGTGATAGTGAATACAATATGTATTTCTTTTTACCAGAAAAAGGAAACCAACAGCCATTGGATAATAAAACAATTCATAAATTATTGCAATTTCAAGAAAATAGGAATGTAAAAATCACCATTCCAAAATTTGAAATAGAAAACAATTATGATTTAACAGAAACACTAAAAGCAATGGGAATACAAGCGATGTTTCAAAATGATACAGATTTCACTGCTATGTATGCAAACGGAACAGGAAAACCTATTACAAATGTAATACAAAAAACCAAAATAATAGTCAATGAACATGGCACAGAAGCAACAAGTGGTACAGTCATGATGTATCAAGGAACAGATATGACAATACCACCCGTTTTTCGAGCAGATAGACCATTTATTTATATGATTACAAGAAATACAGCAAATGAGCAAAAGGAAGTTCTTTTCATTGGACAATATGTAACTGGAAAATAAAATTTAGTATTTTAAGGTTTTTACTCAAGCTTTTTTCACTACCTTTCTTGAAAGAAAGGTAGCAAAGAACTTTTGTGCGAAACTAGCGTTTCGCTGCTGTGCGTTGGACTTGAACAGTTACTTTAGCTGAACAACAACAGAGCACCATCAGTGAAAATCTTTCACTCTGTTCCGTTTGCAAAAGTTAAAGTTTTTGTTCAAGCTTTTTCACTTACTTTCTTGAAAGAAAGGTAGCAAAGAACTTTTGTGCAAAACTTCGTTTTGCTGCTGTGCGTTGGACTTGAATGGTTGTTATAGCTGAACGACAACGGAACACCAGTTGTCAAAATTTAGAATCTGTTCCGTTTGCAAAAGTTAAAGTTTTTGGTCAAGCTTTTTTCAAAAAGCTTGCAAGAGTTTGAGAGCAGAGCTCTCAAGGTCTTCTACGCTTGCAAGCATATTTTTGAAGAGGGTTCTGAACGTCCGGTGGACGTTTGTTCTGCACCGACTGAAACGAAGTGTAGACAACTGGCGTTTTGCTGCTGTATGTTGAACATGAATAGTTATTTTAGATGAATGACAACAGAACACCAACGGTTAAAATTTAGAATCTGTTCTATTTACAAAAGATAAAGTTTTTATTTAAACTTTTTTTTAACAATATCTTTTATTACTTCCCCAGCCAACAATAAACCTGCTACAGAAGGCACAAAAGAAACACTCCCTATGGTTGATTGTTTTTGAACTGTCTTTATTGCTGGCTCTCTGGAGTATACTACTTTTACATCTTTAATTCCTCTATTTTTTAACTCTTTTCGCATTACTTTTGCAAGCGGACATACACTTGTTTCATAAATATCTGCTACTGCAAATTGTGTTGCATCTAATTTATTGCCTGCTCCCATGCAACTAATTATCGGGACATTTGTCTTTTTTGCCTGTTCAATCAGCAACAGTTTAGAAGAAACCATATCAATCGCATCTATAATATAATCAAAGCCTGTAAAATCTATTGTTTCCGCTTGATAAAAACACCTATGCTCCTCTACAATGGCATTTGGATTGATAGTACCAATTCTTTGTTTCATCACTTCTGTTTTATATTGACCAATAGTTTTTGTTGTGGCAATCAACTGACGGTTAATATTGCTTTCATTCACAACATCACCATCTACTAGTACAAGGTGTCCAATGCCACTTCTTGCTAATGCTTCTGCTGCAAAAGAACCAACACCTCCAAGCCCAAACAGGGCAACTTTCGCAGCATATAATTTTTCCATTCCTTCTTCTCCCAATAATAATTGTGTTCTTGAAAAATATTCCTTCATGCTTTTCCATCCTTTTTTTACAATAATGTACCTTTTTTTTCTGACTTTTGTAATCCTTTTTCCCATACAAGAGGCTCATAAATGTCACGCATTGTTTTTGCTACAGTGTCTAAATCTTGCTTTTTTAAAACATAGTCAGATACTGCTTTTGCTTCTTCAATAGAATCTTTCATAGCAATACTTAAATCTGCTGCCTCTAGCATTTGAATATCATTTTTATTGCTACCAAAAGCAACAACTTTTGAAATTCCTAGACGTTCTTTTAAATTTTCCACCATAAATTGTTTTGTGGCGTTTTTATAATAGATTTTTAAATGACAATAGCCTTCTGGCGTTTCAGAGGTATCCCTTAAAAAAAGAAGTTCTCCCCCATAGGGCTGTTCTTTTAATTTATTTTCTATTTTATCAATATTTTCTGTAGTGTCTACCAAAAGAAAATAGACAACTTCTCCTTCTTCTGGAAATTCTCCATAAACATAATTTCTATAAGGTGATTTTCTCATATCCAAATATAATTTTGCTTCCACTTCATTCCGAAAAGTTCCGTAAAAAATCAATAAAACATCTTCTAATACCAAATTGACAAAATAATGCTTATCCATTTCTTCCAACAGGTGGGACATTTTTTTTGCATATTCTGTTGGAATTGCTTGACAACGGAGATATCTTTTTTCATTTGTATCAAATAAAACAGCACCATCCATAGCAATTACGGGTAATTTTAGCTTAATATTTCCCAATACAGATAGCAATGATGCAGGTGTTCTTTCTGTTGCAATCGTAATATTGGCACCATCTGCAATCAAATGGTTTAATTCTACATTGGTATATCCCCCCATTTGTCCATTTTCGCCAACGAGAGAACCATCTAATCCTGTCACAAGCAAAATATCCTTTTGACGCTTTCTAGGCAACTGTATGACATTGACACATAAAGAAACCAAAATACCAATTATTGTTTCTAAAACCCTATTGTATACAAAATCAAACAAGTTTGCATCTGTACTATGTACAATAGTAATACTCATCAGTACCACACAAGAAATATAAGAGGCTGTAGGCTTTTTTAAAAGCAGCGTAATATAAATTGTGGGAATAATCGCAAAAGAAATTACAACATACTTTACAAGTAACCAGTCATAAGGAATAAAACTTTGCTCTAACAACAATACAACACTACCAACTGCTGCACCAACTAGCGTTCCTACAACTCTATTCCATGCCACCTTTCGACTATTTTCCACTTGTGGTTGCATACATAAAATAGTTGCAATAATAGAATAAAAAGGGTCGCCTTCTGCTTTTCTTATCATATGAACAAAAAAACAGATTAAAACAGCAATCGCAGATTTTGTCATTCTCATCCCAATTTTGGGAATTTTATTTTCTTTCATAAAAAAACTCCTTTCACTCTTACTTTCTTGACGCTTTCTTGAAAGAAAGCTTAGCAAAGAACTTTGTGCAAAACTTCGTTTTGCTGCCGTGCGTTGGACTTGAATGGTTGTTGTAGCTGAACAACAACAGAGCACCATCAGTGAAAATCTTTCACTCTGTTCCGTTTGCAAAAGTTAAAGTTTTTGGTCAAGCTTTTTTCAAAAAGCTTGCAAGAGTTTGAGAGCAGAGCTCTCAAGGTCTTCTACACTTGCAAGCATGTTTTTGAATAGGGTTTTGAACGTCCGGTGGACGTTCGCTTAGAACCGACCAGAGCGAAACGTAGACCTGGAGAAACTTTTCATAAGTGAAAAAAGTTCCTCCAGAAACTTCTGACTTTTATCAACTTCTTATTAACTTTATTCTTTTGATAAACTAAAAAAAACTTGTCTAACTTACTTTCTTGAAAGAAAGTTAGCAAAGAACTTTGTGCAAAACTTCGTTTTGCTGCCGTGCGTTGGACTTGAATGGTTGTTGTAGCTGAACAACAACAGAGCACCATCAGTGAAAATCTTTCACTCTGTTCCGTTTGCAAAAGTTAAAGTTTTTGGTCAAGCTTTTTTCAAAAAGCTTGCGAGAGTTTGAGAGCAGAGCTCTCAAGGTCTTCTACGCTTGCAAGCGTGTTTTTGAAGAGGGTTCTGAACGTCCGGTGGACGTTCGCTTAGAACCGACCAGAATGAAACGTAGACCTGGAGAAACTTTTCACAAGTGAAAAAAGGTTCCCACACTTTTCTTGAAAAAAAGTTTAGCAAAAAACTTTAATAACTATATTTTAAACTCAAATAGTGATTATAATGGAACAACAACAGAACACTAACAGTTAAAGATTAAAATCTATTTTGTTTTTAAGACTTTAACAATAAATTAAGGCTTGCATATTATATGCAAGCCTTTTCTAAAATCTTTTTATGAAAAACATAAAAGTTGGTGTTATTGATTCAGTAACAGTTGAATTCCTTGCCGAATGGCTTCTACTTTTATGGTATCATGTTCTACACAATATTCTAATAAATTTTTGTGCATGGCATCACCTAATCTGACTTTAATGTCGTTTATCTTTGGCTTGCCTACAATAGGTCTACCTGCTTTAGATGTCATCTTTTTCACCAACTTTTTTGTTGCAAACATTCATGATAAAAAATTTTATTTTACAAATTTTGCGTTTGCCAAAATAAAGGTACTGTGTTATAATATTTGTACCCAATATTTTGGTGTTAGGAGTTTGTTTGATTGGTAGTCGGGAAACAAACTCCTTTATTTATTTTTTCATAGACCAATTCTAAGCCTTCCATTAAAATTTGATATTGTGTTTTATTCAATTCTTTACAACAATATAATAATCGTTCTTTGTCATCTTTTGTTGCGCGGATTTTGATAGACAAATTTTTAGGATTATCCGTTGGTCTACCCATTTTTGCAGCCACTTTCTCACCTCGCTTTATTTTATAATATAACATACGAGCATACAAAGGTCAATTGCTTTATGCTTTATTTTGGAAGTAGCTTGACAAAAAAAAGCCCTTACTTTTTAAAGCAAGGGCCTTTTTTTTATTTATTATCAATTACTTTCATTTCATCATCAGAGAATGCGTCCATATTATCATCCCAGAGATATTTTTTAGTTTCAGAAACAATAACACCACTTAATCCTAATAATGCAATACAGTTTGGCCATGCCATCAAGCCGTTTAAGATGTCGGCAATCAGCCATACCAAGTCAAGTGCTGTTACACAGCCAATAAATACAACGAGTGTCCAAAGGATTCTAAAAGGCATCAACGCTTTTTTGCCTAAAAGATATTCCCAACATTTTTCACCATAGTAAGACCAGCCAAGAATAGTTGACCATGCAAATGTAATCAAACCAATAGTTAAAACGATAGGGCCAATTACTGGAATGGTAGAAAATGCATGTGTTGTTAAGTCGCCACCTGTATAAAGTGCGTTTGTTGCAGGGTTAATTGCGGCATCAGGATTTTTAACGATAGTGGAAACAAGTACAAGACCTGTCATAGCACAAACAACGATAGTATCCCAGAATACACCAGACATAGAAACCAATGCTTGACGAACAGGGTTTCTTGTTTGTGCTGCTGCGTCTGCGATAGGAGCAGAACCTAAACCAGATTCATTTGTAAACAAACCACGAGAAACACCAGAACGAAGAGCTACCATTAAGCCGCCGCCTACAATACCACCAGCGATTGCTTGTTCTGTAAATGCGCTGCTGATGATTAAGCTAAGAGCTTTTCCTAAATAAGGGCCATTCATAATACAGATAATAATACAACCAAGTATGTAAAGACCAGCCATCAAAGGAACTAATTTTTCACAAACTTTTGCGATGGATTTTACACCACCAAGAATAACACAGCCAGTACCCACTGTCAAAACAATACCTGTAATATATGGAGATACATGGAAGTTACTTTGTACCATAGTAGAAATGGAATTTCCTTGTGTCATATTGCCGATACCAAAACATGCAACGCCTGCAAAAATTGCAAAAGCAACACCAAGCCATTTTTGTTTTAAACCATTTTCCAAAGCATACATAGGTCCACCTAACATAGTGCCATCTGCTGTTTTTACTCTGTATTTTACAGCTAAAAGACCTTCTCCATATTTGGTAGCCATACCAAATAAACCAGTCAACCAGCACCAAAATACTGCACCAGGGCCACCACCAGCAATTGCTGTTGCTACACCAACAATATTACCAGTACCAATTGTTGCAGCAAGTGCAGTAGCAAGTGCACCAAAGGAAGTAACGTCACCACTTGCTTCTGTATCAGGTGTAACAGAAAGTTTGATTGCTCTCAATGTACTAGCTTGTATAAAACGAGTGCGGAATGTTAAAATTAAGTGTGTTAACACCAAAAGAATTAACATTGGAGCACCCCAGAGTACATTATAAATACTTTGTAATACTTGCATATTATTTCCCCCTTTTTATTTGTTAAAGTTTTTAAATTGAGGCATTTGAAAAATTAAAATAATATAAATTCCTTAACACTTTCTTAATGTATTATGCTTGATAAGAGCTCCTTTCACCTCTTTATATAGATAAAACTGTATCAAATGCTCAAAATATACTAGCTAATTATTATTTTAATTGTATTTTTTTATTTTGCAAGTATATTTTTATAATCTTATATTTGAAAGTGTTATAAAAAATGAACAATAATAAAAAGAAAAATATATTTTAGATTATTCATTTTTTTTATTTTTGTAATTGTGCTTTTGTTCTAAGTATTGCAATCTAAAATGGTTTTTGCCTTGAATTTAGAGAAGATTTATTTTTAAAAACTATCATGTCAAACATAGAAAAATGGGATTATTTTTTTTTCTATGATGATAGAATAGTGAATTATTTGACTGAAATTTTTTATTGTGACTGAAATAATAGGAGATAAAAAATTCATTTTCTTAACGGTTTCTTAACACAAAAAAAAGACAAAAAGTGATTTTTGTATGTAATATAGATACAAATTAATATAAAATTGTATATAATTTATCAAAAAAATGGGATAAAGACTTTATTTTTGACAAACAAACCAAAATCTCAAACTTTATTTTTGACAACTGTATATTTATAAAAAAAAGATGCCATACAAATGATGACATCTTTTTGAGCGTGAGCAAGAAGATTCGAACTCCCGGCCTTCTGATCCGTAGTCAGACGCTCTATCCAGCTGAGCTATGCTCACAAATGAAAGATTAAAAATTAAGACAAGAGATATAATACAATAAAGGAAACCATTTGTCAATAGTTTTTTTAAAAAAAGAAAATTATGATTTTTTAATTTAATAAAGGGTTTACATTTTTTTGCTGATACTTTACCATAACTTATAGAAAAAAATTTGACAAAAAACGTCAAATAGCCTTCCAATGATATAAAAATAGGAGAAATGATAATGAAAAAAATTAAAATAGGACACTTTCTTTCTGTAATACTACTTTGTTTTTGTTCCATTAAATTGACAGAATTTTTATTTACTTTAAATACAGCAGCAGAATTAGAACAGATATTCTTTTTTGAACAAAATTTAAAAGATTATCCTTTTTTATTTTGGCTTAATTGCTTTCCCATTTTCTTTTTTATGCTTCTTTTGTATTTTATTACAAATCATACCCTTTTTAGTATTTGTCTTGGAAGCGGAATTTTTTATAGCCTTACATTTGCAAATAATATGAAAATACAAATGCGGCAAGACCCAGTTATGCCTTCTGATATTACATTAGTACGAGAATTGCTTGGCATTGTGCAAGGTTTTGATATAAGCCTGTTGCAAGAAGTAAAATCTATGCTTTGCTTATTTCTTGCGCTGTTGCTTGCTACCCTTGTTTTTTTTAAAAATAAAAAAATGAAACGTAAATTTAGAGTGGCTGGTGTGATTGCCGTGCTGGTGGGAGGTTTTTTTGCTAATCAAGCATGGTATGCCAATGAAAAAGAATATAATAAATATCCGGTGTTAGGCAATATTTATTTTTCTGTCAATCAATATCATTCTAAAGGATTTGTTTATTGTTTTTTCCATAATATTAATAGAATGACCATTAAAAAACCAAACGGTTACAATAGTTTTAACTATGCGCAAGCAGAACATTCTCCTGCTATAGCAGAACAGCAAAATTTACCTAATATTATTATGATTATGGGAGAAGCCTATTCCGATTTAAGTATAAACGACCATCTTGATTTTTCGAACTACATTGACCCTATGGAAGAATATAAAAAAATTATTAGTCAAGAAGATACCATAGCAGGGCATATTGTAGTGCCAAATTTTGGTGGTGGTACTTCTGATACAGAGTATGATGTATTGACTGCTTGTCCTACCATCTGCCTAGACAATAATTCTCCTTCTTATGACTTTGTTAGAAAAGATTTTGATGCGTTACCAAGAAGGTTATCTCAAATTGGTTATGATACCCTAGCCATTCATCCTGGCTACCATTGGTTTTATAATCGGTTTAATGTTTATCCTTATTTTGGGTTTGATGATTTTATTCATCTGGCTTCTTTTCATCCTTACGAACAAAGCAAAGGTGGCTATATTACGGATAACGCTGCCATAGACATGATATTAGATACTCTTTACCAGCACATAGAAAAAAGTGAAAAACCATTGTTTTCCTTTACTGTTACAATACAAAATCATGGCCCTTATCAAGATAAATATTATGATACCAGCAAAAATTTTGATACTGATATTTTTTTAACAGCAAATGAAAAAAATATGCTTTACAATTATTTTAATGGAGTAAAAGATGTGGATGCTTCTATTGCAAAGCTTTTAGCAGCTTTGGAAGAATTGGAAGAACCTGTAGTTGTGGTTTATTTTGGGGACCATTTACCGGGTTTTTCAAATGGAACAGACTTTTTTGAGATATTGGACTATGATATTGATATTGAAGGAACAGCAGAAGAAAGACTTCATGTATATGAAACCCCTTATTTTATCTGGCAAAATCAAAGTGCAAAAAACAGCACAAAGTTATTAGAAAACAAACAAAAATTATTTTTACCAGAGGGAAATATCATTAGCTCTTATTATTTAGGTGCTATGACAATCGAATTATTAGGATTAGAAGGGCTTTCTCCACTCTATGATTATGTAAATGAAATAAGAGAAGAACTTCCTATTGTAACAAAAGGTGCTTTTTTTTCAAAAGGATGTTATAAAGATAAAGAAAAAATTACAATAGAAGAACAAGAAAAAATAGATTATCTAGCTGGTTGGCAATACTACAAATTATTTGATGAAAAAATAAAACCTTAAAACCTTGAAAGCTTTTGTCTACGTTTCGCTCCGGTGGGTTCTAAACGTCCACCGGACGTTTTGCAACTCAAACTCTCGCAAGCTTTTTGAAAAAAGCTTGCGCAAAAACTTTAACTTTTGCAAACGGAACAGATTCTAAATTTTGACAACTGGTGTTCCGTTGTCATTCAGCTATAACAACCATTCAAGTCCATCGCACAGCAGCAAAACGCTAGTTTTGCACAAAAGTTCTTTGCTTACTTTCTTTCAAGAAAGTAAGTGAAAAAAGCTTGACCAAAAACTTTAACTTTTGCAAACGGAACAGAGTGAAAGATTTTCACTGATGGTGCTCTGTTGTTGTTCAGCTACAACAACCATTCAAGTCCAACGCACGGCAGCAAAACGAAGTTTTGCACAAAAGTTCTTTGCTACCTTTCTTTCAA